>DASSMK010000381.1:0-26932 GCA_035688915.1 Thermoanaerobaculia bacterium
CTGCCACTTCGTCATCTCGAATGAGCTGTTCGATGCGTTTCCGTTCGCGCGACTCGTGCAGCGCGGCGACGAACTGCACGAATTGTGGGTGACGGAGCGAGACGGCGTGCTCGATTGGACGGAGCACGAAGCGGCCGCGCCCTACCTTGATTATTTCGCCGAGCGCGGCGTGACGCTGCAAGACGGCCAGTTTGCGGATGTCTCGCTCGAATGGAGCGCGTACTACCGCGATCTGGCGCGCCTCGTCACGCGCGGGCTGGTGGTCACGATCGACTACGGCTTCGAGCAGAAGAAGCTCTTTCATCCGCGCATCCGCCGCTACGGAACGGCCGCTTCGTACTCGCAGCAGCGCGTCTCGCGCGATCTGCTCGTCGATCCGGGGATGCAGGACCTCACCGCGCACATCAACTTCACCGATCTGGAGAAGGCGGGGGAGCGCGAGGGGCTGACCACCCTCTCGTTCACGCGGCTGAATCGATTCCTGCTGGCCGTCGGCATCGGCGAGCACGAGCTATTTCGTCCGGCGCAGGACGTCACCGGCAGCGTGGAACTGCTCGAAGCGCGGGAAGATGCGCGCCGATTGGTGCTTCCGGACGGCATTGGTGAGGAGATGCGGGTGCTGGTTCAGGCCGCCGGAGTGCCGCTCGATGGATGGTCATTTCAGCAGGATCTGTGGTGATCCGCGTTGTCAACACTGGCGGAAAGTCGCCGCAGTCTCCTCACGCGCGGCGCAGGTGATGACATTTCCTTGACTCCTAAGGACCTCTGCTTACAATTGCGCTCGGTCGTTTCTCAGCGAGAACAGATGGCAAACTACTCGGTGTTGCTGGTAGCCGCGCTCATCGTAGTCTCGGTGCCGGTCCTCACGCTTTTCATCATTACGCCGCTCATCCGCGCGTCGCGGGCTTCGAAGGTGAAGCTCGAGCCGTACGAATGCGGTGTGGCCGCCACTTCGCTCGCTTTCGACCACCGTTTCTCGGTCCGCTACTTCCTCATTGCGGTCCTCTTCATCATCTTCGATGTCGAGACGGTCTTCCTCTTTCCCTGGGCGATCCGGTTCAAACAGCTCTCCTGGTTCGGAGCTGTCGAGATGGCAATTTTCCTTGCGATTCTCCTGATCGGTTACTTCTACGCCTGGAAGAGGAAGGTTCTTTCATGGGTCTGATCGAGAATCGCTTCGACTCGAACGTCCTCACCACCACGGTAGATAAGTTTTTCAATTGGGCGCGCAAGTCGTCGCTCTGGCCGATGCAGTTCGGGCTGGCCTGCTGCGCGATCGAGATGATGGCCGTGCTCGACCCGCGGCACGACATGGCGCGCTTCGGCGCCGAAGTCTTCCGCGCCACCCCACGCCAGGCCGACCTGATGATCGTCTCCGGCACCGTCACCGAGAAGATGGCGCCGATCGTCCGCCGCCTCTGGGATCAGATGCCCGATCCGAAATGGGTGATCGCCATGGGCTCGTGCGCCACGTGCGGCGGTCCGTACGACACGTACGCCGTGACGCAGGGCGTCGATCGCCTCATCCCGGTCGACGTCTACGTGCCGGGCTGCCCGCCGCGTCCGGAAGCGCTGATCTGGGGACTGATGGAGCTCCAGAAGAAGATCGAGAAGATGCATATCCTCCGCAAAGGAGGAGAGGCGTACGACTTTGCGCGCGCTGCGGTGCGCGACGCCATTCGTCCCGAACATGAAGGTCCGGCGCTGCGCGCGGAGCAGGCGGCCGTGCAGCAGCTGCGGCCCGCGCCGATCTCCGGCGTGCGGCGCGAGCCGCCGATGGCCGGCGGCGGCGTGGCCGCTCCCGCGAAGCCGAAAGCGGCACCCGCTCCCGCGGCCGCTCCTGCTGCAGACGGCAGCGTGACCGAAGCCGACATCGCGCAGGCAGCGGCTCCCGAAGTCGTCCCGGGCGACGCCACCGACGGCGCGTCGCCGGCCGCTCCGTTCCATCGCGAAGACCTGACGCTCCCCGAGCGCATGGCCATGGCGCAGGAGATGGGCGGCAAGTTCAACACGAAGCTGTTCGCGGCCATGGCGCAGACCGATTGCGGCGCCTGCGGCTGGGATTGCGAAGGCTACGCGGACGCAATCGCCAGCGGCGAGACCGACGACATTTCCCTCTGCGTCCCGGGCGAATCCGAGACGTTCGACATGCTGAAGAAGTTGATGGAGGAGGCAGGCAAGTCTTACTCGGGCGCGTGAGTTTGTCGGTTGCCACTTGCCCGTTGCCCCCGCCCGGGCAACTGGCAACTGGGAACTGGTAAATGTCCGAGCAAATCCCGCCAAGCCCCGCTCCCGCTCCCGCTGCGCCCACAGGACGCAGCGTGGATGAGATCAAGCGCGACCCGCTCGTGGCCGCGGCGGTTGCTCGCGTGGGCGACGCCATCGCCGGCGCCAAGGAGTTCGTCGGCGAGATCACGCTTTTCGTCGACCGCGACCGCATCGCCGAAGTCTGCCGCGCGTTCAAAGACGACGGCTTCAACTACCTCGTCGATCTCGCCGGCGTCGACTACTCGAAGTTCCCCGGCCACACCAATCTCCGCTTCAGCGTCTCGTACACGCTCTACTCCTTCCGCAAAAACGCACGCGTGCGGCTGCGCGTCTGGACCGACGAGAACACTCCCGTTCCATCCGTGACCGGTGTCTGGAAGACGGCCAACTGGCACGAGCGCGAGACGTACGACATGTTCGGCATCCAGTTCTCCGGACATCCGAATCTCGAACGGATCCTGATGTGGGAAGGCTTCAACGGCTTCCCGCTGCGCAAGGACTTTCCGATCCGCGGCGTCGATACGGGCGCGCGCATCTACCCCGAAGTCTTCCCCGAAGGCGGCGGTCCGAAAGCCGGATCGACCGGCAAGGATGTGAAGGACGTGAACGTCTTCAAAGGGGAGTGGAAGCGCTACGGCACCTGGCCGATCGCGCAGATCGGCGGCGGCGGAAACGCCGCGAAAGCGGCGGCTCCCGCGCCGAAAGCGGCCGTGGCCGCGGCGACAGCGGCGACTACGGAGGAAGAAGCATGAGCGGGCGGTGGCCAGCGGCCAGCGGTCAGAAAAACCGCGGCACGTGCGCATTGCCTCTGACGACTGGCCGCTGGCCGCTAGCCACTAACCCGGAGGCGCTCCATGTTTGACGTCCACGAGATGGAGGTCAACTTCGGGCCTCAGCATCCCTCCACGCACGGCGTGCTTCGCGTGCTGCTGCGCATCGACGGCGAGCGGATCATCGACGCCAAGCCGATCATCGGCTACCTCCACCGCGGCACTGAAAAGCTCTTCGAGCACATGGCCTATCCGCAGTGCATCCCGCACACGGACCGGATGGATTACGTCGCCTCCGCCACCAACAACCTCGGCTTCGTCGAAACCGTCGAAAAGATCCTCGGCATCACCGGGCAGATTCCGAAGCGCGCGCAGCTGATGCGCGTGATCCTCTCCGAACTGCAGCGCATCTCCTCGCACCTGCTCTGGCTGGCGACGCACGCGATCGACATCGGCGCGATGACGCCGTTCTTCTACTGCTTCCGCGAGCGCGAACAGATCCTCGACCTCTTCGAAACGTACTGCGGCGCGCGTCTCACGCTGAACTGCATGCGCATCGGCGGCATGCCCGACGATCTGCCGCCCGGCTGGCTCGAAGATCTCGAAGCGTTCCTGGTGAAGTTCGATCCGGCCGTCGACGAATACGAATCGCTGCTCACGACGAATCGCATCTGGAAAAAGCGCACCGTCGGTATCGGCGTGCTGTCGCCGGAAGATGCGATCGAGTGGGGCATCACCGGTCCGCCGCTGCGCGGCTCGGGCGTGGAGTGGGATCTCCGCCGCGCGCAGCCGTACGAGTGCTATCCCGAGCTCGACTTCGAGATCCCTGTGGGCAGGAACGGCGACACCTACGACCGTTACCTCGTGCGCATGGAAGAGATGCGGCAGTGCAGCCGCATCCTGAAGCAGTGCATCCCTCTGATCCGCCAGACGCCGGAAGGTGACATCAAAGCGAAGATCTCGCGCGTCATCCGTCCGCCGGAAGGGGAGGTCTACCACTCCATCGAATCGCCGAAAGGGGAGCTGGGCTACTACATCGTCAGCGATGGCAAGACCCAGAACGCCTACCGCTGCCACGTCCGCCCGCCGAGCTTCGTGAACCTGCAGGCGCTGCCCGCCATGGCGCAAGGCCACCTGGTCTCCGATCTCGTGGCGCTGATCGGAACGATCGACATCGTTCTCGGAGAAGTCGATCGATGAACAAAGCGCTGCTCACTTACCTCGTCTGGCCGGTCGTGAAGTTTCTGATCGCGTTCGTGATCGTGCAGGTCATCGTCATTCTCATGACGTGGATCGAGCGGCGCGTGCTCGGGTTCATGCAGGCGCGGCTCGGGCCGAATCGCGTCGGACCGTGGGGCCTTCTGCAGGGCATCGCCGATCCGGTGAAGCTGCTGCTGAAGGAAGACATCCTGCCGTCCAGCGCGGAGAAGGTTGCGTACTTTCTCGGGCCGATGCTGCCGATCATTCCGGCGTTCATCGTGCTTTGCGCGATTCCGTACGGACCGCCGCCGACGTTCACCGTCACGCGCATCAACGTGGGCCTCTTGGCCATCCTCGCGCTGACCTCCACCGCCGTCTACGGCATCATCCTGGGCGGCTGGGCGTCGAACAATAAGTACTCGCTGATGGGCGGCCTGCGCTCGGCCGCGCAGATGGTGTCGTACGAGGTGCCGTTCGGCCTCTCCATCGTCGGCGTTCTGATGCTGAGCGGGTCGCTCGATCTCGTGCAGATCGTCCGCTATCAGGAAGCGAACGCCTGGAACTTCCTGCCCCAGATCGTGGCCTGCTTCATCTTCCTCGTGTCGATGAACGCGGAGAACAACCGCACGCCGTTCGATTTGCCGGAAGCGGAATCGGAGCTGGTGGCCGGCTATCACACCGAGTACAGCGGGATGAAGTTCGCGTTCTTCATGCTGGCCGAGTACGCGATGATGATCGTTAACTCGTCGCTGATGGTCAGCCTCTTCTTCGGCGGCTGGACGCTGGGCATGTTCGGCCTCGGCCTCACCACCGAAGTGCTGCGCAGCTGGGGCTTCCTCGGCGGCCTGCTCGGCGCCGTCATCTTCCTCTCGAAGGTGATGGTGTTCATGCTGATCTACGTCTGGTTCCGCGCCACGTTCCCGCGCTTCCGCTTCGATCAGCTCATGGACCTCGGCTGGAAGTGGATGATTCCGCTCGCGCTGGCGAACATCGTCGTCACCGCTGTCTTCGTGCTCGCGGGACAGGAGCGGCTGATGTACTGGATCGGCCTCGGCACCATCGGCGCCACGCTCTTCTATCTCTTCCGTCCCGCGCCGAAGCGGGCGGCCGCTCGCGAAAAGGTGATCCATGCAAGTTGAGTATTCGAAGGCGCGGTGGTCCGAGAAGTTCCTCGTGCTCGATCTGCTCGAGGGGCTGAAGACCACGTTCCGCGAGCTCTTCAAACCGAAGGTGACGGTGCGCTATCCGGAAGAGCGCATGGAGCCTGCGGACCGCTATCGCGGCATGTTCCGCTTCAACTACGAGCGCTGCATCGCCTGCAAGCTGTGCGCGGTGGCCTGTCCCATCGACATCATCTACATCGACGTCCACGACGAGACGCTCGAGGTCGACGGCAAAAAGAAAAAGGTCAAAGTCCTCGACCGCTACGACATCGACGTGAAGCGCTGCATGTTCTGCGCGCTCTGCGAAGAAGCCTGCCCGACGAAGCCGAAGTCGATCTGGCTCACCACGAAGACGTACGAGCTGGCCACATACGATCGCAACGATCTTTACTTCAACATGCAGGAGCTCGAGTACTGGGACGACCGTCCGAAGTACTCCGGCCTGCCGGAGCCGGAAGACTCCGCGCGACTCGAAGGAAACGAAGGGCAGAAGCAGATCGGCGGGACGGTGGAGCGATGAACGAGATCACGGGCCAGATGCCGCTGCTCGTCTTCCTCGTCATCGGCACGATCGCGGTGGCGTCCTCGCTGCTCGTCGTGGCGATGCGCAATCCGGTGCACTCCGCCGTTTTCCTGCTGGTGACGTTCCTCTGCGTAGCCGTGTTGTTCGTGCTGCGCTCCGCGGAGTTCGTGGCTGCCGTGCAGGTGCTGGTCTACGCCGGCGGCATCATGGTGCTGTTCCTCTTCGTGGTCATGCTGATCAACGTGCGCCATCTGCCGGATGAGCGCGTGCTGTCGCGCTTCTGGAAAGGCGGCCTCGCCGTCGGCATCGGCCTGATGGTGGTCTTCTTCACCATCGTCCGCACCGGCGCGTATCACGATGAAGTGAACAAGCCGTCGCGCCTCACGACGGTCAAAGAGCACTACATCGTTCCGCACCCCGACGACCCGAACAAACTCCTGCGCAAAACGCGCTACGTCCCGAACCGCAACGCCGAAGCAATCGGCATGGCGCTCTACACCGACTACCTCGTCCCATTCGAAGTGGCCTCGCTCTTCCTCCTCGTCGCCATGATCGGCGCCATCATCATCGGCAAACGGGAACTGTCAGCCGAGGAAGAGGAAGCGACGCCGCACTTCATTCTGGAGAGAGCGGAAGTGGAGAAGGAAGTGAAGGAGGCGATGAGTGCGTAACTCCGACTACGTCGTCGCAATTGAAAATGAAAAATTGAAAATTGAAAATTCGTGCGCCGCCGGCGCCGTCTCGCCAATTTTCAATTTTCAATTTTCAATTCTCAATTCGCCTCCGCAGGAGGCGCCAATTGCCTAGCACTCAGGCCTACCTCATGCTCTCCGGCACGCTCTTCACGGTCGGGCTGGTCGGGGTGATCATTCGCCGCAACATGATCACGGTGTTGATGTGCATCGAGTTGATGCTCAATGCGGTCAACATCAATCTCATCGCGTTTTCGCACCGGCTCTCCTCGCTGGAGGGGCAGGTGTTCACGATCTTCGTCATCACCATTGCGGCCGGTGAAGCGGCGGTGGGGCTCGCGATCATCATTCAGTTGTACCGGCTGCGCTCCACGATCAACGTCGACGAGGTGACGACACTGCATGGGTAACGCGCTCCTCCTCGTCGTCCTGTTGCCGGCTTTGGGCGCGCTCGTGAATGGCGCGCGCGCGTTCGCGCATCCGCATACGCCGAAGAACAAGACCATCACCAACGTCTTCGCGCTCGGTTCGACGCTGCTCTCCGCGATCGCCGCCACGGCAGGCGTAGTCGTGCCGTTCCTCGCGCACAACACGCCGGTCGTCGTGACGTACTACACGTGGATCCCCACCGGCATGGGCCACGTCGGGAACGCCATCGCGAATTTCGCGGTCGACTTTGCGTTCCGCGTCGATCCGCTGTCATGCACGATGCTGATGATCGTGACGTGGGTCGGCTTCCTGATCCATGTCTACGCGACCGGCTACATGTCGCACGAGAAGGGCTACACGCGCTTCTTCACCTACCTCAATCTCTTCATGTTCATGATGCTGTTGCTCGTGCTCGGCGCGAACTACATCGTCATGTTCGTCGGGTGGGAAGGCGTCGGTCTCTGCTCGTATCTCCTGATCGGCTTCTACTACGACAAGAACTTCGCCGCCGACGCGGGCAAGAAAGCATTCATCGCCAATCGCATCGGCGACTTCGGTTTCATCCTCGGCATCTTCCTGATCTTCAACACCTTCGGCAGCGCGGATTACGGCAAAGTCTTCGCGCTCGCGGCGACGGGTGGGCCGGAGCATTACGGCTGGATCGCACCGGCAATCTGCCTGCTGTTGTTCGTCGGCGCGTGCGGCAAGTCCGCGCAGGTGCCGCTGTACGTCTGGCTGCCGGACGCGATGGCCGGTCCGACGCCGGTCTCCGCGCTGATTCACGCCGCCACGATGGTCACCGCCGGCGTCTACATGGTCGTCCGCTCGAACGTGCTGTTCCGCATGGCGCCGGAAGCCGGGCTCGTGGTGGCGATCATCGGCGCGATCACCGCCATCTTCGCCGCGTCGATCGGTCTCGCGCAGAACGACATCAAGAAAGTCCTCGCGTATTCGACCGTCTCGCAGCTCGGATACATGTTCCTGGCCGCGGGCGTCGGCGCGTATACGGCCGCGATCTTCCACGTGATGACGCACGCGTTCTTCAAAGCGTGTCTCTTCCTCGGCGCCGGCTCGGTCATTCACGGTTGCGGCGGCGAGCAGGACATGCGCAAGATGGGCGGTCTGCGCAAGTACATGCCGCGCACGCACTGGACGATGCTCGTGGCGACGATCGCCATCGCCGGCATCCCGCCGCTTGCGGGCTTCTTCTCGAAAGACGAGATTCTCGCGAACGCGTTCGCCTACTCAGGCTTGATCTGGTTCGTCGGCGCGTTCGCCGCGGGCCTCACGGCGTTCTACATGTTCCGCCTCTACTTCATGACGTTCCAGGGCGAGTACCGCGGCGCGCATGTGGAAGGGATCGAAGAGTCGGAGCCCGCGCACGGCGGCCACAATCTCATCCCCGATCAGCGGCATCTCGATCAGGGCGATGAGCACAGCGACAAGGCGCACGGACATCACGTGCATTCGCACGATCCGCATGAATCGCCGTGGAGCATGACCGGCGTGCTGGCCATCCTGGCGGTGCTCTCGATCGTCGGCGGCTGGATCGGCATTCCTGCGGTGCTCGGCGGCTCGCATCCGACGTCGTTCCAGCGCTGGCTCTCGCCGGTGCTGCTGCCGCTGGCCGGCGAACCGTACGAATTTCATGAAGCGTCCGCGGCGATGGAATGGGCGCTGATGCTCATCTCCGTCGCCATCGCCTCATTCGGCATTTTCCTGGCGTGGCGTTTCTACAAGCGCGATCCGCTCTGGTCGACGCCGAAACGTCTGGCCGCGACCTTCGCGCCGGTGCACCGCGTCCTCGAGAACAAGTACTTCGTCGACGAGCTGTATGCGAAGACCGCCATCGCCGGCACGATGTGGCTCAGCCGCGCGCTGTCGTGGTTCGACGGGCACATCCTCGACGGCATCGTCAACGGCGTCCGCCACGTCACCGTCTTTCTGCTCGGCCACGGCTCGTGGCTCTTCGACCGCTACATCGTCGACGGCGCGGTCAACGGCGTCGGCTACAGCGCGAAAGGCGGCTCGACGTTCCTGCGCCGCATGCAGAGTGGTCTCGTTCAAAACTACGCGCTCGTCATGGGCGGCGGCATCGTCCTGATCACCGTGGTCTATCTGTTCATGAAGCCGTAAGCCGTGAGGAGCTGAGGACTGTCCACGGACAGCCGCAGCCATGAGGAACGAATGGGCATTCTCAACATCATCACGTACATCCCGCTGATCGGCGCGCTGGTCATTCTGTTCTTCGTGAACAAGAGCAACGCGCGCGCGATCCGGATCGTCGCCACGGCCACGGCCATCATCGACTTCCTCGTGTCACTCTGGCTCTGGCCGAACTTCGACGCGAGCAAGTCCGGCGACGCGATGTGGCAATTCCAGTTCAAGCGCGAGTGGATCCCCTCGCTGCACGTCAATTACCACTTCGGCATCGACGGCATCTCGCTCCTGCTCATTCTCCTGACGACGTTCATGGGCGTGATCGCCATCGTCTCGTCGTTCACAGCCATCACCTATCGCGAGAAGGAGTACTACACGCTGCTCCTTCTGCTGCAGACGGGCATGATCGGCACGTTCTGCGCGCTCGACTTCTTCCTCTTCTACATCTTCTGGGAAGTAATGCTCGTGCCGATGTACTTCATCATCGGCATCTGGGGCGGCGCGCGAAAGCTCTACGCGGCGATCAAATTCTTCCTCTACACGCTGGCCGGATCGGTGCTGATGCTGTTGTCGATCCTGGCGCTCTACTTCTTCAATGACGGCGGCATTCCGTTCCTCAACATCGCCGGTCTCGGCAACGATCCGACGTTCAGCGTCCTGAAGTTCCACGAGATCGGCCACCTCATTCCGCCCTCACTGCAGTTCTGGATCTTCCTTGGCTTCTTCTTCGGCTTCGCCATCAAGGTGCCGATGTTCCCGTTCCACACGTGGCTGCCCGACGCGCACGTGGAAGCGCCGACCGCGGGCTCCGTCATCCTCGCGGCCGTGCTCCTCAAAATGGGCACGTATGGTTTCGTGCGATTCGCTCTGCCGATCCTGCCTGATGCCACGAAACAGTTGGTCGTCCCGATTGTCGTGCTATCGATCATCGGCATCATCTACGGCGCGCTCGTGTCGCTCGTGCAGAAGGACATGAAGAAGCTCGTCGCTTACTCTTCCGTGTCGCACCTCGGCTTCGTCATGCTCGGCATGTTCGCGCTGAATCCGATGGGGCTGCGCGGCTCGGTGCTGCAGATGATCAATCACGGCATCTCCACCGGCGCGCTCTTCCTGCTCGTCGGCGTGATCTACGAACGGCGCCACACGCGACTGATCTCCGAGTACGGCGGCCTCGCCAAACAGATGCCGATGTACGCGACGCTCTTCCTCATCGCCGCGCTGTCGTCGATGGGATTGCCCGCGCTGAACGGCTTCATCGGCGAGTTCACGATTCTGCTCGGCGCCGCGAATCGCTCCATCGTCTGGGCCGTCTTCGCCGCCGTCGGCATCGTCCTCGGCGCCGCGTATCTCCTGTGGCTCTACCAGCGCGTCTTCTGGGGTCCGCTCGACAATCCGGCCAACCAGCACGTTCCCGACATGAACCGCCGCGAGCTCGCCATCATGCTGCCGCTCGTCGCCCTGATGATCTGGATCGGCATCGCGCCGAAAGTCTTCTTCGACATCATCGAGCAGCCGGTCGACTACATCGTCCGCAAAGTCGAGCCGACGTACTTTGATAAGAATCCGGTCACGTATCCTGCGGTGCCCACCGCCCCGGCTGAAGGCCACCACGAGGTCGCGGAGAAATGAACTGGACCGACGCGGTCTTCATCCTGCCGGAGATCATCGTCACGATCGGTGCGTCGCTGCTGCTGATCGCGCCGGTGGCGGGTTTCCGAGGAGAGCAGCGGACGGCGAAATGGTCGATGCTGGCGTTGCTGGTGATTGCCGCAGCGTCGCTCGTAGCGTGCTCGTGGACGGTGCCGGGACTCGCGCAGTCGAGCGGTTTTGCCGGCATGTTCGCGCTGGACGCGTTTTCGATTTTCTTCAAGTTTTTGTTCATTCTGACGATCGCGATCATCACGCTGCTCTCGGATGAATTCCTGAGTCAGTCGCGCTACTCCGCGTGGGAGTACTACTCGCTGCTCGCGTTCGCGCTGTGCGGCATGATGTTCATGGCGTCGGGCGTTCATCTCGCGTCGATCTACGTTGGTCTCGAGCTGATGTCGCTGTCGAGCTACATCCTGGCCGGCTACTACAAGAACCAGCTGAAATCGACCGAAGCGGCGATGAAGTACTTCATCCTCGGCGCCGTCAGTTCGGCGATCCTGCTGTACGGCATCTCGCTGATTTACGGCGTCACCGGCACGCTCAACCTGCTGCGCATTGCGACGGCGCTCAGCACGCTCGTGAACAACGATGCGCTCATGTTCGGCGTGATGCTTCTCGGGGCAGGGCTCTGCTTCAAGATCGCTGCGGCGCCGTTCCACGTGTGGGTGCCGGACGTTTACGAAGGCGCGCCGACGCCGATCACCGCGTTTCTTTCGACTGCTTCGAAATCGGCGGCGTTCGCGATTTTCGCGCGCATCTTTTATGTCGCGCTGCCGCACTTTCAGATCGACTGGAGCTACGTGCTCGCGACGATTGCCGCGCTGTCGATGATCGTCGGCAACGTCGCCGCGATCACGCAGGACAACATCAAGCGTCTGCTCGCGTACTCATCGATCGGACACGCCGGCTACGTGCTCCTCGGCGTCATTTCGCTGACGGAGATGGGCGTGCGCGGCATCCTGGTCTACTCCGTCGTCTACGTTTTCGCGACGCTCGGCATCTGGGCCACGGTGCTCGTACTGGAACGACACGAATACGCGGGCGAAAAGATCTCCGACTTTGAAGGCCTGCACCGCCGCGCGCCGCTGTGGGCGCTGGCGATGTTCGTCTTTTTGCTGTCGCTCGGAGGCATTCCTCCGACGGCCGGTTTCATCGGCAAGTACTTTTTGTTCTACGCGGCCGTGCAGTCGGGCTTCGGCTGGCTGGCCGTGATCGCGGTGCTCATGTCCGCGGTCTCGATGTACTACTACCTGCGCATCGTCGTGGCGATGTACCTGCGCGATGGCGATGACGAAGTGGCGGTGTCGACGAGCGGCAGCATGAAGCTCGTGCTGGCGGTGTGCATCGTCGTGACGCTCGGCATTGGCCTGGCTCCGGAGTGGCTGATTCAGCAGATCACCTCGTCTTCGCAGTGGGTGGTCACGCGGGCGAGCGTGATACCGAATGGACGATAAGAAGCGGCGCGACATGCGCCAGATGCTCGAGGCGTCGTCGATCGGGTGGATGTTCCCGATCGCCATCGGTCTCGGCTTCGGCTGGGGATGGTGGATGGACAAGCTGTTCGGCACGAAGCCGTGGCTGACTGTCGTCTTCACCGTCTTCGGCATCATCGCGGCGTTCGTCAATCTCTTTCGGTTCGCGACGAAGAATGGACCCTGAGGCTCCCTGGTACGACCGCGAGACCGCGGCCGACGTCCTCCAGAGGATCAAGCGGAACGCCTTTGCAGCAGCCGTCGTTTTCGGGGTATTTAGCCTCATTTCCCGCGGTTTTCCGGCTTTCCTCGGATTGACTTGCAGTGCGGGCGTGACTATCATCAGCTTCCTTTGGTTGGAGGAGACCGTCTCGGTTCTCCTGCAGCCGGCGGCGGCACACCAGCACGCTCGGAGGCTGACGTTGCGCTCCCTGGCGCGCTTCGCTCTCCTTGGTGTGGCGCTCACGGTCACGATCATCGTCGCTCGTTTCAATGCGGTAAGTGTGTTGTTGGGATTCTCGGTCGTCGTGGTGGGAATCTGCGGCGAAGCTCTGTATTCACTGGTACGCAGCTTCGCGAAATAAGGTGGCTCTGCGGTCTTGATGGAACACGAAAGCTCAATCCTCTATCACCCGATCAACAGCCTTCTGAAGCCGCTGCTCGGCTTCGAGGTGCCGGATCACGTGCTGATGGCGCTGCTGGTCTTCGTGATCAGCCTGATCGTCTTTCCGCTCATGTCGCGCCGCATCAGCCGCGACAACCCGAGCGGCTTTCAGCACTTCCTCGAACTGATCGTCGGCGGGTTGAAAGACCTGATCGAAGACATCATCGGGCACGGCGCGTCGAAGAAGTACCTCTACATCATCGGCGGCTTCGCCTCGTTCATCTTCGTCTCGAACATCTTCGGCCTTTTCTTCTTCCTGCAGCCGCCGACCAGCAATCCGAACACGACGTTCGGACTCGGCCTGACGGCGTTCCTCTACTACAACTGGCAGGGTGTGAAGACGCAGGGCCTGGGACATTACCTCGCGCATTTCGCGGGCCCGATGCCGCTGCTCGCGCCGCTCATGATTCCGATCGAGATCATCGGCCACCTGGCCCGCATCCTCTCGCTGGGCATGCGTCTCTTCGGCAATATCTTCGGTGAGCACACCGCCACCGGCATCTTCATGGGAATGCTGCCCTTCGTTCTGCCCTGGCCGATGATGGGCCTGGGCATCTTCGGCGCGTTCCTGCAGACATTCGTCTTCATCATGCTGACGATGGTGTACATCGGTGGCGCCACGGCAGCAGAAGAACACTAGAACCAGAAAAACCTACGGGTTCGGATTTTTCGAAAGGAGAGAATCAAGTGAACAAGAAACACATCCTGTTGTTCGTGCTCCTCGCGCTGACGGCCTTCTCGGCCTTCGCGCAGGATGCACAGACGGCGCAGACCGCGACGACGGCTGGTGTCCGCTGGGGCGTCCTCGGCGCAGCCTTCGTCCTCGGCATCGCCGCCGCCGCGGGTGCGATCGGCCAGTCGCGCGCGATCGTGGCCGCTTGCGAAGGCATCGCCCGCAATCCGGGTGCGGCCGGCGCGATCCGTCTGGCGATGATCATCGGTCTCGCCTTGATCGAGTCGCTCGTCATCTACGCGCTGCTCATCGCGTTCTTCGTCTACCAGCTGTAATCCGTTAGACATCACGCAGCTCGCAACGGCCCGGCGCGAAAGCGCCGGGCCGTTTGCGTTTGCGGTCAGCCCGCCCGACGGCCGTGGCACTCTCATTGCTGACTCCGCCCCTCGGAGGTACAGCCGTGAATTGGTTCAACCTTTCGTTTCTCGGATGGGTCATCGTGATCGTGGCCCTGTCGATCGCCGCCTACAAGTTCGGCGCGCAGCCGGTGTGGATCGCCATCGGTGCGCTCGCGCTCCTCGGCGTCGGCATCATCACCTCGGTGCGCCACTCGAAGCCTCGCATTTAGCGCGCGCGGCGCTGCGACACACGACGACCAAACAAAAAAGCCGGCGCTGGCGCGCCGGCTTTTCGCGTTTGTCGGTTGTACCGATTACTCGGTGTCGTTCACCAGGCGGCGGACGGCGTCGAGCGCGGTGTCGCGCGTGACTGCCTCGTCGATCGCGATCGAGCGCGTGTCGGTCCACTGGCCGTGCTTGAACATCAGGTAGTTCAGCGAGGACTTGCCGTCGAAGTAGAAGGCCACGTTCCCTTCGGTGCCGGTGAAGCCGCCGATGCGGACGTTGTCGGTCGCGGTGCGGAACTCCGGTGCCGGGAACGCGTTCTCGCGCACGCCGATCGGGATGTGGATGCGCGCGTCGCCTTGCAGCTTGAAGCGCGGGCGGATGCGCACCGTGTGGAAGCCGTTCTCAGCGAGATTGCCGAACACCACGTCCACCGAATCCTGCATGGCGGTCGTCGAAACGGCGGGGAACTTCAGGATCTCGGCGTTCATCTCCGGATCGACCGGATACGTGGTGCTGTGCGGTGCAACGAACTCTTCGAGGCTGTGCAGCGAAATGTTCGAGACGGCGCCGTTTTCAACGGTCAGCATCGCGTAGCGTGCCGACGCGCTGGTGGAGTTGTAATCCCACTCCCACCACACGGCGTGAAGGTTCAGCTCCGACGCCGTCGAGATCGCGCCGTCATCGCCTTCCAGTTCCGCTTTGCGCGTGAGCGCGATGCGGAGGTTGTAGCGAGGATTCTTGCCGTTGCCGAACGCCGTCACCGAGCCCCACTCGCCATCCGCACCGAACGATTCGAAAACGAGCTCGCTCTCCATCAGCGTCTCGGCGTGCTGCCAGAAGATGAACAGCGTGCGCGAGTCGTTGTCGTAGGCGAGGGAAGGGTTGGTGTGGATGCCGGCGCTGAGCGAAGCGGGCACGAGGCGCCGCTCGACGTTGTCGCCACGGCGCGCCGTCAGGACGAGGTAGTTGTTCGAAGCGGTGACGACTTCCGGATGATCGGCAGCCCATTCGGTGTCGATCGTGTACAGCGTTCCGTCCGGCGTCAGCAGCACTTCGCCTTCCTGCCTCGCAAATGCTGCGAAAGGCAGGAGGAGCAGCGCGACAATCAGAAAGAATTTCGGTTTCATAGTTTCAAATTCACCATGCCGCGCAGGTCGATCGCGAAGAGCAGGTTCTTGAGATTGCGGAACTGCGGATAGAACTTCGAAAGCTCGTCGAAGTGGAACTCGGCCGCATCGGTGTCGCCGCACTTGTATGCGGTTTCACCAAGCAGATAGTGCGCGTTGCGGATCTGGCGGGGCTCTTCCGCGAGACGGAGACCTTCCTCGCCGAACCAGCGCGCCTTCTCGAACTGGCCGAGCTCGACGTAGCCGTAGCAAAGATCGATGAGCGATTCGGCGCGCGCGCTCGGAAGATCGACATCGCTCATGACGCCGAGGATGATGTCGATGCCTTCGACCGTCTGGCCGACCAGGAGCTTGTTGTAGCCAAGGTTCTGGAGAATGGCCGTGCGGCTGACTTTGCGCTGCTCGGCGCTCTCGATCGAGTCGAGCAGCGGCAGCGCTTCATCGAAGCATTCGATGGCCTTCTCGAACTGCGAGTCCATCTCGTACACGACGCCGAGCTCGTTCAGCACGGCGACCTTGCGGGCGGGGTGCTTCGCTTCGGTGGCCGCTTCGAGAGCGATCTGGCCGTAAAAGATGCCGCGCTTGCAGTCGTTCTGCAGGCGATGCTTGTACGTCAACGCGTATGCCGCGAGGAACGTGTGATGCGGGTTGCGGCGGCGCATCAGGATGCTCGGGAGCACCTGCACTTCCGAGCCGTTGCGATCGATCGCAATCAGCGCCGCGGCTTTGTTGATCGTGATCAGCTCGCGCTCTTCATCCGTGCAGGCCTGCGAGAGAGCGGCGTCGTACAGCTCCAGCGCGCCATCGAAGTCGCCGGCGCGCTCGCGCCCGAGACCTGCCTGGCGAAGCTCTTCGACTGTGTATGTCACGACAGGTTCACTCATCTTCCCCTCCCCCATCCACGGCCTCGAGCTCCCAGCCGTCGTGCTCCTGCCTGCGCTTGAACTCAATGAAGCTTTCGACTTCTTTCTGAGCTGCCGCGCTGAGCGACTTGTACTTGTCCAACACGTTGTTCGCGCGATTGTCTTCTTCGAAGAAGTCGCCGATGGATAGGTCGAAGCACTGCAGGATCTTGAGCAAAGTGTCGAGACCGACCTTGTACTCGCCCTGCTCCATGCGTGAGAGATCCGACTGGTGGATGCCGATCTTCTCGGCAAGCTCCACCTGCGTCAGCTTGCGCTGGCGGCGGAGCTGCCGGATTTTCCGGCCGACAAGTTCGAGCTGGGCGGGCCTGTTCATGGGCGTCTGTCGTTGACTTTTATGCTATTAGACAATAAAGTTTTGCAACTTTCAATATGCGGGCTCGACGTACCACGTGTCAAGTCCCGGCCGCCGAAGGGTCGCTGCCACGTACCGAAACCTCCACCTGCTGCGCGAGCTGATCAAACGCGATTTCAACGCTCGTTTCACCGGATCGGCTCTCGGGCTGACCTGGGCCGTGCTCCAGCCGCTCAGCCTCGTCATCCTCTATTGGTTCGTCTTCACGTTCATGATCCCGGGCGGCCGCGCCGGAGGAACGGGCGATCACTACATCTATTTCCTCATCGCCGGCCTGATTCCATGGCTCGGCGTGAATGAAGGGGTGATCCGCTCGACGACTTCCATCGTCGACAACGCCGCGATCGTCCGGAAGCTCCCGCTGCGCAGCGAGCTGCTGGTGGTCGTCCCGAACGCGTCTGCGCTCATCTTCGAATGCGTCGGCCTGGCGATCTTCCTCACGTTCAGCGTGGTGAAGGGAGGCTCGCCGCGTTTGCTCTGGCTTCTGCCGTTCGCGCTCGCGATCCAGCTCACGCTGCAACTCGGCCTCGGCTTCTTTCTCGCCGCAATGTACGTTTTCTTCCGCGACCTCACGCAGGTGATCGGGTTCGTGCTCTCGATCATCTTCTATCTCAGCCCCATCCTCTATCCTGTAGGCGGACGCTTCGAGAAGTTCTTCTTCTGGAATCCGCTCACCGCGCTCCTCGGTTTGTTCCGCAGCGCGATGCTTGCGTCCCCGTTACCTGCGGCCGGTTCGATCGTCTTCTTACTGATCGTCACCGCGGCGGTCCTCACGACGGGCCTATTTTTCTTCCGGCGGACGCGGCCAACCCTGGTCGACCTCATTTAGTTAGGAGATATACATGTCCAAGGCTTCAACTGTTTTGATCGCTCTCACTCTGTTCGGCAGTCTCGCGGCATCGGCGCAAACGGCGCAGCCGCAGCCGGCGCAGAGTGCGACGACCGCTTCGCAGCCGGAGATGGCAGCGAAGAGCGCCGATCCCGCCACGATGGACGGCGGCGCCCCGCGCTACATCCGTCCCGAGACTCCGGAGCAGCGGATGGCGCGCATCGGCACACCGACCGACCCCGGCCCGGATCCCGATCCGACCACGGTGTGGTGGCGCTTCAGCAAGAAGTACACGATCCATAAATTCGACAAGCAGTTCGCGAAGTACGACCAGGTCGAAGGCTGGGTGCGTCCGTGGGCGGCCGCGAACTTCGCGAAAGAGATCTACCAGGAAAACGATAAGTACGTCTGGGTGTGGCACGAAGAGATCGACACGCAGGCCATCGCTGCGGAAGAGGGGAACTCGACGGAGTATCGGAAGTACCCCGAGGAATCGATCAAGTACTTCGAGTCGACGCGGAATGAGTTCAGCGAGCTGACGCCGCAGGATGCGAACGTCACCATTCGCTTCGAAGAGAGCTCGCAGGGACTGCCGACCGACGGCTCGTGGCGCAACTCGCTCGCCGTGGCCGACATGAACGAAGACGGCAAGATGGATCTCATCTTCCCGCCGCAGCGAGGTGCCGAATCGTCGCCGGCGATCTACCTCGGCGACGGCAACGGCGGCTGGACGCTCTGGCAGGTCGACTGGCCGATCTCGCTCAACTACGGCGGCGTTGCCGTCGGTGATTTCAACAAAGACAAGCATCTCGACCTGGCGTTCGCCGTCCACCTCACCGGCGTGGCGATTTTTCTCGGCGACGGCAAAGGTAAGTTCACGGACGTGCAGCTGCCGAGCGGCTTCCCGACGCGCCGCGTGATCACGACGGACGTCGACAAAGACGGCTGGCTGGATGTGGTGAGCATCAGCGAAGGCCCGGTAGCGCGTGGTCCGGAAGCGGCGGGCTCCGACAAGAGCCGTGCGCGGTTGCGCGCGTTCCTCAACCGCGACAAAGGCAAGCGATGGGAAAGCCTCGACATCTCGAAGCCGGACGAATATCTCGGCGGCGACTGGCTGACCGCGGCGAATCTGAACGGCGACAAGTACCCTGACTTCGTCGGCGCGAGCGTTTACTTCAACGGCAATTCGATCGTGCAGCTCAGCTCCGGCGAGAAGAAGTGGAACGCCGTCACCGACTACAAGACCGTGCCGCTGCTCGGATTTTTTAACGCCGTGACGGCGGGGCGGTTCACGAACGCCAAGACGGATGATGCGATCATTTCGTACGTTCGCCGCTGGCCGACGACGGTTAATCCGAAGCTCGTTCCGACGCCGCCGTCGCCGGTGATCTCGGGTGTGGATCGTCTTTCCTGGGACGGCAAGGCAATTCAGCGCACGCCAATTGCACGGTGGGCCTCCAGCCGCGGAACGTGGGGCATGGGCAGCGCCGATCTGAACGGCGACGGTAAGCTCGACGTGCTGTACACGCGGTGGGATCCGCGCGAAGCGGCGGTGCTGCTGGGTGATGGCGCCGGTAACTTCAAGCGGGCCAAGGTCGAGGGTGTGACGCTGCGGAACACCATCAACTATGACGTGCAGCTGGCGGACGTGAACGGCGACAAGCGGCCGGACCTCATCGTGATGTACGAGTCGGACGAGCAGACGGCATTCGGCACGAAGAATGGATCGGTGCAGGTCTTCCTGAACCGTGGCGTGCAGGCGAAGTAAGGGTGAGGCCAGAGAGCATTCGGACGTAATTGGTGCTTGCTAGGCCGTGGGGATGCGCGTATATTCCGCGGATAGCCGATAACCTGTATGGCGTAACCGCATAAAAGTGCGACTTGGCTATTGACATTCGGAATAATTCGCCATACTTTTACGCAGCTCAGAATCAAATCACGAAGGCATTTGCGCTTTGCAAATTGAAAAAACTGGCTCGGAGGTGATCGTATCGTCGGGATCGGGTGAGCAAACCTTCGTTCGTACTCAGTTCAATCTGAAGTGTAGGAGATAGAGATGAAGAAACTTTCTGTATGGGCTCTGATGGCCACGATGCTCGTGGCTGGCTCGGCGTTCGCCGCCCGCCCGAGCTCCGTGACGGTGAATGCGACGTACCCGTCCGGCGCTCCGACGACGACGAACAACGATGACAGCTGCGACATCGGTGTTGCGCCGGCGGCCACGCTGCTGCTTCCGTATTTCGAAGTCGACATTACCCCGAACGTCGCCGCCGCGAACACCACCCTGTTCACGGTGACCAACGTTTCGCGTCAGCCGCAGATTGCGCACGTGACGCTCTGGACCGACTGGTCGTACCCGGTCCTCGACTTCAACATTTTCCTGACCGGTTATGACGTCCAGGCGATCAACCTGTACGACATCATCGCTCGCGGCCAGGTTGCCCCGCTGACGGGTACCTCGAGCGCGACGACCCCGGGCGCTCGCTCGGCGACCAACAACACGGCTGGCAACCCGAACTTCGCTTCGGGCGCTGCTGCCTCGTGCGGACCGGGCCCCCAGGGCGGCGGTCAGATCCCGACGCCTCTCCAGGCTGACGTTCGTAGCGGCCTGACGGTCGGTAAGTACAGCCTGTGCGGCAACACGTCCATCGGCAGCAACCACGGCGCCACCACGGCCGTTGGTTACGCGACGATCGACGTTGCCAACATCTGCTCCACCACGCTGCCGACGGAACCGTCGTACTACGCGAACGAAATTCTGTTCGACAACGTCCTCATCGGCGACTACCAGCAGGTCAACCCGAACGCCACCACCGGTAACTACGCTCAGGGCAACCCGATGGTCCACATCCGCGCCATCCCTGAGGGTGGTCTGGCTGGCTCGACCCCGGGCACCAACCTGCCGTACACCTTCTACACCCGTTACCAGAGCGCTCTCACGCCGACCCGTGACCGCCGTCAGCCGCTTCCGTCCGTCTTCGCCGCCCGCTTCATCGAAGGTGGCGCGACTGGCTTCGTGACTGACTACAAGATCTGGCGCGAAGGCACCACCGGTGCGAACGCGACGTGCGCCCAGTACGGCGGCACGGCCACGATCACCGGCAACGCCGACCTCGCCGTTTCGGACATCGTCCGCTTCGACGAGCGTGAGAATCCGTTCACGTACACCGGCAGCACGAACTTCTCGCCGCTGCCGACCAACATCATCACGCTGCCTGAGACTTCGCGTACCTCCACCGCCTCGTCGGCGTTCCCGGCCATGACGTCGGGCGACGTTGCCGGCTGGATGTACCTGAACCTGGACAACCAGGAGTTCCAGCGCGCCAGCCAGAACTGGGTCATCGTCTCGATGTTCGCTGAAGGCCGCTACGCGGTCGACTTCGACGCGGCGTGGCTCGGCAACGGCTGCTCGGCTCCGGAAGATGTCACGACGGAAGACAACACCAATCCGATCGGACCGGCGCCGAACGTTACCCCGTAATCCACGCATCATCGCAGTTGCCTTCGGGCGGGCCGGGATTTCCCGGCCCGCCCTTTTTTTTGAGCTTCCGCAGCCCCAATCGTCCGCCGCGGAGGCTCTGAAAAAAGTCCTCGTCCCATTTCAGACGAGGCGCGCGCGTACCAAACCGGTCCAGTCCCAAGAGCCAGTCCAAGAGAGGGAGAGGAGGTTCAGATGCGGATGCCGCTCATCTTCAGCGGATGCTTCTGCCGTTCCGCGGCGCTCGAACGATTCACGAGGCGCCTTCAGTGACAGCACGCAGCGTAAAGATTTACGCCGTCGCAAAAATAGATATGCGATTCGCGAATAAGTTCGCTTACAATAACCGTCGTCCGTCGCCCTTCGGCGGACTTCTCATCAATTTCGTCCGTTCTCGATTTCATGTCACCGGGGGTGTGAATTGAATAGGCTTCTGTCCAGGCTGCTGCTCGGCATTTTCTTGACGACGGCGCTCGCGGCGCCTGTACTTGCGCAGAAACACCCGCTGCCCGGAAGCGCGTCCAGCGCTCCCGTCATCTGTACCAATTGCGGCGGGAACAATCCGTGGGGCGAAGCGAACGCCGGGAAACCGACGTGGCCATATTCGCCGCCCATTAAGAACTTCGTCGGACGCTGGATCGACTCATCGTCCACCGTCGACGATCAGGGCCACGGCATGCGCACCGCGCGCGCCGGCAAGGTTCTCGTCGTGCCGACCACCCGCGGCAACGCGCCACCCCGCGCGTACATGCAGATGGGTGCGATGCTCGGAGCCTTCAACCTCTCCACGCTTTTCACGACCAAGCTCCCGGCCGGCCTCGTGCCGATCAACACGATGCGCTCGATGAACGGCGTTCCGTACCAGCGCGTCAGCGGCGATCTCGAGAAGATCATCATCCCGGATGCCTACGTGTATCCCGAGGCGACGGGTTCGGGCTGGACGACGCAGAACGTCGACGGGCAGGAGCGCCTGTATGACTTCGACGTCGACGATCGCGGCTACGTCTACGCGGCGTACATGATCATCGGCTGGGGCATGGTGCAGGACACCTCCGCTGCTGCAGGCCAGTTGCAGAAGGTCTTCCAGGTCAGCGGCAAGGAGTCGCCGACCGAAGCCAACCAGAACGACAAGATCATGCCGTTCGGCCCCACGGGCATCATCGCGGCGAAGGTCAACAATCATTACTACGCCATCGTCGCTGATTCGCTGACGGGCAAGGACTCGATGATCTTCAACGTCGACGATCCGAGCTCTTACAGCTCGAGCGCGCCGAACGCCGGCGCCCAGCTCTTGCAGCGCGTCGTGCGGCCGTACACGAACAGCAAAGAGCTCGGCTTCTTCTCGTGGGCCAAGAGCGCCGATGGAACGAAGCTCGCGTACGTCGACGGCAACTTCGACCTGCGCATCATCGAAATGTCCGCGTACATCAACGGCGGATCGCCGCTGGTGATCACTCACCACGCTGCCGGAAAAGTCTTTTCCGCTGTGACCGCCGACGCAAACGGCAATTTCTGGGCGGTGGACCGGAACAGCAACGGCGTGGGAGCGAACACGCTTTCGAAGTACGCAGCCTCCACCGGCTTTACCCGCGAGACGTTCGACGTATACGGTCAGAACTTCGCACCGGGTCTCATCAAATCCGGCGAAGGCTACCTCGCCATTTCCGGCGATACCGCCGGCAATGCATCGTCGAGCGGTATCGACACGCTCTTCTTTGACATCAAGAGCGGCACGCCGAAGCTGATCGACACGGCAGGCTTCTTCAAGAAGTATTACAACTTCCCGCCGAGCGGCTATGCAAAGCCCGAGAACTACACGTCTACCGTGCGCGGCCTCGGCTTCTACAAGCAGAACAACAAGGTTTACTTCATCCTCGGCATGCACGGCCTCGGCGACGTGTACGAGATCACCGCCGGTGATTCGATCTCGGCCGCCGCGGCGAAGAGCGGCACCGTCAATCCGAAATCGAAAGGCGACGCGGGATTCACGTACTACGGTGACCCGGTCTCCTTCACCGCGCAGAGCTCGAATCCATCCAGCTTTGCGCTGAACGTGGCGTGGAACTTCGGCAACCCCGAATCGGCCGACAACGTCGCCGCTTCCACCACCGGCTCGACGGTCACGCACCAGTACAGCGGCCTCACCACCGCCGCACAGATCACCGCCACGAAGACGGCCAGCGTCTCGGTTCCGGCCGATGCCTCGCTGTCTGACACCGTCGCTGTTTCGATGAAGGTGCCGACGGCGCGCATCCTTGCGGGCAACGCCGGCACCGTCCTCACGAACAACACCATCCAGCCGACGCTCGTCGTCGGTGAAGCGTTCAACGACGGCTCCGATGGTTCCGTCGAAGGCCACTACACCGACTGGACGATCGACAACACGACCACCTCGCTTCTCCCGAGCCAGCCGGTTCCGGCAGGCGCGTGCGGCGCTCACACGCTGAGCATGGTCGCGAAGTACGGCCCGTACACGCAGGTCGGCTCGATCTTCACGCCGAACTACGCGCAGTCGTACTCGACGCAGATTACGAACGTGTCGTACACCGTTCGTCCGTTCAATGCCGCGATCAACAATCCGTCCGGCAACAACACGAACGTGACGTTCACCGGCACGGCCACGACGCCGGTCGCTGGGACGATCGCCGCCGCGACCACGAAGTGGACCGTCACCTGGACGCTCAAGAGCTCCGCCTCCGCGAACGCCTCGGTGATCAGCACGCAGACCACGAACGACAACATCGGCTCGATCGCTTCGTTCGTCGTTCCGCGCAACTCCATCGTCGCCGGCAGCGTGCTGACGCTCACCGTCGAGCTCCCGCCGACCGCGCTCAGCGGCTCGTGCGCGAATCTCAACAGCGTCACCGACTCGCTCACGCTCAGCACACCTGATCCGGCCATCGCCAAGTCCGGCTGCGAGCATGCGAACGATCCGTGCAGCTTCACCGCATCGTCGGCCAGCAACGCCTCGATGACCGGTTGGACGTACGCGTGGACGCTGAAGAACGGCAGCACGGTCGTCACCACCGGCGTTGGGAATCCGTGGACGCCGACGATCGGCACCGCCGGTACCTACAACGTCAGCCTCACCGCCACGAAGAGCCTTTTCAGCGGCTCGGCGGAAATCGCATCGTTCAACGTGCTCGCGCCGATCTGCGGCGCACTTCCTGCCGCCAACGTGCTGCAGATCCTTGCGGCCGGCAGCGCCGGTTGCAACGGCACCAGCTGCCAGACCGGCGAGAGCATCGCGCTGACCGCTTCCGCGTTCGGCATCGTGCTCGAGGAATGCAACACCTACAACTGGAGCTTCGGCGACGGCACGACTTCGGTCGGCGCCGGCTCGGCTTTCTCCACCGTCAATCACACCTTCGGCAGCAACTCGTCATACACCGTAACGCTCAAGATCACCAACGGTACGAATCCGACGGGCGTGACGGTGCAAAAGACCATCACCTTCGGCGTCGTCGCGCCGCCGCCCCCGCCGCCACCGACTTGCGACGCGCCGGGTTCGGTCGGCATCAACTTCACCGGCAGCAAAGGTTGCAGCCCGACCGTTGCCTGCAAGACCGACGAACTGGTGACGTTCCTCCCGCAGCGCGTGCGTGCTGCCCAGAGCTGTGAGACGTACGCCTGGACGTTCGATGGTGGCAGCCCCTCCTCTGCGGTGACGCCGCAGAAGACGTTCACCACCGTCGGCGCTCATACGGTCACGCTGCGCATCACGGGCAGCAGTCCGTCGAACACCGCTGGTGTCACCGTCAACGTCGTGCAGGGCACCGGAACCGGCAACTGCGATCCGCTTCCGGCGGCCAACCGCGCCGAGATTCACTATGTCGGTCAGGCCAGCCAGTGCACGCAGGCCGCGAAACAGACCTGCCGTATCGACGAGAACTTCACGTTCGACGCGAGCATCTTCGGCTACACCACGCAGACCTGCGACAAGTTCGAATGGAACTTCGGCGACGGCGGCACGTCGACGCAGAAGAGCCCCGTGCACAAGTTCATCGGCGGCCTTTCGGCGTATCACGTGACGATGCGCATGTACAACGACACGAACGCCACCGGCTTCACCGTGTCGGCTGACATGCAGCTGCAGGGTGGTCAGGTCATCGAGCCGCCGGTCATCGCGCTCAACGGCCCGACCAGCGGCGGCAAGAACGTCGCCATGACGTTCACTGCTACCTCTGACAAGAGCGGCACCACCGCCTGGAAGTGGACCGTCACGAATCCGAACAACATCGTGGAACGTGTCGACACCTCACAGCAGGGCACGACCTCGGCCACGAGCTCCTTCACGTACAGTTTCACCGGCACCGGCGCGTATGACGTCGCGGTCGAGGCGCGCAACGGCAACAGCGTGCCGACCACGGTGCACCGCACGGTGACGATCACCACCACCCCGCAGTACAAGTACCTCCTTCCGGTCGTCGTTCACGGCGCCGGCACGGGCAGCAGCACGTGGCGCACGGACCTGCAGGTCTTCAACTCGGATCCGACCGTCTCCAGCAGCAATCCGCTCCGCCTGCAGTTCGAGTTCAAGGGCATCACGAAGACGCTCGAGATCACGTCGTCGACGTTCATCAGCGAAGACTTCATGCGCTATCTCGTGTCGGACCGCGATGAAAACGGTCCGGTCATCGTGACCACCTCCACGAACTTCCTGCCGCAGATCTGGACGCGCACGTACAACGTCTCCGCGGCCGGCACGTTCGGCCAGTTCATCCCGGCCATCCTGCTCAGCGGCAACGGTGCAGCTTCGACCGATACCGCCGTCGCGGGCGATTCGATCTACCACCTGGCCGGCCTGCGCAACGACACGCGCTACCGCACCAACATCGGCTTCGTGAATCCGAACTCCGCGGCGTTCGACGTCACCGTCACCGTCAGCGACGAGCAGAACTTCGAGATCGGCCGCTTCACGCGCCACCTCAATTCGTTCCAGCTCGATCAGCTGCCGATCACGGCCGTCGTTTCGAACCTGCCGGAGAACAAGTCGTTCAGCATCCAGATCGAGACGCCGGCCAACCAGCTGGTGATCGCATACGCCTCGCTGATCGACGGCTACACGAACGACCCGACGTACATCCAGGCCGTTCGCGCATCGGAACTGACGTCCGAGGATTACCGGCACATCGTGCTGCCGGGCGTCGGCCACTTCCAGCAGTGGCGCAGCGACGTGACGATCTTCAACGACGATCAGAAGGGCATGCAGTTCGACCTCGCGTACTACGACCAGGGCGGCAACAAGGTCTCGGAAGCGAAGAACCTGCGCCTCAGCCCCTTCACGTCGATGCAGCTCAACGACGTGCTGAAGGCCGGCGTCCTGCCGTCCACGCCGGATTCGATCGGCACGTTGCGCGTCGACGTGCAGACCGATCATGAGCGCTTCCCGGTCTCGTTCTCCCGCACCTACTTTGACCAGGGCGTCCTCGGCTCGTACGGTCAGGGCATCCCGAGCTTCTCGGCGATGCGCCCGAACGTCCGCACCGGCAAGCCCGCACTCATCCCGGCGGTACGCCAGACCGGCGACTACTACACGAACGTCGGTCTCGTGAACGTCTCGGCGCAGGCCTCGAAGGTTCGCGTCATCCTGCTCGATCCGGCCACGGGTGCCGCCGGTCCGTACCGTGATTACGACCTGCAGCCGAATCAGTCGCTCATCCAGACCGAGTTCATCTCGGCCGTCGGGTCGAGCGTGCTGAATGCAACGCTGCGCGTCGAAATCGTCAGCGGTGGCGATGTCTGGGCCTACGCCTCGGTCATCGATCGCCGCACCAAGGATCCGGAGTACATCGCCGCGATCCCGACGAACTAACGCGGTTTCTCGCAGTCAATCCTGAAGTGGCGGGCCGCAAGGCCCGCCACTTCGTTTTTGGACGTGCCGCGAAGCAAGTCCGTAGAATGAGGCCGATGCAGGAGACCGCCGTACG
>DASSMK010000382.1:0-2426 GCA_035688915.1 Thermoanaerobaculia bacterium
ATCGAGTTTGCCGAACAGCTCATCGCGCACGTCCGAGCCGATCACCGCCACGAGCGCCGAATGCTGCTCTTCGGTGTTCGTGTACGAGCGGCCGGCTTCGAGATCGAGGTTGTTGATCTCGGCCATGTTCGCGGTGCCGCCGATGATACGCACGCCGCCGAGCTTCTTCGCGCCGCGCTTGACGGCCGAGCGTGTCGATTCGCTCGCGCCGACCATCGCGCACGACTTGCAGCGCGTGCGCACGGCTTCGAAATCCGCCCAGTCGATCTTCTTGCGTTTCACCGCTTCGAGAAATTGCTCGCGGCTGGTGATGATGCCGAACTGCGTGACGATGTAGACGTCGGGATTGAGCGAGAAGACTTTCTCGGTGATGTAGCTGTTCAGCCCCGCGATGATCGAGACGACCGTGACGACGGTCATGACGCCGATGATCACGCCGAGGAGCGTGAGAAAGCTCCGGAGCTTGTGCGTGTTCAGCGCGGTGGCAGCGATGCGCAGCGTTTCCATGGTGCGTGTGAGCGGCCGGCGGCCAGCAGCTAGCGGTCAGAAGAACGTCGGCAAGAGTGCTATTTGTGGCGCAGCTCTGGCCGCTGACTGCTGGCCGCTCGTCGATTACCCCTTCTTCTCCTTGTCGTCCTTCTTTTCCTTGAGCTCTTTCACCTTCGAGCCGTCTTTGATGTCGCGCAGCGCGCGGAAGGGTCCGGTGACGATCTGCTGGCCGGCTTTCAGGCCGTTGGTGACTTCGATGTTGCTGTCGCCGGAGAGGCCGGTCTTCACCGCCACGAACTTCGCCACGCCGTTGTCGTTGATGTAGACGCCCTCTTCATCTTCCGGCTTGGCGCCTTTCTTCGGCGCGCCTTCTTTTTCGCGAACGACGAGCGCCTGCAGCGGGATGGACACGGCCTGCACCGCGGTGCCGGTGATGATGTCGGCCGAAGCGGAGAATCCGGGACGCACGCCCGCCGGCGGATTCTCGAGCTGGATCTTCACTTCGAAATTGATCGCTTCACCGCTGGCGGCGCCGAGGCCGTTCTTGGCGATGGGGGAGGAGCCGACTTCGGTGACCACGCCGCCGAACGTCTTGTTCGGATAGGCGTCGATGGTGACGCTGGCGTGCTGGCCGACTTTCACGTTCGGGATGTCGGTCTCGTCGACTTCCATCACCGCTTCGACGACGCTCATGTCGGCGACGGTGAGGAGCTTCGTGCCCGGATTGTTCATCGTGCCGATGACCGCCACTTCACCTTCTTCGACCGGCAGCGCCGTGATGATGCCGTCCATCGGCGCGCGCATGGTGGTCTTGGAGAGCGTGTCTTCCGCGGCGGCGAGATTGGCGCGGCCCTGCGCGATGCGCTGTTCGAGCGCGGCGACGTTGGCGCGCGTGGAGTCGACGGTCGTGCGTGTGCGGTCGTATTCGGCGAGCGGGATGATCTTCTCGTCATAATTCTTCTTCGCGCGATCGGCGTTGCGCTGCGCTTCGAGAGCGTTCGCGCGCGCGGCGTCGAGATCGGAGAGCAGCGCGCGCATCGACGCGGCAGCGCCCTGCGCGCTGGCGGCGAGCTGCTTCTGATCGATCTGCAGCAGGAAGTCGCCCTTCTTCACCGTGTCGCCTTCGCGTACGGCCAGATTGACGATCTGCCCCATGACGTTTGCGGAGAGATCGACTTTCCGTTTCGCGTCGATCTGGCCGTTCGCCGAGACTTTGCTGGTGATGTCCATGCGCTCGGCTTTGCCGAACGTGACGGCCGTGACGTCTTTGCCCTGACGGGCCTTGAAGCCGAGGATCAGACCGGCGGCGACGAGGAGGACGACTACGACAATGATGATCTTCGTGCTTCGCTTCATGGCCGTGTATACGCAGCCGGACGCCTCAGGTTTTGCGGCTACACTACAGAGATGGCTGCTATGGATCGGGCACCGCGGCGGCTGGATGAGCATGACGTTCATTCGCGGCGCGTTTTGAATTCATTCCGAAGCCTGGTGCGTGCGCTCCGTCTCGCCGACCGCGCCAGCGTCAAATCACACGGCCTCGGCGCGGCGCAAATGTACGTGCTGCACGAGCTGGCGGTGCGTGCGCCGCTCTCGGTCAACGACCTCGCGGAGATCACGGGCACCGATCAAAGCTCGGTCTCCGTGGTGGTGAACAAGCTCGTGGCAAAGGGCCTCGTGGCGAGCGAGCGCGCGCAGGATGATGCGCGGCGCACGGCGGTGAGCCTCACGCCGAAAGGACGCACGCTGCTGCGCAAATTGCCGGAGCCGTTTCCGCGCACGTTCCTCGACAGCGTGCGCAATCTGCCGAAAACGCGCGTGCGCGCTTTGGCGGACGCGCTGCACGAGCTGACTGTGGCCATGGGGATCGACGACGAGCATCCTCCGATGCTGATGGAAGATGAGTGAGTGGTGGAGCGGCGGGCGCCCTCGCCCGC
>DASSMK010000383.1:0-25100 GCA_035688915.1 Thermoanaerobaculia bacterium
GTGACGTTCGGCGACAGCGCCGCCGCAAGCACGACAGCGACATTCGCCGCGCCCGGCGTTTACACCTTGCGCTTGACGGCGTCGGATGGCGCGTTGAGCGCCTTCGACGAAGTGGTGATCACAGTTGACGCGCAGAACGCGGCGCCGGTCGTGAACGCGGGCGCGGACCAGATCATCGCGCTGCCTAACGTGGCCACGCTCACCGGCAGCGCCACAGACGACGCGTTGCCGCGCGGGAGTTCGCTTACGTATGCGTGGAGCGGCGCCGCGGGCGTGACCTTCGGCGACGCGACGGCGGCGAGCACCACCTCCACGTTTGCCGCGCCCGGCGTCTACACGCTGCGTCTCACGGTCTCCGACGGCGCGTTGACCGCGTTCGACGAAGTGGTGATCACGGTTGACGCGGAGAACGCGGCGCCGGTCGTGAACGCGGGCGCGGATCAGATCATCGCGCTGCCGAACGTGGCCACGCTCACCGGCAGCTCCACCGACGACGCCTTGCCGCGCGGGAGTTCCCTCACGTACGCGTGGAGCGGCCCCGCGGGCGTGACGTTCGGCGACAGCGCCGCCGCAAGCACGACAGCGACATTCGCCGCGCCCGGCGTGTACACACTGCGGCTCACCGTCTCCGATGGCGCGTTGAGCGCCTTCGACGACGTCACCATCACTGCCAACGCCGTGATCGTCAACCACGCGCCGGAGGTCCAAGCGGGCGACGACCAGTCCATCGACTTTGGCGCGACCGCGTCATTGACGGGCACCATCGACGATGACGGTCTGCCGCAGGGCGCCGCCGTCACCGCGGCCTGGTCTGTGATCAGCGGGCCGGGTGTCGTCGCCTTTGCTGACTCTTCCGCGGCGTCGACCACCGCCACGTTCTCCGTCGCCGGCACTTACGTTCTCCGCCTCACCGCGACCGACACCGAGCTCACGGCCACCGACGACATCACGGTCGTCGTGCACCGGCTGCCCAGCGCCTCATTCACGCTCGCGGGGCCGACACGCAACGTCGCGCTTTCGCGCAATGACGTCGCGTCAATCTACGCCGGCGCGAAGGTCATCGCGGTCACCAGCGACGTCGGCGGCTCGTTCAATGTCGGCACCGCCCTGGACGGCGATCCGAACAGCGGCTGGCGCACGCAATACGGTCAGAACGCCAATCAGTCGTTCACTGTGGCGTTGTTCGGCGACGCCCCGGTCACCTTCGACCGCATCCGCATCCTCAACGGCGTCGCCGGCCTCGGCATCAGCCGCTTCCGCGTCGAAGCCTCGTCGACGACCAGCGATCCTTCCGCATTCACCACGATCCTCACCGGCGTGCTGACGGAAGCGAATCGCATGCAGGACTTCCCGCTTACGCGGCCGGTCTCCGCGCGCTTCCTGCGCTTCCTCGCCATCGACAACCATGGCGCGTCGCAGATGTGGCTGCGCACGTTCAGCGCCATCGTCACCGATCGTCCCGGCATTCCGTCGTACGAGGCCACGGGCAACGTCGCGTCGCTACCCCTTGGCGGCGCAATCGTCGCCGCATCGAGCAACACGGGCGAGGGCTTCCGGCTGCTCGATGGAAATCCCGGCACCGTCTGGCGCGGAGATCGTCCCGCGAACGAATGGCTCATCGCAGAGCTGGGGCAGACGTCCACGATCGATCGCATCCGTCTGAACAATTCGTCGGATTCTCGCGGCATCCGCCATTTCCGAGTGGGCGTCGCCACGAGCGATGCTCTTTCGTTCACCACAGTGCTCGATGCGACGGCCGAGGCGGGGTCGGCGGTGCAGGAATTCGTGCTGCCGGGCGGGCCGGTGGCGGCGCACTACCTCCGCATCGATCTGCTCGACAACCAGGGCGATCCGCTTTACACGAGCTTCGGCGAACTGCAGGTCATCAGCAGCGCCACGCGCATCTCAGCACCGTCATATGCGGACGGAGGCATGCCCGACGGGATTCTCGATGGAGCGCCGGTAGCTACGGTTTGGTCGGTGACTCCAGCGGCGCCGGCGTACACGGTCATTCGCGTGACGTCCGATGCACCGGCGCTCGTCGACTCCGTTCTGCTCCAGGCTCTCGGGACGACCGACACGATCGTCAAAGACTTCGACGTCCTCGTGTCCGACACGAGCGACGAGCCGGCCGCGTTTCACAACGTGCTATCCGCCACGTATGTGAACAACACGACGGCGCAGATCTTCACGTTCCCCGCCGGCGCCGTGCGCGCGCGCTACGTGAAGCTGGTCTTAAAGAACAACTACGGCTCGCGGGACGAAATCCGTTTGGGCACCTTCCAGGTGCTGACGCCCCGCGCCGACGGCAACATCATTTCGTCGCCGCTTCCCCCGCCCACGCTTCACCCGGATGTCGTCGCCGTCTCCAGCAGTCGCGCAGACGGTCCGGCCGCGAACGCAGTCGACGGCATCGTCTCCACCATGTGGCTGACGGAAACGGGCGCCGTCACCGATCAGTGGATCAAACTGGCCATGCCGGACGGCGCGATCCGCCAACTCTTTGGCGTCGGCATCGATGCGAACGGGTTCTCCGGCCCGCGCGAGTTCGAGATCCGCGTTTCGACGACGACAGCCGACGACGCGGCGTTCACCACGGTCTACAGTGGCGTCAGTGCGTTCGGCGCGAGGGATTTCCTTTTCGCCGGCGACGTGCCCGCGAAATACGTCGAGTTCTTCTGGAAAAACGGGTACAGCACTTCGACCATTACCGCGGGCGAGCTGCGTCTGTACACGCTTCCCGATGACGGCGCGACGCTCGTCGATGTATCAAGCGCGTCGTCGCGCTCCAGCCGCACGGGCGTGCTCGACGCGAACTTTACGAACGACGGCTGGTCGACGGCGGAAGGAGAGGCGACGAACCAGTTCATCACCGTCGCGCTGCCTGCCGCGCATCCGTGGATCATCGACGGGGTGGCGCTGCAGAGCGTGCCGTGCTGCTACGCCAACGCACCTCGCGAGTTCCTGATTCAGGTTGCGGATCGTTCCGAGGGGCCGTTCCGTACGGTGCTGGACGCGATCCTGCCGCCGTCGGGTGTGCACGAATACTTCACGTTCACGCCGGTGGAGGCGCGCTATGTCCGCCTGGTGGCCAAAGACAACTGGGGCGGCTCGTTCATTGAGCTCAATACGTTCTGGGTGCTCTCGCCGCAGAGCGGCACGCTCGAGCCGCGCTTTGTCGACACGTCGGGCCGCGGCGACGCCGATGTCGCGCGCTACGACTGGGATTTCGGCGACGGCACGACATCGACGGAACGCGATCCGTTGCACACGTACGGAAATCCCGGCACGTACGACGTAACGCTCACCGTCACGGATGCGGAGAATCGCACCAGCCGGCGCACCATTGCGTACACCGCGATCGGCGTCGCGGCGGCTGATTTCACGATCACTCCTTCACCGGGTGACGAAGGTGCTCTGATCGTCTTCACTGACACGTCGTCGACGTCGTTTGGCGACATCGTGCGCAGCGACTGGTCGTTCGGTGACGGTCAGAGTGTGGAGAACCGCCTCTCGCAGGGCCACCGCTACGCGGATAACGGCGTGTACACCGTGACCCACACGGTCACGAATGCGCGCGGCGCGATCAGCAACGTCAAGAAGACGGTGACGATCCGCAATGTGGCGCCGACAGCGAACGCGGGACCCGATCTCACGTTCTACCGCCTCGAAAACTGGCCGATGCAGTCGACGCTCTTCAGCGAGCCCGGCGAGATCGACGTGCAATCACTGCGCTGCGAGTGGGACTTTGGCGACGGCAATCACGCGACGACGGGCTGCGGCAGTGCGCCGCCGCATGCGTATGCAGCGGCGGGCACGTACACAGTCACGCTGACCGTGATCGACAAGGACGGCGGCAGCGGTACCGATACCGCGCAGTACACCGTGCTGCGGCGAATCCCGTCGCTCGTGTACGGCGGCGCGCGCGCGGTTGTGGCCAATCAGCCGGTGGCGCTGCGCGCGGTGCTGCGCGACGCCGACATCAATCTGCCGCTGGCGGGGCGCACCATCACGTTCGCGTTCGGCAGCCAGCGCGTCAGCGCGGTGACCGATGCGAATGGAGCGGCGGTGGCGACGATCGTTTACGACGGCGCGGAGTTTCCGGCCAGCGTGTCGCTGTCGTTCGACGGCGATGCCGATTACCAGGCCGCGACGGGCAGCGCCAAAATCGCTTGCAGCGAAGAGCGCGCGATCGACGCGGTGCTCGTCGCCGACATGTCCGACTCGATGTTCCACGGCGTCGGCGAAGTGCGCGCCGCGTCGCGCATCTTCATCGACTCGCTGAATCCCGCCAGCGATCAGGCGGGCGTGGTGATGTTCCAGTCGCAGGTCACGACGCTCGCGCCGCTGTCGCGCGACTTCGATGCCGCACGCGCTGCCGTCGACCGCTTCTACACCTGCTGCGCCACGAATCTTGCGGGCGGGATCAACGTGGCCGCGCAGATGCTGAACGGACCGGCGCATACGCCCGATGCGACGAAGGTCATCGTGTTGATCTCCGACGGCGAGGCCGATTTGCAGGAGGCCGCGATCGCGGCCGATGCGGCACACGCTGCGGGCATTCGCATCATTTCAGTGATCATTGCACCGGGCCCGGATGGCGTGCCGTTGATGCGGCGCATCGCCTCCTCCACTGCCGACTATTACGAGGCCTCGCTCTGGTCCGACCTGCGCAGCATCTACGTCTCGCTCGTGCCGTCGTTGTGCGAGATCGCGAACCAGCCGCCGGTCGCGTTGGCCGGCGACGATCAACGCATTGTGGCGCCGCAGACGACGGCGACGCTCAACGCGACGATCACCGACGACGGCCTGCCGGCCGGCGCACCCGTGACAGTGAAGTGGAGCATCGTGTCGGGTCCCGGCTCCGTAACTTTTGCGAACGACACGTCCGCAACGACGACCGCATCCTTCGGCGCCCTCGGCCTGTACGTTCTGCGCGTCACCGCCTCCGATTCCGAGTACACGCGCAGCAGCGACGTGACCATTGCGGTCGAGCCGGTGAATCAGGCGCCGATGGTTCCTGGCGGCGCCATGACGCTGACCGATCCGGCGACCACTGCCACGCTGAACGCGAACGCCACCGACGACGGTTACCCGCTCCGCCACGCGCTGACGTACAGCTGGTCGCAGGTGAGCGGGCCGGCGCAGGCGACGCTGGCGACTCCGGAGTGGGCGACGACCGGCGCCGTCCTGCCGCTGCACGGCGTCTACATCTTCCGCGTGGCGGTGTCGGATTCACTGCTGACGACCGTCGGCGACATCACGGTCACATATGAAGCCGTAAACGCCGCGCCGGTGGTGAATGCCGGCAGCGACGCCACCATCACCGATCCGCAGCGCACCGCCACGTTGCACGGGAGCGCGACGGACGACGGTCTGCCCACTGCTGCTGTGCTGACGTACGCATGGTCGCAAGTGAGCGGCCCTGCCGCTGCATCGTTGGCCGCTGCCGATTCCGCGACGACGGACGTGCAGTTGCCCACGCACGGCCGTTACGTCTTCCGCCTGACCGTCTCCGATTCGAAGCTCTCCGCGAGCGACGACGTGCAGATCACGTATGACGGGACGAACGCCGCGCCGGTCGTCGACGCGGGTGCGGATCAAACCATCGCGCTGCCGAACACCGCCACGGTCAGCGCGGCCATCACAGACGATCGTTTGCCGCTCGACAGTGCGCTCACTGCACAGTGGTCACAAGTCAGCGGCCCGGCAAGCGTGACGTTCGCGTCGCCAGCTGTCGCGACAACCACGGTCAGCTTCACGGCCGCGGGCACATACGTGCTGCGCATTACGGCGACAGACGGCGCGCTCGCAGCGTCCGATGACATCACCATCGAAGTGACGCCAGCACTTCCTCCGGCCGCGGTTGCGATCACGTCGCCGGACAGCGGCAGCACCATCACCGACCGCACCACTATCCGCGGCACCGTCACCGGCGCCGCGGAATGGCGTCTCGAATATCAGCCCGCGAGCGACACGCCGTCCGATGCGTGGACTGCTCTCGCCCACGGAACGGAACCGCTGAGCGATGCGGCGGCAGGCATCTTCGATCCCACCGCCGCACTCAATGGCATTTATCGCGTGCGACTGACCGCAACGACGGCAGCAGGCCAAGTCTCGACGAGCACCATCGTCCTGACCGTACGCGGCGGTCTGAAGATCGGTCACTTCTCGCTCGCATTCACCGATCTGGTGGTGCCGGTGAGCGGTCTGCCGATCGAATTGATCCGCTCCTACGACAGCTTCGACACGCAGAAGGGCGACTTCGGCATCGGCTGGACGCTTCGCACGCGCAATCTCCGTCTCCAAAAGTCCGGCACGATGGGCTCGGGTTGGGAAGAGACGTACAAAGCCGACCCTCTCTTCCCGGTCTATTGCCTCCGTCCGACGCAACCGCGCTTCGTGACGATCACGTTCGCAAACGGCAACGTGTACAAGTTCATGGCGCAGGCGTCGCCGATGTGCCAGCAGGTGACGCCGATTCAAACCGCGTCGTTGGCGTTCGTGCCGGTGGAAGGAACCACCGGTTCGCTCTCGGCAGTGGGTGGCGACGAGCTCGTGGTCAACGGCGCCGTTCCGGGAGCGGTCGAACTGCTCACCGGCAGTGCCGAAGTGTTCGATCCGACGCAATTCCGGCTGACGCTGGAGAACGGGATCGTCTACTCCATCGACGCCGCATCGGGCGTGACGAGCATCGCCGAGGCGAATGGCGCGACGGTGTCGTTCGGCCACGACGGCATCGTGCACAGTGCCGGAAAAGGCGTCGCGTTCACGCGCGACGCAGAGGATCGCATCACCAGCGTGACCGATCCGACTGGTGCGGAGGCGCACTACGCATACGACGCCACCGGCGATCTGATTTCATATACGAATCGCGCCGGCGGCGTGACGAGCTTCACGTACGACGGCGCGCACCATCTGCAATCGATTCAGGGACCGGATGGCGCCGTTGCCGTCCGCTACGAATATGACGACGCCGGTCGGCTGCTCCGGCAGATCGACGCCACCGGCCACGTCACCGAGCTCGATCACGATTTCACCGGCCACCGCGAAGTCATCACCGACCGCCTCGGCTACGCCACCATCAACGAATATGACTCCTTCGGCAACGTCGTGAAAGTCGTCGACGCCGAAGGGGGAGTGACAACGCGGACGTTCGACGGAAACGGCAACAAGCTGACGGAAACGAATGCGCTCGGGAAGACGACGACGTACACCTACGACGCGCAAAATCACGTCACGTCCGTCACCGATCCTTCCGGCCACCGCACGGAATCCACATACAACGCCCGTGGCCAGTTGCTCACCACCACCGACCCGACCGGCGCTGTGAAGACGAATACCTACGACGCGCGCGGCAATCTCCTGTCGATCACCACGCCGTCGGGAACGACCACGACATACACGGTGACGCCGGCAGGGAACATCGCTTCCGTCACGCGAGACGGTCACCTCATCGCCACTTACGAATACGACGCCGCGGGCAATCGCACGAAAGAGTCCGATGCCACCGGACGAGTGGTGCTCTCCGAATACGACGCCAACGGGCACGCCACAAAGAAGACGTTCCAGCATCATGAAGGCGACACCACGCGCCCGGTCGCGATCAGCTACGTCGTCGACCCCGAAGGCCGCGTCACGAAGACTACGTACCCGGACGGTTCGACCGAACAGCAGACCTACGACGCCGTCGGCAATGTCACATCGAGAACTGCGCGCGACGGACGCACCACGCATTACGACTACGACGCCCTCGGCCACGTCATTAAGACCACTTACGCCGACGGCAAGGCCGAGGAGAACGTCTACGACGCCGAAGGGCGCGTGACGAAGAGCACCGACGCCGCCGGCGCCAGCAAGTCCATTGCGTACGACCATGTGGGCCGACGAATCGCGACGACATTCGCCGATGGGACGTCGATTCAACAGACGTGGGATGCGGCCGGTCAGCTGAAGTCATTCCGCGATGCTGCAGGCGCGACGACGACGTTCAGTTACGACGATGCGGGACGGCGAACGGCTGTTTCGGACGTGACCGGCGCCGTGACGAAGTTCGGTTATGACGCCGCAGGCAGAGAGACCGCAGTCACCGATCCGCTCGGCGCCACGACCACGTTTGCATACGACGCCGACGGCCGCCTCATTCGCACTGTGCATCCGGGCGGCGCGTCTGAATCGGTTGCTTACGATGGCCGCGGGCGTGTTGTGGCGAAAACCGACGCGGATGGGAAGACGACGCGCTTCTCGTACGACGACGCCGATCAGCTCATCGAGACGCAGGACGCACTCGGCGGTCGCACCCGTTTCACGTATGACGACCTCGGTCTGCTAATTGCGCAAACCGACGCCGCCGGCCGCGTCACGCGCCACCAATACGACGACATGGGCCGCCGCACGCGACGCACACTGCCGCTCGGGCAATCGGAGTCTCTCGTGTATGACGCAGCGGGACGGCCCGTTGCGAAAACCGACTTCAATGGCCACACCACGCATTACACCTACGACGAGCGCGGCCGCCTTCTCGCGAAAATCCCCGACCCGCGTTTGAGTGAGCCGCAGGTTTCGTTCACTTACGATGCAGTCGGGAACCGCGCGTCGATGACCGACGCGACCGGCACCACCGCCTATACCTACGACACCATGAACCGGCTGACGGCGAAAGCCACGCCGTTCGGAACGCTGCAGTACGAATACGACGCGAGCGGCCGCCTGGCCTCGATGCGCTCCTCTCACGTTGGCGGTCTGTCGATGACGTATGCCTACGACACCGCCGGACGATTGATTGGCGCCACCGATTCGGTGACCGGGACGACGTCGTATACGTGGAACGCTGCCGGACTGCCGTCGGCCATTCAATACGCGAACGGCATGACCACCGCCTTGACGTTCGATCCGCGGCATCGCCTCACGGATGTCGCCATCAATACGCCGCAGGACGCGATGGCGTATCACTACGAGCTCGCCCCAGCGGGCAACCGCTTGTCTGTCGCGGAAACATCCGGACGCAAAGTGCAGTACGCCTACGACGATCTCGATCGTCTGACTGCCGAATCGATCAGCGGCGATCCTGTTGCTTCGCTGAACGGAACGATCAGCTATTCGTTCGACGCGGTGAGCAACCGCCTGTCGCGCACCTCGACCATCTCGGCCGTGCCGTCGCAGACGTTCGGCTATGACGCGAACGATCGCGTGACCGGAACGGAATACGACGCGAACGGCAACACCATCGCTTCCGGATCCAATCGCTATCAGTACGATTTCGAGGATCACCTGATCGACGTCAACGGCACCGCGCAATTCCTTTACGACGGCGACGGCAATCGCGTCGGCCGCTCGGAAGTTGGGGTGACCACCTATTTCCTCATCGATTCACTGAATCCCACCGGTCAGCCGCAGGTTGTCGAAGAGATCGCCGGCGGACGCGTGACGACTGTGTACTCATACGGTCTGCAGCGCATCAGCCAGCGCCGCATCGACGATCAAGGGGCGAACGCGATTTCGTATTACGCCTACGACGGCCAATCCGGCGTGCGCGCGCTCACCGGCGCGACGGGCGCGATCTCCGATACATGGCGATACGACGCGTTTGGCAATCTGCTCGCGGCGACCGGCAGCACGCAGAACGAAATGCTGTACGGCGGCGAACAATACGATCCCGCCTCCTCGCTCTATTACCAGCGTGCGCGTTTCTACGATCCGTCCCTGGGACGCTTCCAGACCATGGACACGTTCGAAGGCTCGCTCCAGGATCCGCGCTCGCTGCACAAATACGACTACGCCTTCGCCAATCCAGCCACGTATCACGATCCGACCGGCCACTTCGCTTCGCTGATGGACGTGGAATCGGCGTTAGCCATTGGACACACGCTCGACGAGCTCGAAGTCAACGTGATGATGGGCTTCAAGGATGCCCTGCTCGACCGCGAGTTCGGTCTGTCCGATTACTTCATGCTGGTCGTGCGCGATTACGCCCTTGCGGCGGGTGTCTCTCTCGTCGGCGGCTATGTCGGCTCGCTGGTCACCAGCATCGGCAGTACGCGTGCGCCAACGAACTACAAGAATTTCCGCGAGTTCAAAGCCGCGTGGAGGGGGCTCTCGAGCAAGGAAGGCGCGGAGCTCGATCTCGAGCTCGCCACCGCCTGGAGTGCCTATCTCAGCACGAACCTCGGCGATGAAGTCATCGTGATCGGCCGTCTGCGCGAAACGCGCATTCTGGCCGGCTCGACGGATTTCAACGTGCAGTACATCCCGAGCGGAATCGACGGCTCCGATCTGTGGACGCCACTGGTGAACCGCGCCTGGATCGCCGGCGGCATCAATCGCGGCGCGCGGTTCCTCAACGTCACCGAGCCGACGCAGGCCGCGCTTTGGACGGGCGGCCCGTACGGCTGGTCCGTCTGGAAAACGGAGTTGGATCAGCTGCTCCTCGCCGGTTATACGGGGCAGCGGGACTATCTGCTGCCGAAGTAGAACCGCGGCGGCGGCATCGCGAAATCTGTGGTGCCGCCGCCGCTGCCACTTCGCGCGCGTTCGACGAAGCAGGAACGCCGCGTGAAAGACTGCCCGCATGGTTCCTCTCTCCGTGCTCGATCTCGTTCCCGTCGTCTCCGGCTCGTCGGCGCGCGAAGCTATGCGGCGCACCGAGGAGCTGGCGCGGCTGGCGGAGCGGCTCGGGTATGTGCGCTACTGGTTCGCCGAGCATCACGGCATGGCCAGCATCGCCAGCTCGTCGCCCGAGCTGCTGATCGAACACATCGCGGCGGCGACGGAGCGGATTCGCGTCGGTTCCGGCGGCATCATGCTACCGAATCACGCGCCGCTCCGCGTGGCCGAGGCGTTTCACACGCTCGAGACGCTGCACCCGCATCGCATCGACCTCGGCATCGGCCGCGCGCCCGGCACCGACGCCGCGCACATCCGCGCGCTGCGTTCATTCGATGGCGAGCAGTTTCCGCAGCAGCTCGCGGAGTTGCTCGCGCTGTCGCGCGGCGATTTTCCCGAAGGGCATCCGTTCCGCGCGGTGCGGGTCGTCCCGTCCGAGGTCGAGTTGCCGCCGGTGTGGCTGCTCGGATCGAGTGGAGCGAGCGCGCAGATGGCGGGCGATCTCGGCATGGGCTACGCGTTCGCCAGTCACTTCAGTCCCGCGTCGCCGGTCGGTCCGATGCGCGCGTATCTCGCGGCGTTCACGCCGTCGGCCGCGTTCGCGCAGCCGAGCGCGATTCTCGCGGTGTCGGTGGTCTGCGCGGAATCGCGCGACGTCGCCGAACATCACGCCGCATCGCTGACGCTCGCGGGCTTGCGCCTGCAGCGCGGCGAGTTCAAGCCGCTGCCGTCGCCTGAGGAAGCGCTGGCGTATCGGTATTCCGAGGAGGAGCGGTTTGCGGCGGAGGCGTACCGGTCGCGGCACATCGTCGGGACGCCCGAGGAGGTGCGCGCGCGCATCGAACGGATGGTGGACGAGACCGGCGCGACGGAGGTGATGATCACGACCATGGTGCACGACCACGCCGCGCGGTTGCGGAGTTATGAGCTGGTGGCAGGAGCGATCAGCGCGGAAGGATCTCGATGACGTCGCCCGGTTGCGCGGTGGCGATGGCGTGACGGATTGCGTCGATGCGCGGAAGGATCTCTTTCATTTGATTGCGGATCTTCACGATCACGACGGCAGCGATGCCGATCCGTGCAAGATTCTGCTGAAATCGGAGATTTTGATCGGCGGAGAAGATGACCGTGAAGCCACGGTCGACTGCTGCGCGCAGCAGCACGCCATTGCGAAGGCCCTTCAGCCCTTCCCGGCGAACCGTCGATGGAGCAAATTCCGCGACGTACGGCTCGATCTGCTCCGGAATCGATTCATCAATGAGTAACCGCAACCGCCGCCACCGCCTCTTTCGCGATTTCGAGCGCGGCCACTGCCTGTTCGCGCGAGACCGTGGGGAACGCTTCGACGAACTGATCGATCGTGTCGCCCGATTCGAGATACTCGAACAGGCTCTGCACGGGCACGCGCGTTCCGATGAAAACAGGCGTGCCGCCCATGATCTCCGGATCGCTGTGAACCACCTGTTGCGCGTTCATCATCCGATTCTACGCCGTGGCATCCTCTCCCTGAATTCCTTGTTATCCCATCCATCGCGCGCCGTTCCTGCCGAGGAATTCGCGGTTTCGTCACGTGCACCGCTCTCCCGGCCGGGTATCCTCGGGCGTTTTTCAATACGAAAGGGTTGCAGATGAAACGACTTGCCTCATTGGCCGCGTGTGTTGCGCTTGCGGCTTGCACGCAGAATCCGGCGCCGGTGTCCACCACCGCCACTCCGGCTGCGTCGAGCCCGGCGGCAACGCAGCCGGCAGCATCGAACAGCAGCAGCATGAGCAACACCACCACGAACATGCAGTCCAATCCATTCAACGCGAAGAGCACGCTTCCGTACCAGGCCCCGCCGTTCAACCGCATCAAAGACACCGACTACCAGCCGGCCATCGAAGAGGGGATGCGGCAGCAGCTCGCGGAAGTCGCGGTGATCGCGAACAACCCCGAGGCGCCGACGTTCGCGAATACGATCGTGGCGATGGAGAAGACCGGCACGCTGCTGACGCGCGCCGCGAAGGTCTTCTTCGCGCTCACCGCGGCGAACACGAACGACACGCTGCAGAAGGCGGAGTCGGAAATCGCGCCGAAGCTCGCTTCGCATAACGACGCGATCTACATGAACCCGAAGCTCTTCGCGCGGGTCAAGGCGATCTACGACAACCGCGCGAACCTCGGCCTCGACCGTGAGTCGCAGTATCTCGTCGAGCGCGACTACCGCAACTTCATCCGCGCCGGCGCGCAGTTGAATGACGCCGATCAGGCAACGCTGCGCGCGCTCAATCAGGAAGAGTCGAAGCTCACCACGCAGTTCCGCGAGAAGGTGCTGGCCGATACGGCCGCTTCCGCGATCGTGATCGACGACAAGGCGCAGCTGGCCGGCCTCAGCGAAGGCGACATCGCCGCCGCGGCCGAAACGGCGAAAGAGCGGAAGCTGGACGGCAAGTGGGTGCTCTCGCTGCGCAACACCACGCAGCAGCCGGCGCTCCAGAGCCTGCAGAACCGCGACGTGCGCACGCGTCTCTTCAACGCGTCCGTGCAGCGCGGCAATCACGGCGGCGAGAACGACACCACCAGCGTCATCACCCGCCTCGCCGAGCTCCGCGCGCAGAAGGCGAAGCTCCTCGGCTACGCGAACTACGCCGCGTACTCGCTCGACGACCAGATGGCGAAGACGCCGGAGAACGCGCTGAAGCTGCTCAACGATCTCGTGCCGGCGTCGACGGCCAAAGCCACCGACGAAGCAGCGAAGATGCAGAAGATCATCGACGCGCAGAAGGGCGGCTTCACCCTCGGACCGCAGGATTGGGACTTTTACGCCGAGCAGGTCCGCAAGGCCGAATACGACCTCGACGAATCGCAGGTCAAGCCGTATTTCGAGCTCAATCACGTGCTCAATGACGGCGTCTTCTACGCGGCGAATCAGCTGTACGGACTGACCTTCAAAGAGCGCAAGGACATTCCGGTTTACCAGGAAGACGTGCGCGTGTTCGAAGTCTTCGACGCCGACGGCACGTCGCTGGCGCTGTTCTACGCCGATTACTACGCGCGTCCGAACAAGAGCGGCGGCGCGTGGATGGACAGCTTCGTCGATCAGTCGATGCTGTTCGGCACCAAGCCGGTGGTCTTCAATGTGGCGAACTTCTCGAAGCCGGCGGCGGGCCAGCCCGCGCTGCTCAGCTTCGATGACGTGAGCACGATGTTCCACGAGTTCGGCCACGCGCTGCACGGCATGTTCTCGAACGCCAAGTACCCGACCACGGGCGGGACGAACGTGCCACGCGATTTCGTGGAGTTCCCCTCGCAGTTCAACGAGCATTGGGCGCTCGAGCCGCGCGTCTTCGCGAATTACGCGAAGCACTACCAGACCGGCGCGCCGATGCCGCAGGAGCTGGTGCAGAAGATCCGCAAGTCGCGCACGTTCAATCAGGGCTACGCGACGGTGGAGTATCTCGCGGCCGCGCTGCTGGACATGGCGTGGCACACGGTGCCGCCGGGCGCCCCTCGCCAGGACGTGAATACGTTCGAGCCGGCAGCCCTGCAGCGCTTCAAGATCGACATGGCGCAGGTTCCGCCGCGCTACCACACGACGTACTTTTCGCATGTGTGGGGCGGCGGCTACGCGGCCGGTTACTACGCGTATCTGTGGAGTGAGCTGATCGACGACGACGCGTACTACTGGTTCAAGGAAAACGGCGGAATGACGCGCGCCAACGGCCAGCGCTTCCGCGACATGGTGCTGTCGCGCGGCGGCACGGAAGAAGCGGCGACGCTCTACCGCGCCTTCCGCGGCCGCGATCCGATCGTCGAGCCGCTGCTCATCGAGCGCGGTTTGAAAGCGGATCCGAACGGCGAAGAGAAGTGAGTTTTTGGATGGCGCCGCCGCACAACGCGGCGGCGCCATCTGCGTCTGTTACTTGTTGATGAAAATCGACGCGGCCGGCCGGCAGTTGTTGATCGCGCAGCCGAACGACGGTCCCGTGGCGTTGGCCGGGTCGAACTGAATCAGCAGCGACTTGTTGTTCACGAGAGCCGCTGTGGAAATTTCGACGAACCGCTGCGCCGTAGCGGGATTGGCGGTGCTCACCGCGAAGAAGACGAGCACTCCCGCGCCCGGCCCGCACTGCACGTGGACGCGATTCGCGAAAGAAGCGACGTTGATGGGATTGCACGTGAAGTTCGTCGCATGCGCTGCCGGTGCGAACGCAACCAACGAGATCACCACGAGTGCGAAGATGACTGTTTTCATGATTTCTCCTTGATGGGTAGTGATCGTCAGTCGGAAATCGTTTCATGCGGATCGTTGCTGCGACGGGCGCGTGTCCATCTCGCCGTGAGCCCCGTCATACAATCCCGCCCCATGCGCAAGCTCCTCGCTTTCCTCCTCCTCTTCGCCCTCCCCGCGGTCGCGCAGAACACGGCCGCGATCGACAAGACCGTCACGGAGCTTCTCGCGAAGAGCGGCGCGCCGAGTGCCTCGGTGGCGGTGGTGAATGGCGGGAAGCTCGCGTATGTCCGCGCGTATGGCAACGCGCGCGTGGAGCCGCCGCTCGCGGCCACGCCGGAGATGCGCTACAGCATCGGCTCGATCAGCAAGCAGTTCACGGCCGCGGCGGTGCTGCTGCTGGCGGAGGAAGGGAAGCTTTCGCTCGACGACAAGGTGGTGCGCTGGCTTCCGGAGCTCACGCGCGCGTCGGACGTCACGATCCGGCAGCTGCTGTCGATGACCTCCGGCTACCAGGATTTCTGGCCGCAGGATTACGTGATGCCGATGATGATGAAAGATGTCGCGACGGCGGACATTCTCAACGGCTGGGCGAAGAAGCCGCTCGATTTCGAGCCGGGCGCGAAGTGGCAGTACAGCAACACGAATTACGTCGTCGCCGGCGTGATCGTGGAGCGCGTGGCGGGCATGCCGCTGCTCGACTTTCTGCAGAAGCGCATCTTCGCGCCCCTCGGCATGACCAGCGTCACGAACTCCGATGAAGCCGCCCTCGGCCCGAACGATCCGATGCGCTACCAGCGCTTCGCCCTCGCGCCGGTGCGGCCGGCACCGAAGGAAGGCCGCGGCTGGATGTTCGCCGCGGGCGAGCTGGCGATGACCGCGAGCGATCTCGCGAAGTGGGACATCGCCATGATCGAGCAGAAGATCCTCTCGCCGCAGTCCTTCCGCGAGCTCGAGCGCGAAGTGCAGCTGAACAACGGCATCGGCACGCGCTACGGTCTCGGCGTCTCCGTCGGCACCACGGACGGCCGCCGCATCATCTCGCATGGCGGCGAAGTGTCGGGATTCACGGCGCGCAATGACGTCTACGTCGACGACGGCGCGGCGGTGGTCGTGCTGACCAATCTCGACGCGACGAACGCTTCCGAGCAGATCGCCACCGCCATCGGCAAGCAACTCTTCGCCACGAGCGACTCCGGAACGCAGGCTGCGCTCGACACGATGAAGCGCGTCTTCGAAGGGTTGCAGCGCGGCCAGATCGACCGCTCGCTGTTTACATCCAACGCAAACGCCTATTTCTCCGCCGACGCGGTGAAAGATTTCGCGGCGAGCCTCGGGCCGCTGGGGAAGGTGCAGGAGTTCACGCAGTCGGGGCAGTCGCTGCGCGGCGGCATGACGCTCCGCCGCTACCGAATCAAGCTCGCCAACCAGGCGCTGCGGCTGACGACATTCATCATGCCGGACGGAAAAATCGAGGAATATCAAATTTCCGCGGCGGAGTGACGGATATTCGTCCTGCACCGTACGGACAGTAAGCGCGGGTGAGCGTACTCTCACGCTTACCCCATGCGCCTCCTCGCGATCGAAAACGACGCCCCCACGCGGGCACTGCTCACCGCTCTGTTCGGCCGTGATGGTATCGACGTCGAGTGCGTCGACAGCGGTTCGGCCGCGCTGGCGAAACTCGGCGGCGGCGGCTACTCCGCCGTCCTGCTGGACATGATGCTCAGCGACATCGACGGCACTCAGGTGCTCCGCGAAATGCGCTTCCTCGCGCCGGAGCTGCTGACCAAAACGATCCTCCTCACGACCGCTCCGGAACGCACCGTCGATTCTTCGGAACGCGAGGAAGTGTTCGCCGTGCTCACGAAGCCGTTCGAGCTCGCCGACCTGACTGACACCGTGCGCTGCTGCATGTCATTGAACTGACGGCGCGCCCCGCGCAGGTCTGCTGCCGCGCTCGTGTCGGCACTCCAGTACCAATCCGCCACGGCAGCTGCGCCGTACAATCGTCGGCACCTCATGATCCGACCCTTCCTCCTGCTCGCCCTCGTCGCGAGCACTGCCTCCGCTCACGATTTCTGGCTCGAGCCGTCCACCTTCCGTCCACACGCCGGCGACACCGTGGCCATCGGCCTGCGCGTCGGCCAGGATTTCGTCGGCGATCCGGTGCCGCGCAGCAGCGCGTCGATCGAATCGTTCGTGATCCGCGATGCGGCAGGGGAGCGCGCCATCGGCGGGATGGAGAATCGCGATCCCGCCGGTGTCGTGAAGATCGAGCGCGACGGCGGCGCGGTCGTCGCGTATCGCAGCAAGCCGTCATCCGTGCAGCTCGCGCCCGAAAAGTTCGAGTCGTATCTGCGCGACGAAGGTCTGGAGCGAATCATCGCCATGCGCAAGCAACGCGGCGATAGCGCCAAGCCCGGCAACGAGATTTTCTCCCGCTGCGCAAAGCTGCTCCTCAACAGCAGCAAGTCGTTCGGCAAGTCGTTCAGCAAGCCGCTCGGGCTGCGTTACGAGCTCGTGCCGCTGACCGATCCGGCGTCCGACGCGCTGACCGTCCGCGCGCTCTACGAATCGAAACCGCTGCCCGGCTCGCTGGTCGTGGCCATGTTCCGCGACGACGTCGACGTGCGGCTCGAAGCGCGCACCGATCGCGACGGCCGCGTGACATTTCGTCTGCCGCAACGCGGCGTCTGGCTGCTCAAATCGGTGCAGATGATCCCCGCGCCCGCGGCGTCGGGAGCGGAATGGGAGAGTTTGTGGGCGTCGCTCACTTTCGAGCGCTGATCGCGGCATTTGCCGTCGCATTGCTCGCGGCGACGCTTTCCGCGCACGAGATCGGCACGACGCAAGTCACCGCGCACTTTCAGCGCAATCACACGTACTCGATCGACGTCGTCACCGCACCGCAATCGCTGATCAACAAAGTCGAAGCGGCAGCGCATCAGAAACGTTCACCGCAGCTGACGCCCGCACAACAGCAGCAACGCTTGCAGTCGTTCGCGCGCGACCTCGCCGGCAGCGCCGACATCCGTTTCGACGATCGCCGCATGATGCCGCAGGTCGCCGTCGCGCCGATCGTCATTCCGTCCGATCCGCTGCAGCCGTCGTTCGTCACGATCCGCTTCACCGGCGAGATCCCGCCGCACGCGCGCACATTCAGCTGGCAGTGGGGTCTCACATACAGCGCGTACGCGCTGGCGCTGGCGAACGAAGGACACGGCGATCCGGTGCGGCAGTGGATCGAAGGCGACGCGCGCAGCACGCCGTTCGCGCTGGCGAAGGAAGTCATCCCGCCGACGCGCATGCAGACGGCGCTGCAGTACCTGCAGCTCGGCTTCACGCACATCGTCCCCTATGGCGTCGATCACATCCTCTTCGTCCTCGGCCTCTTCCTTCTGACGACGAAGAAGAAGCAGATCCTCGCGCAGGTGACGGCGTTCACCATCGCGCACTCCATCACGCTGGCGCTGACGATCTACGGCGTCGTGTCGTTGCCCTCGCGCATCGTCGAGCCTGCGATCGCTCTCTCCATCGCGTACGTGGCGATCGAGAACATGGCCACGAACAAGCTCCATCCGTGGCGCATCGCGGTGGTGTTCTGTTTCGGCCTGCTGCACGGCATGGGCTTCGCCGGCGTGCTGCGCGAGCTCGGCCTGCCGCGCTCGCAGTTCCTCGAAGCGCTGGTGGCATTCAACGTCGGCGTGGAAGCCGGTCAATTGACAGTGATCGCCGCGGCCACACTCCTCATCGCGCACTGGCATCAGGAGAAGGCGTGGTACCGCGGCCGTTTCGTCGTTCCCGCCTCCGCGCTCATCGCGCTGACCGGCCTGATCTGGACTGTGCAGCGCTTGATGGCGTAGATGGGCGGAGACGACGGGGGGCCTCCGGCGGCTGGGGCCACAGGCCCCAGACCCCATTGGTTGGCCTAGCCTCCGACGGCAGTTCACTTCCAACTCGCACGACAGTGTCGGCGGAGGCTAGGCCAACCAACGGGTCCGGGCCCGTGGCCCGGCCGCCGGAGGCCTCCTGGTCGTCTCCGCGCCCATCCCCGCAATCATGTGTTGGTCATACACGGATAGCGCGTAGAATCGGCGCGAACCGCATGTCCCGCAAAGCTCCCACGCGCGAAGAGTGTCTGGTCATGGCTCGTTCGTGTCTCAGCGCGAGCCTGCGCAAGACGGAGCGGATGGTGACGCGGCATTACGACGAGCATCTCGCGCCGTCGGGCATCAGCGCCGTGCAGCTGCCGATCCTGGCCATCATCGCCGCCGCTCCCGACGCGAGCTTCCGCCTCCTTGCCGAGCAGCTCGATCTCGATCGCTCCACCCTCTCCCGCAACCTCGGCCTCCTCGAGCGCCGCGGCCTCCTCACGCTCGGCCCGTCGTCCGGCCCCAAGCCCGGCCTGATCGAGCTCACCGCGCAAGGTCGCGCGGCACTGCGCCACGCGCACGAATGCTGGACCGAAGCGCACGCCACGCTCGAAGCAACGCTCTCGCAAAACACGGTGGCGGACGGTTTGGCGTTTTTGAAGACGCTGCGGCGGCAGTTGCGGAATCGCGAGGAAAGTTGATCGCGCTCCGGCGGCTAGCCGATCTGCACCGACAGCATCGACACCGATCCGCCGTCGATTCCTTCCGCCGGGTACGTGACGCGCTCGCCTTCGCGGGCGGCGCCGAGGACGTAGAGGAGGGGAAGGTAGTGATCGGGGGTGGGGGCGGAGAGTTGCGCGTCGCGGCCGCCGGATTCGTAATCGATCAGCGGGCGGTGGTTGCCGCTGGACATTGATTCGCGCGCGAGCGTTTCGAAGCGCACGGCCCAATCGAACGGCTCGACGACGTGGCGTCCCCACGCGTACGTGTGCAGGTTGTGGATGATGTTGCCGCTGCCGGCGATGAGGATGCCTTCGTCGCGCAGCGCGCTCAGTTTGCGGCCGATGTCGTAGTGGAATTGCGCGGGCTGCGTTTCGTCAATGCTCAGCTGCACGACCGGCACGTCGGCGTCGGGATAAACGTGGCAGAGCACCGACCACGTGCCGTGATCGAGTCCCCAGCGGTGATCGGGCTCGGCGCCGAGCATTTCCTGCAGTCGCTGCGCGAGCGCGACGTCGCCCGGTGCGTTGTATTGCACCTCATACAACGGCCGCGGGAAGCCGCCGAAATCGTGGATCGTGCGCGGCTTTTCCATCGACGTGACGAGCAGGCCGGGCAGATACCAGTGCGCCGACACCATGACGATCGCCTTCGGCTTCGGAATCGACTGTCCGATCTTTCGCCACGCGGCGACGTACGCGTTCTCCTCGATGGCGTTCATCGGATTTCCGTGGCCGAAGAAGATGGTCGGGAGCGGCATGGAGAACCTCAGCTGCTAAAACCGCGCCCCCACCGAAAAGCGATACGTGCGCGGCGTCTGATACGCGAGATTGTTCAGCGGCTGGCCAAAGTTCGGCGCGAGGTCGTAGTTCTTGCCGCGCTCGGGCGTTTCCGTGAACGGATTGAACGGCTGGTAATTGGCGGACGTCGCAGCGGTGACGACGCCGGTGCCGATGCGCAGCGGATCGGCGATGTCGTCGTTATCGAACGCGTTCAAGAGATCGCCTTGCACGAAGATCTCCGCCGGTCCGAACGCGCGCGAGTAGCGCAGCGCGAGATTCGTCGACATGACGTCGTCCGTGCGGAACTCGCCGCGATCGCTGAAGTAGTACTGGCCATTCGGCACGGCCGCGTAGCCCGGATTCGTGGGCGCGCCGCTGTAGCGCGTGACGTTGATCGCGCCGGCGGCGGAGTAGGGCAGGCCGGAGTCGAACGTCTGCAGCAGCGACACGTTCAGTGAGCCGATGGCGCGCGGCAGCGGGATGTCGTAGCCTGCCCACGCGCGGATGCGGTGGCGCTGATCGCCCGTGAGGTAGCCGACGGGCGCGTAGCGCTCGTAGTTCAGGAACTCGGCGTAATACATCGACGCATCGGCATTCGGCACGGGACCGTTCGCCGTTTCGCCGTCGTCGTTGCCGCGCAGTTTCGAGTACGTGTAGAAGATGCCGCTCTGGAACGGGCCGCCGCTCCAGCGCGTCTCGAGCTCCAGCGCGCGGTACGTGCGCTCCACATTGTTCGTGTTGCGATAGAGCGGCAGGTCGACGGTGATGCCGAACGGCGTCGTGACGTGCTGCGTCGCGGTGGTCACGCTCGCCGCGTAGAAGTTGCGCCAGTCGCGCGCGATGAGATCGACTTTGGCGAACGTGTGCGCGCCGAACTGCGCGGCGTAGCCGAGGGTGGTTTCGCGGACGAGAGGGGAGACGAGCGTGCCGTTGAAATAGGCCGCGAAACCGGGCACGGTGCGCTGGCCGTTGTTGCGCAGATTGGTGGCGGCGGTGTTCGCGGTGCCGCCCTGCTTCTCATTGAAATAGGCGAACACCGCGGCGATGGCGTCGGGCAGCGGCACGGTGAGCGCCTTGTCGTTGATGCCCGGTCCTTTGTACGCAAAGTCGATCTGCGCCGCGTTGCCCGCGCTCTGATTGGCGGAGGCGATGGAGTCGGCGATGCGCGATGAATATTCGGCGTACGAGGCGCGGATGCGATGGCGGCCGTTCGCGCGCGGATCGAACCAGACGGCCAGTCGCGGCGTGAAGCGGCCGTCGTCGGAAGCGACGGTGCCGTCCGCATCTTCCGCATGATTCTTGTCGTAGCGGATGCCGACGGAGGCCGACCAGCGCGTCGTGATCGTCCACTGATCGTTGATGAACAGCGAATCGGTGCGCAGCTGATTGTCTTGCGCGGCGGCGAGCACCGGCGACCAGCGGATGAACGTGCCGCCGCCGTTCTGCGTCGAAGGCGTGATCACCGGATAAATGACTCCGTCCTTCCACTGTGTGCGCGTGACGAACAGCAGGAAGTCGCTGCCCGATTCATGCGCGTTCGGGCGGCGCTGCTCTTCGAAACGATCGGCGCCGCCGACCAGCTCGTGGCTGCCGAACGCCGTCACCAGCGCGTCCGCCTTCAGCGAAATCTCCGAGTTATCGCGATGCTCGCTCGCGCAGAAGCCGCAGCCGTTCGCGGTGTTGTAGCGCGCGTTGCCGTTCGCGCGATCGACCAGCACCGTGCCGTGCACGAGGTCGCTGAATGCGGAGCCGGTTTCGCCGAACTGATACTTGCGCCGCGAAGCCTGCGCTTCGACGAACAGCGACGGCGCGAGCACGCCGCCGTAATGCAGGGCGAGCAGCGATTCGGGATCGTGCTGCGTCGTCAGCGTGGCCAGGTCATAGATGTTGTTCGAGGTGCGGCGGTGTTCGCCGCGTGTGTCGATGCCGAAATACGAGGCCGTCACGTCGTGGCTCGCCGCGAGCGTGCCGGTCAGCTTCGCTTCGTAGCGTTTTTGATCGTTCGATTCGGTGAAGTCGATGCGCGGCGACGCGGGCGACGACGGATTGCCGGCGAAGGCCGGGATGGGGATGGTCTGCCGCGACGTGTCGTTCTTCGCCCAGCGGCCCGCCGTGAAGAACCAGAGGCGGTCGCGGAGCATGTAGCCGCCGAGGGTGGCTTCGTAGACGTGATTGAGAGAGTTTTCGCGCGCTTCGAGGGCGGGCGATTGCGCGGACCAGGCGGGATTCGAAAGGGAATCGCGGATGGAGCCGCTGAAATCGTTGCCGCCGCTGCGCGTGATCGTGCTGACCACGCCGCCGGTGAAGCGGCCGTATTCGGCCGAGATCGCGCCGGTGAAGACGGTCGTCTCCTGAATGGCATCTTCGACATACATCGGACGGATCTGGCCGCGCACGTTTTCGGGCACGACCACGCCGTTGACTAGCACGAGATTGTCGTAGCCGGGACCGCCGGAGATGGCGAGCTGGCCATTCGACAACACGTTCGCGCTCACGCCCGGCATGAACTGCGCGGTGGCGAGCTGGTTGCGCTGGATGGGCAGGCGCTCCACTTCGCGCAGCGTGAGATTGGTGGAGACTTCCGGCGATGCGACTGCCGATGCTTCGACCGTGACAGTTGCGGCGAGTGCCGGCGCGAGCGTGGCGTCGGCGCGCGTCGTTTCGTTCAATCGCAGCGTGGCGGTCTGCTCCGCGGGCGACCATTCTTCGTAGCGCACGCTGACGCTGTAGCGGCCCGGCGGGAGCGCGGGGAAGACATAGACGCCGTTCGCGTCGGTGACGGCGACGCGCGTTCCTTGCAGCACCGGCGCGCTGACGAGCACCGTTGCGCCGGCGAGCGGACTGCCGTCGCTGCCGCTGATGATGCCCGTGAGCGAAGCGGTGGTTTGCGCGAAGAGCGCGGGGGCGGCGAGCAGCACCAGGAGAGCAAGCAACCGCACGAGTCGAGTCATCGACACAGCTCCTTTATCAGCCGCAAATCGGGAACGATGGACCGAAGCTAGCGTAGGGGAAATGCGGCGCGGAGGCAATGGAGGAGGGGATCGCGTCTAGAATCCCCTCTCCTCATGCACGCACTCGTCCTCTCGCTCTTTCTCGCCGCCGCAACGCCTGCCGCGTGCGTTCCGGATGCGCATGCGCCGTCGCTCAGCTGGTCCGAGCAGATCCGCGTGCGCGAAGAGTGGCTGACGCAGCGGCACGCCATGATCCTGGAGATGATGCGGCGCCACGGCGTCTCCATGTGGATCGTGGTGAACGAGGAGTTTCACGACGATCCGGTTTCGCAGTTCATCGCGCCGCCGCGTCCGTTGGCCGGCAATCGCGACATCTTCTTCTTCATCGACGCGGGCAACGACGGGCTGAAGAAGATCGCGCTGACAGCGTACGACGAGGAGTCGGTGAATCGCTTCTTCGAACCGGCCGAGGCGCGGACGCTGAAGGATTTGCTGCCGATCCTCACACGGCGCTATCAGCCGAAGACGATCGCGCTTTCGATCAACAGCCGGCGTGGCGTGGCGCGCAGCCTGACGCACGACACGTATGTCGCGCTCGCGCAGTCGTTCGGCCGCCGCAACGTAAAGCGCTTCGTCAGCGCGGAGCCGCTGCTGGAGGAGTATCTCGACACGCGCACCGACGCGGAGCGGCCGATCTATACGGAGATGGTGCAGCTCACCGAAACGCTCGTGAAGCGCGCGCTGTCGAATGAAGTGATCACGCCCGGCAAGACCACCGTCGGCGACGTGCGGCGCTGGCTGTTCGACGCGCTGTGGTGCAATCGCGTGAGCACCTGGTTTCAGCCGGACATCCGCGTGCAGCGGGCGGGAACCGGCGAAGAAAAAACGCGCGATTTTCTGGCCGTAGCGAAGGAAGACACGGTCATCGAGCGCGGCGATCTGCTGCACATCGATTTCGGCGTGACGTTCATGGGCCTCAACACCGACTGGCAGAAGATGGCGTACGTGCTGCGCGAAGGGGAGACCGCGCCGCCCGTTGGTCTGCTGACGGCGCTGCGCAACACGAACGCGCTGCAGGACGCGCTGATCGCCGCGTCGCGTCCAGGCAAATTCTCCGGCGCGGTGTACGACGAGACGATGGCGGCGATGCAGAAGGCGGGCATCGAAGCGCAGATCTACAGCCATCCCGTCGGCAACCAGGGCCACGGCCTCGGCGCCACCATTGATTTCCGATCCAAGCAGCGGAAGGACATGCCGTCCGGCAAACCGCTGCGCGGCGGCTCGTACATCGCGGTGGAGCTCAACACCGCCATGGCCATTCCGGAATGGCACAACCAGAAGATTTACGTGATGGAGGAAGACCCCGCGTGGCTCAGCGACGACGGCTGGAAGTTTTTCGTTCCGCGGCAGGAAGCGTTCTATCTCGTGCACTGACGGTCACGCTGCTCTGCGCGATCGCGTCACCTGCGCTCGCGCAGCGATCACGCGCGTTCGAGCTGGGCGGGCGCTACCTGATCTCGATGGTTCAGGGCGATGGCGCGTTTCCCGGCGGCACGCTGGACATCGATTCGTCGCAAGGCTTCGAAGCGTGCGCGGAGCTGTTCCTGTCGGATCGGTATTCGGCGCGTCTTTCCGCGACATTCCTGCAGCCGACGGCAATTCTCTTTCCCTCCGCTCCGCCACCGAACGACGTCGACCTCGGCACGCTCGGCATCACTCCGATCGCGCTCACGGGGCGCATGCACTTTCGTCATGGCGCGCGCATCGAGCCCTACGGCGGCGCCGGCGCGGCCATCGTGATTCTCGGCAATCTCGACGATCAATTCGGCGATGACGTGGACGTGAATCTCGATCGCCCGGTCACGTTCGTCGTGGAAGGCGGCGTGCGCTATCAGCTGCGCAGCCTGCCGGTGGCGCTGGAAGCGGGCGTGTCATACATGCCGATTACCGGCACGCTGG
>DASSMK010000384.1:0-5394 GCA_035688915.1 Thermoanaerobaculia bacterium
AGGCGCCCGCCGCTCCAACATGCAGCGCCATAAGCAAACGCAGCGCAGAGAATCGCGCCAAAGCAAAGCAGTCGCGTGCGCTCGTCCGGAATGGCCATCTCCGCGGCGATCAGCAGCGGCACCGCGCTCAGCACCGCCGCATCCGTCGCCCACGCCAGCGCCGTCACGATCAGCGCCAGAAACCAGAGCGATGCGTCGACTGGCGTCGGCCAATGCGTCGCCAGCGCGCAGGCGGAGGCACACGCCGCGCCGGCGGCGATCCATGTCAGCAGCGATCGATGCACTTACGGAACCGTGACTCGGCTGGCCGGATCGCGGACGAACTCCGGATCGAAGCCTTCGAGAGTCTCGGGCGTGATGGTAGCGCGATAGATCAGGCGCGCGTCACCTTTGAGGCGGACGTAATCGGCGCCGCCCGCGTCGAGCGTGAACGACACCTCCAGCGTGATGCCGCTGCGCGTCAGCACCGACACCGGCGCCTTCACCTTGCCGAACAGCGCGCTGATGACGGCCGAGGCGACGATGCCGGAGCCGCAGGCGAGGGTTTCGCCTTCCACGCCGCGCTCGTACGTGCGCACCTCGATGGAATGTTCATCGCGCACGACCACGAAATTCACGTTCGCGCCGTCCGGCTGCAGCTCGGGATGATTGCGGATGGCGCGGCCGAGGTCGTGGATGTTTTGGGACCAGAGATCGTCGCGGAGGAAGACGACGTAATGCGGCACGCCCACGACGATCGAGCTGCCGTGGATCGTCGTGCCGTTCACTACGACCGGCTTCTTCGCGCGGAACGTATGCGGCGACGGCAGCGAAAGCGTGACGGTCGAGCCGTCGCCGATCTCCGCGCCGACGATGCCCGCGTCTGTTTCGATGGTCATCTTCCGGCCGGCGATCACGTTCAGGAACGCGAAGCGCGCCGCGCAGCGCGTGCCGTTGCCGCAGAATGTGGCTAATCCGCCATCCGAGTTGTAGTAGCGCATGCGGAACGTCGCGCGCGCGGAGGGTTCGATCAGGATCAGCCCGTCAGCACCGACGGAAAGCGCGCGCGTGCAGATGCGGCGCGTCAGCTCGGCGACATCCGTCAGCTTCGCCGTCCGGTTGTCGATCACCACGAAGTCGTTGCCGCCTCCGGCCATCTTCGCGAATGCGAGCGGATCTCGTTTTTCCGGTTGCACTTGTACGGAGCCCTTCATCGGAATAATCGAGGTGTGCCAGGGTTTCGGGAACCCGGTCCTGTATTCTCGCACGAGCCGCGCCACGGGCCGTCACTGGCCCCTCAGAACGTCCGGTGCGTGACGCTCGTCCTAAAACCCGGAGGAACCGCTTGAAATCGCGCACACGCCCGTTCGCCGCTCTCGCCGTTGCGCTCACCACTCTCGTGAGCCCGTTCGCCATCGCGCAGAAGCAGGCGCCGCAGGAACCGAAACTCGTCGAGAGCATCGACGTCCGCGTCATCAACGTCGACGTGGTCGTCACGGACCGCAAAGGCAATCCGGTCACCGGCCTCACCAAGGACGACTTCGAGATCCTCGAAAACGGCGTTCCCAAGCCGATCTCGAACTTTTACGAAGTGGAAGGCAGCAAGCCGAAGAACGTCGTCGCCGACGCCACCGCCGCTCCCGCGCCGAACGCGCTGCCGGAGCCACAGCGCATCGGTGACGTTCCCGAAAGCCAGAAGCGCCGCATCATCTTCTACGTCGACAACCTGTCGATGGCGCCGTTCAACCGCAACCGCGTCTTCAATCAGATGAAGGAGTTCGTCAAGACCGTCATGCGCCCCGGCGACGAGGCGATGGTGGCGACGTTCAACCGCAGCCTGAAAGTGCGCGTGCCGTTCACGCGCGACCCCGTGCAGATCCAGCAGATGTTCGACGCCATCGCCGGCGAAACCGCGATGGGCATGTCGAACAAGAGCGAGCAGACGCAGATGCAGGACCGCATCCGCGACGCGCAGACGTACGAAGAAGCGGTGAGCATCGCCCGCAATTACGCTTCTTCCGTCGAGCACGATCTGCGGCAGAGCGCTTCCTCGCTGACCGGCCTGATGTCGACGCTGGCCGGCGTGGAAGGGAAGAAGATTCTCGTGCTGACCAGCGAAGGCTTCCCGATGCAGCCGGGCCGCGAAGCGTTCTATTTCATCGACGCCATGTCGGCCGAGAAGAACTGGGGCGGCGTGGCCGGTGCCTCGATGCTCGAAGGGATGACGTTCGACTCGTCGCGCCTCATTCAGGACATCGCCAAGAGCGCAAACGCGAACGGCATCACCATGTACGCGATCCACGCCGCAGGCCTGACCGGCGGCTCCGAAATGTCCGCCGAGAATCGCACCGCCACGCCGTTCACGGTGACGCAAGCCGCGGTTTCGAACACGCAGGAGTCGATGCAGTTGATGGCCGACATGACCGGCGGCATCGCCTCGACGTCGACGAACAATTTCGACGCCGCCTTCAAGAAGATCCTTCGCGATCTCGACTCCTACTACTCCCTCGGCTACCGCGCCGGCACCGAGCGCGTCGACCGGCAGCGCTACCTCTCCGTGCGCGTGAAGGGGAAGAACTACATCGTGCGCAACCGCCAGACGTTCGTCGAAAAATCGACGTACGCCGAGATGAGCGATCGCGTCGTCGCCAATCTTCTCTACCGCGTCAAAGCGAACGACCTCGGCATCATCGCGCGCGTCGGCACGCCGCGGCCGGCCGAGGATGGCAACTTCGTGGTGCCTCTGGACGTGCAGATCCCGATCGAAAAACTGACGCTGCTGCCGCAGGGCGACACGGAGTCAGTGGGCGGATTCGAAGTGTACGTGGCGGTGGCCGATCGCGACGGCGACATGTCGGACGTGTCGCGCAAATCGCATCAGGTGCGCATCCCCACGGCGGACCTCCCAAAGATGGCGGGCAAGTACTACACGTACACACTCGATCTGCTGATGGCGCGCGGCCTGAACAAGATCTCGGTCGGCGTGGTCGACTCGATCTCGAACCAGGACGGCTTCGCGCGCGAACAGATCATCGCGCAGGACCTGCGGTGATGGTGTCAGTGGCCAGTGGTCAGTGGTCAGTCGTTCTCGCGACTGGCCACGGCCTCGCACCATTGGCCACTGTCACCGCCCGCTGCCACTCGGCAGTCGTCAGTCGTCAGTGGTCAGCGGGCTCCTCGCGACTGGCCACGGCCGCGCACCGTTGGCCACTGCCGCCGCCCGCTGCCACTCGGCAGGCATCCAACTGACCACTGACCACTAGCCACTGACCACTACCCCCCCATGCGCCTGCTGCTCACCATCCAGTACCTCGGCACTCGGTACGGTGGCTGGCAGGCGCAGACGAACGCTCTCTCGATTCAGCAGGTGATCGAAGAAGCGCTGGCCACGCTGTTCGGCCAGCCCATTCGCCTGCACGGCGCGGGACGAACCGACGCCGGCGTGCACGCGCTCGCGCAACGCGCGCACTTTGACGCGCCGTTCGACATTCCGCCGCGCGGCGTCGTGCTCGGATTGAATCAACTGCTGCCACACGACGTGCGCATCGCGCGCGTGGAGCCGGTGGCGGATGACTTTCACGCGCGCTTTGCGGCGAAGGTGAAGACGTACGAATACCGGATCTGGAACGGCGAAGTGGCCGACGTCTTCGCTGCGGAAACGCACGCGCACGTGGCACGTCCGCTCGACGCCGACGTGATGCGCGACGCCGCCGTCGCACTGCACGGCCAGCACGATTTCCGCGCCTTCACCGTGGCCGATCCGGAAGTGTCGAGCACCGTGCGCACGATGCATTCGGTGCAGGTGACGCGCGACGAGCAAACCATCCGCATTCGCCTCAGTGCAGACGGCTTCCTGCGCTACATGGTCCGCCGCATCGCCGGCTCGCTCATCGAGATCGGCCGCGGCAAACTCCCGCGCAACGCGCTCGTGCACTCGCTCGAACCGGAGTTCGCCGCAGCGAGGTGGACCGCACCGGCGAAGGGGCTGGTGTTGGTGGATGTGAGTTACTGATGAGTGGTCAGTGGTCAGTGGTCAGTTGGAAGCTCTGCAACAACTGACCACTGACAACTGACCACTGGCCACTCACACCGGTGCTAACATCCCCGCTCGGACGATGATCGATCTGAAGAAGCTCGCCGAGCCCGGCTCGCTGGAGGAGACTCTCCTCGAAAAGATCGACCTGCGCCGGCTGCCGCGGCACATCGCCGTGATCATGGACGGCAACGGCCGCTGGGCGCGCGCGCGCAATCTCCCGCGCGTGGAAGGCCATCGCGCGGGCATTGCCGCCGTGCGCGAGATCGTCGAGACCGCGGCGCGCCTCGAGCTGCGCGTCATGACGCTCTACGCGTTCTCCGTCGAAAACTGGAAGCGTCCGCGCTACGAAGTGGCCACGCTCATGCTGCTGCTCAAGGAGTACCTGCGCAAAGAGCTGCAGACCTTGATGGAGAACAACATCCGCTTCACTCCCATCGGCCGCGTGGACGGACTCGATCCTTCCGTGCAGCGCGAGCTCCGCTACGCGCAGGAAAAGACGAAGGACAACACCGGCCTCCTTTTCCAGATCGCGCTCAACTACGGCGGACGCGCCGAGATCGTCGACACCTGCAACCGCATCATGGCCATCCTTCGCGAAAAGGAGATGAGCGACGCGGTGATCGATGAGGACTTTTTCGCCGATCACCTCTACACGGCCGACGTCGATGATCCCGATCTGCTCATCCGCACCAGCGGCGAGCTGCGGGTCTCGAACTTCCTGCTGTGGCAGATCGCCTACGCCGAAATTCACGTCACGAAAGTGCTCTGGCCCGATTTTCGCCGTCAACATCTGTTCGAGGCGATCATCGACTTCCAGTCGCGCGAACGCCGCTACGGTGGAGTCGAGGAGGCGGATGCCGAGATGTTCGTCGAAGCCGACGAACACCCGCGGCAGTCGTGACCTCGCACCGATTGCATGACTGACGCGCCAGCCGTTCCCTTCGTGAAGCGCTATCCGCGCGAGATCACCTCTCTCGTGGCCGGCCCGGTCCTGATCTGGATCATCGGCTGGAGCCACGCCTATCTCTTCGACGCCACCATCGCCCTCATCGGCGCCCTCGCTCTCCACGAGTTCCTCAGCCTCGGCCGCAAGAAGGGCTACGAGATCCCCATCGCGCTCTGCATCGGCGTGATGGTGGTCGTGCTCGCCGCATTCGTGCTCGAAGACCTCTCCGTGGAGCTGGGCGTCTTCGTGACGCTGCTGATCATCCCGGCCTCGTACGTCTTCAGCAAACGCTCGCTCGAGGATTCACTCCCCTCCAGCGCCATCGCCGTGCTGGCCACGTTGTACGTAGGGATGCTCGGCGGTTCGCTGATCCGCCTGCGCAACGATTTCCCGGAAGGTCCGCGACTGGTGTTCTTCCTCCTGCTCGTGGTGT
>DASSMK010000385.1:0-4747 GCA_035688915.1 Thermoanaerobaculia bacterium
GCGGGCGAGGGCGCCCGCCGCTCCACATCACTCTTCGACAACGCGGATGCGCGTGAACGTCACCGGCGCGAGCACGCGCACCGGCTGCGGCTCACCTTTCACGAATGAGCCTCGCGGCACGAAGGTGATGGCCATCGTGTCGCCCTTCGTATCCTTCAACGCGTCGGCCGTGGCGCGGTCGATGATGAAGGCCACGGTGTGTCCTTCGCCGCCGGCGTGCTCGGCGCCGAAGGTCGAGAAGATGCCGACGAACTTCGAGCCTTTCGGATCGGGGCGTTCGTTGGCGCCGAGGCCGACGTAGACCTCCCAAACGACGCCGGGATGCTGCGGCGCGTGGATGCCTTCGATGCGCAGAACGAGCGTCTTCGTGGCGTCCGCCGCGGCGGCACGCATTCTGTCGCGCATCGGGGCCGAGGCGATGCGCATGGCCACGGAGACGGGTTGATCGCCGAGCGTCTGCGTTTGTTCGCGCAGCGCGAGCGTCCGCTCCGCCAGTTTGAAAACGGGCGGGAGCGCGACGATGGTGGCGGGGCAGGTCTGCGTGACTTGCGGCGGCTCGCCGGCGTAGCGATAGTTGAGCTGCGCCTGCGCGTTGATGATGTCGCGCACGCGCACGCCGACGAGCGTGCCGTTCTCGTTGTAGAACTGGAAGAGCTGGTTGCACCACGCGCTGCTGTTCGGATCCTTGCGGCCGCCGCCGAGCGTGAACCAGAAGTTCCAGAGGCGGTCGATATTGGCGTGGTGGCACCAGAAGATCGGATCGCGCGCGGCCGTGCCGAACGATCCCATGTAGCCGCCGATCGCGCCGTGAACCGAATCGTGCGGCGAGGATTCGAGCCGGCCGTGCGGACTGGCGCCGTGATTCGGCGCGCTGAGCGTCTGGCTGCCGAAGCTGTTCGCGGTGCCGGTGGGACCGGTGAAGTTGAGCGTGGCCATGGCCACCGACGACGACTCCGTTCCGGGCGGCATGGTGTTCACCGGATTGAGGCTGTTCAGATTGTTGCCGCGCTGCGGGATGAAGAGCGGATTCGTGGCGGCGGTGTTCGGCTTGCGGAAGATGAGCGGCAGCGCCAGCGCCGGATAGAAATTGTCGGCGTTCGGATTCGTGCTCGCGCCGGCGGTGTAATCCCAAAACGGCAGCGAGAACGACGGCGTGGCGGACAGCTTGCGGATCGTCCGCTCGAAGTAGGCGAGGTACATGCGGTGCCACGGCAGGAACCACCAGCCGCCGTGCTGGCAGGTGTTCCACGTCGGATGCGTGCCGCTCAGCGCGGGCGGCGTCGGTCCGATGCCGTGCGTGTTCGCCCAATAGTTCCAGTTCAGCGGATTGGTCGAGGCCAGGCCGATCATCGCCTTGATGCCTTTCTTGTAGGCGACGATGTCGGGACTGGTCTGCGTGAGGGTGTTCACGTTCTGCCGGACGTAAACGCCGCCCTGCAGCACCGCGAGCACTTCTTCGGGAGAGAGGATGACGAGCGAGCCTGCAGCGGCAGCCGTGGTGATGAAGGCACGGCGGGTATGGGCCATGACACTCCTCCTTTTCTGCGACGCGAATTGCCGACCGAATGGAGGAAATATGGTGCCGCTGCCTTAATTCGGCAACGTCATTCCGAAACAAACGTCACGCGCGTGAATCGGGCGTGTCCTTCCAAATGCACCGGATTGGGCTTGCCGTGCTCGTCGAACGAGCCTTGCGGCGTGAAGGTGAGCGTGAGGTTTTTCGCGTCGCGTTCGAGCGCGCGGGCCACTGCTTCGTCCGCGGTGAACGCGGCCATGAACGTGCCGTTGCTCTCCTCCGCGCCATAAAACGCGAGGATGCCAACGGAGAGACCGCCGACGTCAACACGATACGTGACGCCGGGCTGCCGGTCGATGGAGATCCGTTCGATGCGCAGCATCAGCGCGCGATCGGGATCGTCTGCCACGGCGCGGAGCGCGGCGGAAGCGTCGCGGAGCGGCAGCGCGATCGACACCGGCTTGTCGCTCAGTTCCACCTGCTCATCGTGCACGAACAACATGTGTGGGCCTTCGGTGCGATGCACGGGCGCCGCGCACGCCAGAGCGGCCAGCAGCACGGCGCGAACGAGCGGTTGCATGACGGAAGCAACAGCGGCACCCGGGCCATATTTCGGCAGAAAGGAAAAAGGGCCGGATCGCTCCGGCCCTTTTCGGTTGGTGATGCGTGTGGATCAGTTCTGCGCGGCGCAGGAACCGATGGCGGCTTTCTGCGCGCCGGTGATCAGGCCTTGCGCTTTCAGCTCGTTCAGCAGCGCGTTCACGCCGCTGACGAAGTCGCCGTGATTCGCGGCAGACGCCTTGATCTTCGCGATGCGGTCGGCGAGGGTCGAACCGTTCGGGAAGAGCGTGTTGGTCACGCCGGTGTCGCACGAGCCGATGACGACAGTCGGGCGGAGATCCGAGAACTGCGTGTCGTCATTGACGTCGAGCACGCCGTCGTTGTCGTCATCGGTGTCGCAGGTGTCGCCCTGCGCGTCGCCGTCGTAGTTCGCCTGATCGGCGTTCGCGGTGAGCGGGCAGTTGTCGTTCACGTCGAGGACGCCGTCGTTGTCGTCATCGTTGTCGCAAACGTCGCCCTGACCGTCGTGATCGTTGTCGGCCTGGTTCGCGTTCGCGATGGCCGGGCAGTTGTCCGCCGAATCCTCGACGAGATCGTTGTCTGCGTCGGCGTACCAGCCGAGGTCGCGCAGCATCGGGAGCGTGAGGTCGTAGGGCGGCGTCACGTTGTGCGTGAGGTTCGCGTTGATGTTCGGCTCCATCAGCTGATTGCGCGTCGCGGTGACGTCCCAGTGCGACGTCGACGAGCCGGAGACGAACGGATTCGGCGCGTACAGCAGGATGTGGCCGTCGGCATCGGCGCCGCGCAGCTGCGACGGATGCGTGCCCACCGCAACATTCAGCGAGCCGAGGAACGGACGAACGGTGTTCGCGTCGGCGAGCGTGAGGCGGCCGGACGGGATGGTGATCGCGTTGTCGACAGCCGGAACGCCCGACGCCGCCATGTCGGCGGGAGTGGCGCTGGCGGCGTTGTCGCCGATGACCACGGCGATCGCGCCGGCATTCTGCGCGTTGAGCACCTTCACGGCGAAGCCGCAGGTGCCGCGATTCATGAACGCAACCTTGCCGGCCACGTCGCTGGTGATCGCGCTGCAGCCGTCGGTGTTCGACGGACCGGCCGCATCAGCGGCGTCGAGGGCGGCGACGAGCGTGCCGCTCACGCCGGGATACGAAAGCGCCGGGCCGAACTCCGCGCTGCCGAGGGCGAACGTGTTGTTCACGGCGCCCGTCACGACGAGCTGCGGCGTCTTCGAGAGCACCGTCGACGTGAACGAATTCACGAGCGGGCTGCTCCAGGCGAGGTTGTTCGTGTTGACGCGCGAGGTGAGGCGCTGCGAAGCGCTCAGCATGTCCCAGTACATGTTCTGAGTGCGGTCGAACATGTGCTTTTCGTAAACGTCCGGCCACGGGAAGACCGGGTAGCCGGCGTTCTGGCCGGTGGTGCGGCTGACGAAGTTCGAAAAGCCGAGGCCGTGCGCGAACTCGTGGAGGAGGACGGTGACGAGATTGATGGAGTTGGCCGGCTGATTGGCGTCGAGGCCGTAGTACCAGCCCAGCGAAGTCTGCAGGCAGCCCGTCGTGCCGATCTGCGAGTTGAAGCTGGCGGCGATGTCGACTTCGTCGTCGCCCGTCGTGTTGCCGACCGGCGCGAGGTCGTAGCCGGCCTGCTTGTTCGCCAGCGCGACGTGATACCAGGTGTCGATCTCACGCGCGTTGTCGAAGTTCGCCCAGATGCCGCGGGCACCGGCGGAGCCGAGGGTGGCGGCGGTGGCGGTGCAGCTGAGCGGACCGAAGTTCGCGCGGATGCGGATCGTCACCGAGCTGTCGATGGTCGAGCCCCAGATCTGCGCCGCGTAGGTGAACGCGTTCAGGCGCTGCTGGCCTTTGGTCGTTCCCATATTGCCGCCGATCGGCGTGGCGGGCGACGGATCGTTGAAGCCGATGCCGGGAGGATCGTTGTTGACGATGACGATGTTCGCGTTCGCGAACGCGGCGGCCGGGAGAAGCAGCGCCGCGATGAGGAGGAGGAGAGAGCGCGTCATGGTTTTCATGTGCGTTACTCCCGCTCCGCGGCCGGACGGGCCGCTGTCTGCGCCGGACGAATGCGCAGGATGGTGTCGTTCGTCGACGCGCTGACCACCGCATCGGCCTGATCGGGGCCGTCGATGCAGGCGAAGACCAGGCGGCCGTTCGCATCGGTGGTGGCGACGAACGCCATGTCGTAACGCTCGTCGAGCGTGATGCTCATCGCGCCGCTGGCCGTCGTCTTCATGACGAGCGGCTTGTCGAACGCGTGGCGCTTCGACTGCGACTGGAGCTGCTGCAATTCTCTGCTGCTGGGCTGGCGGAGCTGCCCGTTTGCATCCACCGCCGCCTTCATGCCGTTGGCCGGTTCCGTCTGTTTCTGTGCCGGAGCGGCGAAGAGGGTGCCGGTGACTGCAAAGAGTCCCAGCAGCACTGCCATGCTGCGCTTGTTCATACACGTCTCCCTTTCAGGTTGTCGGTTGTTTCGACCTGGCGCCCGGCGGCCCGGCGATCTTCCGGCGAGAGAGAGGCAGCCTCTGAAGACCCGTAGCTTTGCGTCACCGCCTCACGGCGGCTTTGCCTTTTTCAAATGTCAGGAACGCGGCGATTCTCGGAGTGACACTTCCAGTTGTCAATAGTTATTTCG
>DASSMK010000386.1:0-15691 GCA_035688915.1 Thermoanaerobaculia bacterium
GAGGGCGCCCGCCGCTCCAACGAGAACTCCGCTACACGATGCCGCGCACGGCCGCGATCACGCGTTCCGCGTTCGGCACGTACGCCTGCTCGAGCGGGAACGACGACGCCGCCGGCGCGTCCGGACCGGTCAGGCGCAGCACCGGAGCCTTCAGCGAAGAGAACGCCTTCTCCGCGAGAATCGCCGAGATCTCCGCGCCCACCGCACACGGCCCGCCCGCTTCATGGACGATCACCGCGCGGCCCGTCTTCTTCACCGACGCCAGGATCGACGCTTCGTCGAGCGGCTTGAGCGTGCGCAGGTCGAGCACGTCCGTCGTGATGCCCGCCACGTTCAGCGCTTCCGCCGCTTCGAGGCAGACGTTCACGGTCTTGCCGTAGCTGATCAGCGTCGCGTGCGAGCCTTCGCGGCGCAGCGCGGCTTCGCCCAGCGGCACGATGTGATCGTCGCCGTCCGGCACTTCGCCCGGCGCGAACAGCAGCGCGATGTCGGCGAAGAACATCACCGGATTCTCATCGCGGATCGCCGCTTTGAGCAGTCCTTTGAAATCTGCCGCAGTCGACGGCATGACCACTTTCAAGCCCGGCGCGTGCACGAACCACGCTTCGAGATTGTGATTGTGCTGCGCGCCCACGCCCCAGCCCGCACCAGTGCGCGAGATCGTGACCATCGGGAAGGAGAACTGCCCGCCCGAAAGGAAGCGCAGCTTGCCCGCGCTGTTCACCAGCTCATCCATCGCGAAGGTGAGGAACGGCGCGAAGAGGAGGTCGATGACCGGACGCAATCCCGTCGCCGCCGCTCCCGCCGCCGTCCCGGCGATGATCCCCTCGGCCAGCGGCGTGTTGCGCACACGCTTCGCGCCGAACTCCTGCACCAGCTTGTATCCCTTCGTGGCCACGCCTTCGCCGAACGTCACGACACGCGCATCCCGCCGCATCTCTTCTGCCAACGCTTCCGTCATCGCTTCATCAACAGTGATCGTTCTCATGGTCGTCATCCTCTTTTTTCGTTCTTATGCGTAGACGTCGGTGGTCATCTCGGCGAAGCTCGGGTACGGCGATTCGATCGCGAACGCCGCCGCCTCTTCGACCTTCAGGCGCACGCGCTCTTTGATCTCGTCGAGCTGCCCGGCCGTCACCACGCCTTCATCGACGAGGCGCGCTTCGAGCGCCGGAATCGGATCGCGTCCCTTCCAGTGCGCCAGCTCTTCCGGATTCACGTACGCCTGATCGTCCGGCTCCATGTGCCCGCGCAGGCGGTACGTGTAAGTCTCGAGAAAGTACGGCTTGCGATTCGCGCGAACGTACGCCACCGCTTCTTCCGCCGCCGCGCTCACGGCCAACACGTCGTTACCGTCGACCGTCTTCGCCGGCACGCCGTACGGCTTCGCCCATTCGCTGACGTGATCGACGAGCATCGTTTCGTTGCGGCGCACGTACGCCTGCCACTGGTTGTTCTCGCAGACGAAGAGCACCGGCAGATTCCAGACCGCCGCGAGATTCAGCGCTTCGTGGAAGATGCCTTCCGTCGCCGCGCCGTCGCCGAAGAAGACGGTCACGATCGCGTCGCCGCCGAGGACGTCGATCGACATCGCCACGCCGGGCGCGAGCGAAAGCTCGCCGCCGACGATGGTCGACGTGAGGATCACGCCGAGCTCTTTGACGGAGATGTGCAGGCTGCCGCTCTTGCCTTTGCAGTAGCCGGTGGCCTTGCCCATGATCTCCGCGAAGATGCGGCCGGGATCGGCGCCGCGCGCGAGCAGATGGCCGGCGCTGCGGTGGTTGGTGAGAATCAGATCGTTGGGGCCGAGGGCGCGGACGACGCCGACGGCGGAGGCTTCCTGGCCGACGGAGGTGCACATGTTCGGCGACATGTTCTTGGCGCGCAGCTCGGCGGATTTCAGCTCGAAGGTGCGGATGAGCAGCATCGCTTCGAGTGCCTGCACGGCGTTAGTGTTGACTGCGGTGTTGACTGCCTTTGCGTCGGCTGCGGTTTCGACTGCGTTATCGAATGTCGTCACGGGATCTCCTTCGTTCGTCGTATCTGCAGGAAATCTAGCGACGGCAGCGAATCGCGGATGCTAAGAGTTCGCTAGGAAGATCGGAAAAGATTGGCGGGCGAGGAACTGCGGCGGCGCCGGTTCTTAAACGGATGCTAAGCGCGCTTGCGGTGCGAGGTAGGGACTCGGCGCTTTCGGTCACTCCTTAACTATGACGAACCCTCAGCCGCTCCTTCGCTCGCTGGTTTACTCGTCCGATCCGCAGCCGTTCTATCCGGAGATCAACGATCCGCGCTTCGGCCCGGCCTCGCATCCGATCGGCGTCTGCTTCTCCGGCGGCGGACCGCGATCGCTGGTGGCGTCGACGGGACAGATGTCCGGCCTGCTGAATGCGCCGAAGGGTTTGTACGATCTGATCGGCGCGATCTCGTGCGTCTCCGGCGGCAGCTGGTTCGGGTCGCTCTTCAGCTTCGGCGATCCCTCCATCCCCGACAGCGTCTTCCTCGGCCCGCCCATCGATCCGGCGAAGCTCACCACGGCGTCGATCCGCGGCGTCGCGCACAACTATCTGCCGTTCGGCGTGACCACGATGACGAACGCGGCGATCACCGGATCGCTGCTGTACTCAGCGACGCATCACACGCCGTCGAACCGCCTCTATGCGCGGATGCTCAACGCGCTGCTCGTGAATCCGTTCAACGTTTCGGATCTCGATCGCTTCTTCGCGCTCGATCCCGATTCCATCGCCACACTGCTGCAGAACAACCCCGGCCTCACCGCGAACGACTTCTACTTCATGCGTCCGCGGCGGCCGTATCTCGTCTGCGGCGCGACGCAGATCTATCCCGTCGATCACGATCTGGAGATGCGGCACTTTGAATACTCGCCGCTGTACGACGGCACGCCGCACTTTTTCCCGAGCGGCACGCCGACCGGTCCGTTCGGCGGCGGGTACATGGAAAACTTCGCGTTCGATTCGAGCAATCCGCAGACGCCCGATGCGCAGGGATTGATCACCGTCGACGCGCCGCTGCATCGTTTCACCATCTCCGACATGATGGGCAGCAGCGGTGCGGCGCCCGGCTCCGTGCTCGACTCCCTCGGATTCCCGTCGCTCTTTGCGGAGTTCCACTACTGGCCGCCGCGCAGCGCCGGTGCGGTGCCCGATCCGACCACGCAGAAGATGAGCATCGTCGACGGCGGCGATCTCGAGAACACCGGCATCGTGGCCATGCTGCAGCGCCGCTATCCGGTGATCGTGGCGTGCATCAACACCTCCACGCCGATGAATCCGAACTGGGATCGCAACAACCCGTCCGATCACGCGGCGGGAACGTACGAAGGCATCGACTTCCAGGTCGCCGGTTTGTTCGGACACCAGACGCCGGAGACGACGGCCACGCGCGAAGTGCGCCGCCCGACGCGCCGCATGACCGGCATGGACATCCCGGCGAAGATGATGGCCGTGGCGCCCGGCGACGAGATGCCGGAGTCATTGAAGATCTCCGTGCCGCAGCAGCCGATTCAGGTCTTCCCCGCCGAAGATTGGCCCGCCGTGCAGCAGGGACTCATGAACGCACTCGCCACGGGAGGCCCGGTCTGGTGCGCGACGAAGCATCGCATCTGGCCGGACAATCCGTTCGCCATCGAGCCATATCCGAACGACGGCACCGTGACGGTGATCTGGCTCTACAACCAGAAAATCGCGCAGTGGATCTCGAAGCTCCCGCCCGACACGCAGAAGTTCCTCACCAGCACGAACGAACGGAACTACATGGCCAACTTCCCGAACTACCACACCGTGCTGCAGAACAAAGACTTCTTCCACATCCCGGAGCTGCTGCTGCTCACGCCGCAACAGGTGAACCTGCTCGCGCAGATGTGGAGCTGGGCGGTGCTGGAGATCGCGGACGACATCCGCAAGATTGCGGAGAACGTGTAGCGGCGATTAAGCGACGTCGCGACTTTCGCCGAAGTAGAGCGTGTGTCCCTGATCGTCGTGAATGACGAACTCGCGCGTGCCCCACGCCGTGTCATGCACGTCGCGCACGAGCGTGACGCCGTTCTTGCGAAGAGCGTCTGCCGCAGCGCGGGCGTCGTCGGTCTGCAAGTACAGATGTAAGTGATCGCCGTGATCGACAAAGTCGATCGACGGATCCTTTTCGTCCACCTGCTTGAGGTGAAAGAGTCCATTCCCCGCGCGAATGCCGGCGTAAAAGTCGTCGTAATTGAACTCGACGGTGAAGCCGAGCTTCTCGGTGTAGAAGCGGATCGACTCCGGCAGGTTGGTCGTGCGCAGTTGCGGGATCACTCCGATGATTTGCATGCAAACCTCCGATTCGTGCGGCTCGGAAAAAATCCGGCTCGCCCTAGATACCTCCCCCCTCCCCTCCGTATTCTCCCCCAGACATGCGCCCCATCGCCCCTCTCCTCCTCGGCCTCTCCCTCGCCGCCACCACCGCCCTCGCGAATTCCGCCGATCTCAAAGTCACGCTCACCGCGCCGCAGCAGGTGGTGGCGGGCGACGACGTCACCATCTCGGCGACGCTCGTCAATAACGGTCCGGATGCGGCGACGAACGTCGATTTTCGCGCGGGCGCGGACCTGCTCTGCAGCGTCGCGGAACGCTACGGCTCACTCGCGCCGGGCGCGACGAAGACGGTTTCGTGCACCGGCACGGCCGGCGATCAGACGCGCTTTCTCAGCCCGTACGGACTGGCCACCTCCGACACGCCCGATCCCGACAACACGAACAACTATCAGTACGCCTTCCTCGAAGTGGCCACGAATCCCGATCTCTCCATCGCCATCTTCAATCCCGGACGGCTCGATCCGGGACTGCCATTCGCGCTCGACGTCACCTATGCGAACAACGCGTTGCGTCCCGCCACGGGCGCGCGCTTCACCATCGACATCCCGCTCGCGCACGGCTTCGCCAGCGTGCCGGAAGGTTGCGAAGTGCAGTCGCAGTATCGCGTGACGTGCTTCATCGGCGACGTCCCGGGCGGCACGTTCTTCAAGACAGTCACGCTGCATCCGATCGCCGAAGACACGCCGCTCGGATTCATCATGTCCATCCACGGCGCCATCACGGCAAACGAGCCCGATCCGAAAACCGAAAACAACACCGCCGTCGTCGAAACGCCGATCTTTCTCACGTACACCGTCACCAACACGAACGACAGCGGCACCGGCTCGTTGCGCGCCGCACTGACCGACGCCAACGCCGGCTGCACCAGCAGCTATCCCTGCAAGGTCGCGTTCCGCATTCCGGCCGGCGCATCCGCGTGGCAAACCATCCACCCGCTGACGCCGTTGCCTGCCGCGCGCGCAACCACGCTCGAAATCGACGGCTCGACGCAGACGCGCTACATCGGCGATACGAATGCCGCCGGTCCCGAGATCGAGCTGGACGGCAGCGTCGCGCACGGCACCGCCATCACGCTGGCTCTTCCCTGCACCAGCGTCGTGCGCGGCCTGAACATCCACGGCTTCGACGCCGCCATTTACGCGGCCGAAACCGCGTCGTGCAAAGACAACCCCGGCGCGGTCGAGCGGCGCATTCACGAGAACTACATCGGCACCGATCCCACGGGCATGCACGCGATGCCGAACGTACGCGGCATCGTGATCGCGCAGCAGGCCACCGCCACGCGCTTCGCCATCACCGACAACATCATCAGCGGCAACGAGCGCACCGGCATCTTCATCACGTCGGGCCGCAACACGTTTATTTCCAACAACCGCATCGGCCTCACCCGCACCGACCAGCCCCTCGGCAACGGCGCCAGCGGCATCTATCTCGCCACCGCCGCCGACCTCTCCGACAATCGCATCGCCTTCAATCACGATTTCGGTGTCGCCATCGCGCGCGGCACGAAGGATGTTTCGCTGATCAGCAACTCCATCCACGGCAACTGGCAGCTCGGCATCGATCACGGCCTCGACGGCTTCTCGCCCGATGCGCCGGGCGGCGACGGCACTGTGCCGGTGCCGGTGATCCTCACCGCGCATTACGACCCCGCCACGGATCGCACAGTGATCGACGGGAACGCCGGCTTCGAGCCGATCTTCAGCTCGTACGTGAGCCTCTACGCGAACGACGCTCCCGATCCTTCCGGCTACGGCGAAGGGCAGTACACACTCGGCGTCGTCAACGTGAACCCCGGCGGCCTGTTCCACGCTGCGATTCCCGGCCGTCTGCCCGGACCGTGGGTGACGGCGAACACGACGCGCACCTGGTTCTACGGTTTCCTTCGCGATCGCGGTGCGAACGCAGACGGCTTTACCGCAGACATCGCCACCGCAAGCTCGGAGTTCAGCCGCGCCGTCGAAGTCCATTAACGACCGCAGAACGAGACGAGTTTCACCGCTTCATCACAAGCCGCGCACGATTCGTCCCATTCGTTGAAACTTTCGCGCGCCGTTTCCGTATGGGCGGCGCATATGAAACGCCTCCTTCTTTCCACACTGCTCTTGTCCGCGTGCACGGCGGCGACGACCACGCCGCCTGCCGCGGCTCCGCCCGCGACGACAGCTGCCGCGCAGCCCGTCGTCTCCACACTCGAGTTCGATCGCGCGAATCTCGACACCACCGCCAACGCCTGCAACGACTTTTATCAGTACGCGAACGGCGGCTGGCTCGCCAAGAACCCGATCCCGCCGCAGTACACGGCGTGGGGCATGATGTCGTCGGTTTCCGAGGACAACCGGCGCGTGCTGCGGGAGATTTTGGAGGCGGCGGCGCAGAAGCCTGCCTCGTCGCGCACCGCGGTCGAGCAGAAGATCGGCGACTTTTATTCGAGCTGCATGAACGAGCAGCAGATCGACGCCGCCGGCCTCGCGCCGATCCAGCCGGAGCTCGATCGCATCGCCGCCATCGCCTCGCGCGCCGATCTGCAGAACGAGATCGTGCGCCTCCACAACATCGGCGTCGCCGCGCCGTTCGTCGTCCACGCCACGCAGGACGCGAAGAACAGCACCGAAACCATCGCCGAAGTCTCCCAGGCCGGCCTCGGCCTCCCCGACCGTGACTACTACTTCCGCACCGACGACAAGTCGAAGAAGGTTCGCGAAGAATACGTCGCGCACATCAACAAGATGTTCGAGCTGGCCAAAGTGCCGGGCGACGCCGACGCCGTGATGCGCATTGAGAACGCGCTGGCCAACGCGTCATTCACCGCCGTGCAGCTGCGCGATCCGCAGACGCAGTACAACCGCATGCCGGTTTCGCAGCTGACAACGCTCGCGCCGTCTCTGGTGTGGGATCAGTACCTCGCGCAGCGCGGCCTCTCCATCGATTCCATCAATGTCGCGCAGCCGTCGTTCGTGAAGGAAGTCGACCATCTGATCGCCACCGCGCCGCTCAGCGACTGGCAGACGTATCTGCGCTGGCAGCTCCTCACCGACGTCGCCGGCACGCTCCCGACGCCGATCGCCGACGAAAACTTCCGCTTCCGCAACACCGTCCTCCTCGGCCAGAAGAAGCAGCAGGATCGCTGGCAGCGCTGCGTCGCGCGCGTGAACGCGCAGGTCGGCGAAGCACTCGGCCAGGCGTATGTCGATCGCAAGTTCCCGCCCGAGGCGAAGAAGCGGGCGATGGAACTGGTGGACAACCTGGTGGTGGCGCTGCGCGAAAACATCGGGCAGCTCGACTGGATGAGCAGCTCCACGCGCGCGAACGCGCTGGCGAAGCTCAATGCCTTCCGCCGCAAGATCGGCTATCCCGACACGTGGCGCGACTATTCGAAGCTCACCATAGTTAATGGACCGCTGGCGACGAACACGCTCGCCGCGACGCAGTTCGAAGTGCAGCGCGACCTCGCCAAGATCGGCAAGCCGGTCGATCTCACCGAGTGGTACATGACGCCGCCGACCATCAACGCGTATTACAACCCGCCGTACAACGAGATCGTCTTCCCGGCCGGCATTCTGCAATGGCCGATGTTCGACATCCATCAGGACGACGCGTTCAATTACGGCGCGGTCGGCAGCGTGATCGGCCACGAGCTGACGCACGGCTTCGACGATGAAGGCAGCCAGTACGACGCCAAGGGCAACCTCGCGAACTGGTGGACCGAAGAGGACAAGAAGAATTTCGAAGCGCGCGCGGAGTGCATCGTCAATCAGTTCGAGGGCTACTACATCGAGCCGGAGACGCACCACACCGGAAAGCTCGTCGCGGGCGAATCGATCGCCGACCTCGGCGGCGCGATCATCGCGTACAAAGCGTGGCAGAAATCGCTCGTCGGCAAACCGAAGCCGCAGACCATCGGCGGATTCACGCCGGAGCAGCGCTTCTTCCTCGGCTTCGCTCGTGCGCGTGCGACGAACATGACCATCGAGTCGGCGCGCAATCGCGTGCTCACCGACCCGCATCCGATCAACAAGTTCCGCGTCAATGGACCGCTGTCGAACATGCCTCAGTTCGCGAGCGCGTTCCAGTGCCATACGGGCGATCCGATGGTGCGCGCGACGCAGTGCGCGATCTGGTGACGTCTTAGTCTTTCGTGGAGCGCGTCAATGGGCGCGCTCCACGTTTTTTCCGCGGATCACCCAGCGCCCGAGCTTCGTGCCGTCGCACACGTTTGCGGCGTTGTATGTCTGCGGCGCGACGCGAATCAGCGCGAGACATTCATCCTTCACGCCGAGGCTTTCGATGACGTGGCGGCGGACGCGCGGGACCTCGCCGGTTTCGTTCTTGCGCTCCACCGCCTTCGGCTTCGCCTGCGCTGCGGCGCTGCGCTGGTGCTGCTGCCAGTAAATCCACCCCGCGTACGACGCGGAGGTGAGAACGAGCAGCGCCATCCAAAACGCGGGACGCGGCGCGCGGCGTTTGCGCAACGAGCGCTCGTCGAAGAGATCGCCGGCATATACGCCGCACGCGGGACATTCGGTCGCGTCCGCAGTCAGTGCAGCGCGGCAATTCGAGCAGAAACGCGCGTCCATCGCGGGCGTAGCTTACCGCGATGAATGAACGGCGATCACGGCCGCACGAGCGCCAGGCGATTGCGCCAGTAGCCGGGCCGGCGTCTGTGATGCGCAACCGCGACGATCACGATCTCGTCTTCGTCGATCACGTAAATGAGGTTGTAGCGGAAGCGGCCGAACGGGAGTTGCCGCACGTTTTTCGAGATCTGCTTTCCGCTGCGAGGAAACTCCGTCGCAAACGCGACAGAAGCAGTCAGATCCTCTTCGAAGCGATCGCCGAGTCCGTCGCGCTGCTCGTCAAAGTATGCGACGGCTTCGATGACCTCCGCTTCAGCCGGCCTAAGAAACCGCGCCGGCATCACTTCCGGCGAGCACGCAGCCGCGCGAACACTTCTTCAGCCGGCACCGAGTCGATATTGCCGACTTTGTACTCGGCGTAGCGGCGCTCCGCCTCCTGCGCCCACAGCTGCTCGTTCTCCTCTTCCGAGACTTCGTCGAGACTGTCGAGCAGCTGGCTCGCCAATTCCGCGCGCGCCGTGACCGGCAACTCGAGCGCTTCGGCGGCGATGTCCTTCAGATCTCTGCGCATGCCGTCGTCGATTCTAACAGCCCCCCTATAATGCCCACGCCCCCTGCATGTCGCTCGGCCGGAATGCGCGTTTGGGTCCTTACCAGCTCCTCGACGAGATCGGCGCGGGCGGGATGGGGACCGTGTATCGCGCGCTCGACACGCGGCTCGATCGCGCGGTCGCCATCAAGATCCTGCCGCCGCATCGCTGGTCCGACTCCGATTTCCGGCAGCGCTTCCAACGCGAGGCGCGCGCGATCTCGTCGCTCAACCATCCGAACATCTGCGCGCTCTACGACATCGGCGATGCCACCGCGGAAGGCGCGACCGTGCCGTATTTGGTCATGGAACTGCTCGAAGGGCAGACGCTGCGCGAGAAACTCGACGCCGGACGCCTGCCGCTGCGCAAGGCGCTCACGTGGGGCGCGGCCATCGCGCACGGTCTCGCCGCCGCGCACACCAAAGGTCTCGTCCATCGCGATCTGAAACCGGAGAACCTCTTCGTCACGCGCGACGAGCACCTGAAGATCCTCGATTTCGGCCTCGCCAAGAGCGCGCTCCTCGGCGGCAGCGAAAGCGCGACCGCGCTGAAGACGCAGCCGGGATTGGTGCTCGGCACGACGCATTACATGTCGCCCGAGCAGATCCGCGGCGACGCCCTCGATCATCGCTCCGACATCTTCTCCCTCGGCGTCGTCCTCTTCGAGATGATCTGCGGACGCGTGCCGTTTCGCGCGCGCTCGCCGGTGGAGACGATGAACGCGATCCTGCGCGAAGAGCCGCCGGATCTCGTGGCCATCGTCCCCGATCTGCCGGAAGCGGTCGACGATCTGATCCGCCGCTGCCTGGAGAAAGATCCGGTGCGACGCTTCTCCTCCGCGCGCGATCTCGCGTTCGCGCTGGAGACGGCGGCGAAGTCGATCACTGCCACGAGCGGCTCTTCGCGATCGTCGCGCCGCACCACGGAAAAGAACTTCACGTTCGGCAACGGCGCGCGCGTCGCGATGCTCGTGGCGATGCTCGCGGCGATCGTCACCATCGCGGTGTTGACGCGCGGCGCGTTCTCCGGCGACGCACCCGAGCCGCCGCGCTTACGCACGCTCACCTACTCCGGCCGCGACAGCGCGCCCGCCGCGTCGCCGGACGGCAAGCTGATCGCGTTCGTCTCGACGCGCGACGGCCAGCGGCGCATCTGGATCAAGCAGCTCGCCGACGGCACCGAAGTGGCCGTGACGTCCGGACCTGACGACTCGGCGCCGCGATTCGCGCGCGATGGATCGACGCTCCTCTTCACGCGCGCGGAAAACGGCGCGAGCGCCATTCATCGCGTCGCGGCAGTGGGCGGCGAGCCGCGCAAATTGATCGACGACGCGTACGACGGCGACTGGTCACCCGATCTGCGGCGCATCGCCTTCATCCGCACGCGCACCGGCAAAGCGCGCCTGTCGACGGTCTGCGTCGCGGAGCTGGACACCGGCAACGTGCGCGAGCTCGTGGCCAGTGCGGAAGAGGATTACGGCGGCCCGCGCTGGTCGCCGGACGGCAAGACCATCGCCGTCACGCGCCATCCGCACAGCACCGCTTCCGCATCGGTGGTGCTCATCGAGGAAGCGACCGGCGAGACGCACGAGCTGGCGCGCGACACGCCGCACGGCGCGGTGTCCGCGGTGGCGTGGAGCGGCAACGACACGATCCTTTATTGCGAGCTCGAAGCGCTGACCGGCGCCGCGCTGCGACGGCGCGGCGGCGGCGCGGCAGTGGTGATGCAGAACGTGCGCAGCGGCGACGCGCGCGTGCTGCTGCGCAATCCTCACGGCTCGGCGGATACGCTCGATCTCGCGGGAGGCGGTCGCCTCATCTTCTGCGAAGACGTCACGCGCCAGAACCTGCAGGAGCTGACCACCGGCGAAACGCCGCACGCGCGCTGGCTTTCGCACGGCACGAGCATGGATCGGCAGCCGGCGTACACGCGCGACGGCCAGCGCATAGTCTTCGCCTCCGATCGCGGCGGCAATCCCGATCTGTGGGAGCTGACCATCGCCACCGGCGCGCTGCGGCGGCTCACCGATCATGACGCGGTCGATTGGGACCCGCACGTCGCACCGGACGGCGCGCTGCTCTGGAGCTCGAATCGCGGCGGCCACTTCGAAGTGTGGACCGCGACGCGCGACGGCGCGAATCCGAAACAGATCACGAGCGACGGCGTCGACGCGGAGAATCCAACCGTGCCCGCGGACGGCTCCGCGATCTACTACGACTCGAGCAATCCAAAGAGCGATGGCCTCTGGCGCATCCCGCGCAGCGGGGGAGCGGCGACACTCGTCGTGGCGGGCGAAACGATCCATCCGGAAGTCTCCGCGGACGGGATGTACGTGGTGTACGAGCGGCCGGAGAACGGCGACACGTCCGCCATCGACGTCGTACGCACGACGGACGGACACGTCTTCCACCTCGCGCAAGGACTGACGTTCCGCACCGTCCGCGCGCGTTGGGTCGGCGCGACTCATACGATCGCGTTTCGCACTTCGAACGGAATCGTCACACAGGATTTTTCGCCGGACGCCGACACGTCCGCGACGCGCCGTATGCTGCTCGCCACGAGCGATTTGACGCCGGAAACCTTCGCACTCGCACCGGACGGCAAGCACGCCGTGGTCTCGGTGATCGACGAGGCGTCGGCGCTGATGATCGCGGAGGGCATCGACGCGTTGCAGTGAACGGCGCCGCTTTTGAATTCTCCGCGGCGCATGAAGTTCCTCGCACGCTACACCGAGCCGATCTATTCGCTCTTCCGCTTCGTTCTCGGTTTCCTCTTCTTCTTTCACGGCACGCAGAAGCTCTTCGGCTGGCCGGGCAACAAGCCGCCGGTGGCCTTCGGCGATTTGATGTGGTTCGCCGGCGTCATCGAGATGTGCGGCGGCGCCATGATCGCCCTCGGCCTCCTGGCCGGCTTCGCGGCATTCATCGCCAGCGGCACGATGGCCGTCGCGTACTTTAAAGCGCACGCGCCGGGCGGCTTCCTGCCGATCGTCAACAAAGGCGAGCTGGCGGTGGTGTACTGCTTCGCGTTCCTCTACATCGCCGCGCACGGCAGCGGGTTGTATTCACTCGATCGGATCTTCAAGCGGCGCTAGCGCGTCACACGAAAATCCCGCGGCGCACGAGAAACTCCTTCAGCTTTTCGGCGTCGGGATAACGTTCGCTCTTCGCGAGCTCGCGCACGAAGCGCCGCAGTGCGGTGCGGCCGATGGACGGCGCGGCCGCGAGCGCATCGAGATCGAGCCGCTCCAGATCGCGCGCGCTGAGGATGCCGTGCGCGGCGAGATAGTCGCGCACCGGCGGCTCGATCGCTGCGGCATCCACCACGCCTTTCAACACCGCGGCGTGGGCGAACAGCGCGGCGAACGGCAGCACCGCCTCCCCTGCCGGCGCGGACGCGTCGTCGTATGGCAGCGCGCCGCCGGTGACGATCGCGCGCTTGCCCATCGCGTGGGCGATGCCGAGGGCGTAGAGCACGCGGGCATCGGCAAGATCGGCGCGGACGGAATCGGCGGCAGCGATGGCCTGCGCATCCTCCAGCGTCAGCGGTGAAGCGAGGGTGTTGAGATCGACGACGTTCATCGAGACAATCCAATCATGATCACCATCCGTCGCGCGACTCCCGCCGACGCGGCCGTGCTCGCGGAGCTCGGCGCGCGTACCTTCAGCGACACGTTCGCCAAAGACAACACTCCCGAAAACATGGCGGCGTTCCTCAGCAAGACGTACGGCGAAGCGCAGCAGCGCCGCGAGCTGGAGGATCCGGCGACCTTCACGCTGCTCGCCGAAGAAGACGGAGTCGCGCTCGCGTTCGCAACGATGCACCGCGATGGCGGCGATTCGATCGAGATCGCGCGCTTCTACGTCGACCGGCCGCATCACGGCCGCGGCCTCGCGCAGACGCTGATGTCGCGCGTGATCGAAGAAGCGGGGAACGTCGCGCGCATCTGGCTGGTGGTGTGGGAGCACAACCCGCGCGCCATCGCCTTCTACGAAAAGTGCGGCTTCCGCAGAACGGGCGCCGTGAAGCCGTTCATCATCGGCAACGACGTGCAGAACGACTGCGTGATGGAGCGGCGGTTCGATACGGTGCGCGAGGCGGATTCCGCCGCGACTTCCTGAGCGGCCGCGTGACCTACGCGAGCTTCGCTTCCAGCTCTGCCCAGCGCGCGTACAGCCGCTCCACTTCCGCCTGCGCCGCGGCCAGCGCGGCGAAGCGCTTCGTCAGCTCGGTGCCATCCGACGCCACGGCCGGATCTTCCGCGCGGCGCTTCGCTTCGGCGAGCTTCTCTTCCGCGGCGAGCACCGTCTCTTCCATCGCATCGAATTCGCGCTGTTCGAGGTACGAGAGCTTCTTCGGTTTCTCCGCCGTGCGCCGTTCGGCCGCGGGCGCGGCCTCTTTCTTCGGCGGCGCGCTTGCGGCAATGCGATTTGCTTCCCACTGCGGATAGTCGGCGAAGTATTCGGCGCCGCCGCGGCCGTCGAGCGCGAGGATGCGCGTGGAGACGCGGTCGATGAGATACCGATCGTGCGTCACGAGGACGAGCGCGCCGGGAAATTCGAGCAGCGACTCTTCGAGCACGTCGAGCGTGGAGATGTCGAGATCGTTCGTCGGTTCGTCCATCACCAGCAGATCGGCCGGTTGCAGCATGAGTCGCGCGAGAACGATGCGCGCCTTCTCGCCGCCCGACAATCGCGCCACGGCCGTATCGAGCTGCTCGCTGCGAAAGAGAAAGCGTTTCGCCCAGCCGGCGACATGAATGGAGCGATCGCGATAGACCACCGTGTCGCCTTCCGGCGCGAGCGCGCGGCGCAGCGAAACCGTCGGATCGAGACTCTCGCGATTCTGTTCGAAGTAGACGACGCGCAGACCGTCGGCTTGTTCGATCGTGCCGCTGTCCGGCGCGAGCTCGCCGATGATCGTGCGCAGCAGCGTGGTCTTGCCGGAACCGTTCGGGCCGAGAATGCCGAGGCGGGCGCCGGGGGTGAGGAGGACATCGAGATCGCGGAAGAGCGGGCGCGATCCGAGGGACTTGCTGATGCCGCGCGCGCTCCAGAGGCGTTTGGTCTTGCGCTGCGAGGCGGTGAAATCGATTGTCGCGTCGAACGACACGCCGCGCGCGCGGCTCTCGTCCAGCTCGTCGATCAGCCGCTCCGCGTTCTGGATGCGCGCCTTCGCTTTGGTCGTGCGCGCCTTCGGACCGCGGCGCAGCCACTCCATCTCGCGCCGCACGAGATTGGCGAGCGTCTCCTGATACGCGGCTTCGTTGCGCAGCACTTCGTCGCGCCGCTCGAGCAGCTGGCTGTAGCTCCCTTCCACTTCCAGCAGACCGCCGGCGTACGCGCGATTCAGCTCGAGCATGCGCTTGGTGGTGTTCTCGAGAAAGTAGCGGTCGTGGCTGACGACGACGAACGCTTCCGGCTCGGTGACGAGCAACTCTTCGAGCCACAGAATCGCTTCGACGTCGAGATGATTGGTCGGCTCGTCGAGCAGGAGGATGTCCGGCTCCAGCGCCAGCTCGCGCGCGATGGCCAGACGCTTGCGCCAGCCGCCGGAGAGCGTGTCGGTCAGCGCGTCGCGATCGAGAAAGCCGGCTTTGCCGAGGGCGATGGCGATGCGGGCGGTGCGATCGTATTCGTCGAGCGTCACGTCGTGACGCAGCGCATCGGCGAGCACCTCTTCCACTGACTTGCCCGGCGTGAACACCGGGTCCTGCGGCACGTAGCCGACGCGCACGCCTTTGCGCAGCGCGCGCGTGCCGGAGTCGGCTTCCTCGACGCCCGCGATGATCTTCAGCAGCGTCGATTTGCCCGCGCCGTTCGGACCGACCAGGCCGATGTGATCGCCTTCGAAAATGGTGAAGGAGAGCGCGTCGAAGAGCGGGCGCGAGCCGTAGGCTTTGCTGAGATTTTCGGCGTTGAGGAGGACGGGAGCGGCCATTCGCGCGGGAAGCTATCACGCCCACGCTTACGATCCGTTTAGGAAGCGCGCCGCGTCCGCGCGCAGCGCGAGCGATCTTTTCGCATCCGCGTAGGCTCCTTTTAGCAACGGCAAATCCGAGGGTGACCGAGATTCCGTACAGCAGAAAACAACGTACGGAGGACACCATGAAGAACCGTCACCGCATCACCCTCATCGCCGTCGTGCTCACCTC
>DASSMK010000387.1:0-7387 GCA_035688915.1 Thermoanaerobaculia bacterium
TTGCGGCGGAGTGGCGAACGCGATCCACCAGCGTCCGTCGCTGTCGGATACCTGCGTCGCGAGAATGCGTTCGCCGTCGCGCATCGTGACGGTGGCGCCGGGCAGCGGCGCGCCGCTCTCCGTGACGCGTCCTTTGATGAACCAGGAGCCGGCGGGCGGCTGCGGCGTGACGTTCGTGCTGGTGGTGAAGAACGGAGGCGATTCCCGATCGAGCGACGCGCGCTCCTTTTCCGCGGCCACATCTTCCGGCATGGGGATGTCGTACAGCTCGTAGTCGCGCCATGAATCGAGCACGAGCAGCGATGTGCGCGGCGTGAGCTGATTGAATTTGCGGCCGTGCGCGATGATCTCGCCGTCGTCTGCGCCGCGCGCGATGAGCTCGCGCAAACGCGCCCGTGCCCACGTGCGCTGCACCATGCTCACTTCCACCGGCGCGCGCAGCTCCGTCACCGGCAGCTCGCGCGTGGTCGTGCCGTTCGCTGTGGTGATGCTGATCGGCAGCGCGACGATGGGCGTGCTCGCGCGTGCGGCGGCGACGATCGCTTCATTCGCCGTCGCCACGACCGCCGAAGGCAGCAGCGATGCGGCCGATGATTTCAATCGCGCTGCAGCCGGCAGATGCATCGCTGTTTCGATGGCGGTCTGCACATCCGTGTGCGTCAGATCGACATACCAGCCGCGCGCGGCGCTGGCGGCGTTCGTCAGCAGCGCGTCGTCGGCGGAGTTCGAAGCGTTGACGATCAGCAGCGGAACGTGCAGCGCATCGAGCTTCGTGAAGGCGGCCGCGACGTCGCGGCTGTCGCCGAAGGAGGTGAGGCCGTCGGTGACGAGGATGAGCCGGCCGTTGGGCGGCAGCGTCGCCGCGAGCTGCGGCAGGCGATGGGCGAGGTCGATGAGATTCGTCGCGCCGAGCGGCTGCAGATCGTCGAGCGTGCGCGTGAGTGCGTTCTTCGCGATACGCCGCGGTGCTTCGACGGCGACGTGGAACGGGACGACATTCACGTTTGCGGAGCCGAGCTGTTGCTCGAGAAAGCCGTTCAGGAACTCGCGCAGCGCTTTGCCGTTCTGCTGCACGCTGCTCGACGACGTGTCCCACACGACTGTCACTTCGGGCGCCGGCGGAAGTTCCGCCGCATGCGCATCGACCGCGAGTGCAGCGGCGGCGTACCACGTGCCGTCGGCAGCGCGTGCGGCGAGCGCGCGTTCTTCGTTAGCGCCGGCAATTCGGATCGTGCCGTCGAGCAACTGCGTCGCGTGCGAGCGCGGCACGCTCCCTTCGATCGTCACGGCGCGCCCTTCCGCATCGATGGTGATGTCCGTGTCGATCGTGCGGCCGTAGCGGAGGTCGAGCCGGTAATCGCTCGTGCCGAGCTCCTCGTCGTAAGCGAGGAAGACCTGCTTCTCGCCTTCTGCCGGAATCGGATAAACGCGGAAGCGGAAGCCGCGACCGGCGTTGTATTCGGCGAGCGCGGGATCGACGCCGCGGTGGCTCACTTCGTCGTACGCCTGCTTCGCCAGCACGCGCTCCACGGCCACGGCGTGACGGAGGTGGCCATCGAAGTAGAGGCCGAGGTCACTGACTTCGGCGTTGGGTGGAAGAGGGAAGAAAAAGTCGCCGGAGAGCTCGCGATCGAGATCGTTGCGATAGGTGAGCTGGAGCTCCGTGCGCGCCAGCGGACCGCGGATCGTCACGCGAATCGTCGCGCGCGTGAGCGCCAGCGCAGTCGCGCCGCCGGCGTCGGTGGCGGTGAGTGTGGGAATGGTGCGGCGCTCGGCCGCGAAGAGTGAACTGGAGACGACGAGAACCGCGATGAGCAGCAACCGGTGGAGTTTCATAGCCCCCTCCTCCGGCGTCTTCATCGCTTCATCGGCGGTGCCATGCGACGCGCAGAGAGCAACGCCGCGAAACGCGCGATGCGCGCGACCGAATCGTGGATCGCGCGTACGAAAAAATGGCGTGGCGCTGTGACGGAACGGTGAAGCGCGATGCGTCGCGTGATCTCAGTTGCCGCGGAATGCGGGCGCGCGTTTCGCGAAGAACGCCGCCATTCCTTCGGCCGCATCATGCGAAGCGAAGCAGCGCAGCTGATGCTCGGTCTCCAGCTCGATTTGCGCGCGCAGATCGTTCGCATCTGCGGCGTTCACCGCGCGCTTGATGCCGGCGATGGCGATCGGCGGCGCGATCGCCATCGATTGCGCGAGCGCTTCCGTCTCGTCGGCGAGCGTGTCGGCGGCGACGATCCGATCCACCATGCCGATGGCGTTCGCTTCCACCGCGTCGACCATGCGGCCGCTCATCAGAATCTCCATGGCGCGGCTGCGGCCGACGAGACGCGGAAGAAGCCACGTGCCGCCCCAATCGGGATGCAGACCGATGCGCACGAACGTCTCGCCGAGCTTCGCGTTCTGCGCGGCGATGCGGTAATCGCACGCCAGCGCGAGATTGCAACCCGCGCCCGCCGCCACACCGTTGATGCTGGCGATGACCGGCTTGGCCATCGTGGCGATCTGCACGATGATCTCGCGCCCCGCATCGAGCAGCTTGCGAAACGCGCTGCCGTCGCCGTTCTTCTGCAGCCCCGCCATGTATTCGACATCGCCGCCCGCGCAGAACGCGCGCCCCGCGCCGGTGATCACCACCACGCGACACGAGTCATCGCCGTCCGCCGCGCGCAACGCGTCGAGCAGATCCTCGCGCATCGTCCCGCTGAACGCGTTCAGCTTTTCGGGACGGGAGAGGGTGAGGGTGGTGATGGGGCCGGTCGCGGTGGTGTGGATCATGGGGGGAGTTTACCGGGGACGGAGGCTCAAAGGCTCACAGGCTCAAAGGCTCAAAGTAGCGCGGGGGTGGCCAAGCGCCGCGTTTGCGCGCTGTGGCTCGTGCAGTAGCCGTGACGCTTGGTGCACGTGTGCTGCTCCTGAGCCTTTAGCCTGGGCAATGGCGCCGCACGCGCGCGCCGAAGTCACCGGTTCTGCACGAGCCACGAGCGAAAAGCCCCGCGCTAGGGACGCCGGCGCTACTTTGAGCCTTTGAGCCTGTGAGCCTGTGAGCCTCTCCGGCCACAGGCCGGAGGCCGGCCACAGGCCGGAGGCCGGCCGCCGGCCGGCGTGCTACCCTCCGCCCGCATGAAGCGCGCACTCGCCTGGCTGTTCTACGCGACCATTCCGGTTGCGCTCTACTTCCAGTTTTTCGCTCACGGGAAGACGACGCCGCAGTTCATTTTTTCGTGCGCGGCTGTGCTGCCGATCGCGGCGTGGATCGGGCATAGCACCGAGCACCTCGCGCATCGCATGGGGCCGACGTACGGCGCGCTGTTCAACGCCACGTTCGGCAATTTCGCGGAGATGGTCATCGCCATCTTCGCCATCCGCGCCGGACTCACCGACGTCGTCCGCGCCTCGCTCACCGGCTCCATCCTCGGCAATCTTCTTTTCGTGGCCGGACTGGCCATGCTCATGGGCGGGTGGAAGCGCGAATCGCAGACGTTCAACACGCTCGCTGCGGAATCGCAGGGCGGCCAGCTGATTCTCGCCGTGAGCGCACTCGTCGTCCCCGCGCTCTTCTTCCGCGTCGCCTCCCAAGCGCACCATCCCGAGCTCATTCATCAAGTCTCGATGGGCACATCCGTCATCCTCTTGATTTCGTACGCCGCCGGTCTCTACTTCAGCTTCCGCACGCACAAACATCGTCTCAACGCCATCGGCGAATCGCACGCCGAAATCGAAGAGCTCGAGCTCTGGCCCGTCCGCAAGTCGCTCGCAGTGCTCCTCGGCTCGAGCGTGCTGATGGGCGTCGTCGCCGAAGGCCTCGTGCACGCCGTCCACGAAGCCGGCCGCGCCTGGGGCATGAACGAAGTCTTCCTCGGCTTCATCGTGCTGGCCATCGTCGGCAACGCGGCCGAACACTCCACCGCCGTGCTGCTCGCGATGCGCAATCAGATGGACACCGCGCTGAACATCTCCATGCAGTCCAGCGTGCAGATCGCACTGTTCGTCACGCCCGCGCTCGTGTTCCTTTCGTACGGACTCGGCCACCCGCTCGACCTCCTCTTCACGCCCTTCGAAATCCTCGCGGTCGGTCTCGGCGTCGCGGTCTTTTCGTATCTGATCATCAACGGCGAATCGAACTGGTACGAAGGCGTGCAGCTGCTCGCCGTCTACGCCATTCTCGCCATCGCGCTCTACTACCTGCCGCTCGCTGCGGAACCCTCCGCGAGCGCGCCGGTCGCGATTCCCGCGCATCCCTGAGACGCTCGTGATCGCGAACCGCCGCCTGCACGCGCGCCCTTACTTCTTCGAGCTGTTCACGATCGCGAATCTCATCGCCATCGTGCTGCTCGCGCGCGACACGCGGTCGTTTCTCGGCACCGCCGGCGACGTTCTCGGCTTCGCCGTTTCCATCGCGCTCTACGGCGGCCTCGGCGTCGCCGTGCGCGCCATCGTGGCGAAGATGCGCGGCGATCGCGCGTACCTGCGCATCATCCGCAGCAAAGCGTGGCTCGCCGACAGCGCGCGCATCCTCTTCTTCGGCGGCCTGCTCGTCTACACGTACGCGTGGATCAAGCTGCTCGTGCCGGTGCTGCATCCGCGGCTCTTCGATCAGCAGCTGTGGGATCTCGATCGCCTGCTCTGCTTCGGCCTGTCGCCGAACGTGCTGTTCCTCGATCTCTTTTCCAGCCGCCCCGCGCTGCTCTTCGTCGACTTCACGTACGCCGCCGTCTTCTTCGCCAGCATGGCGCTCGCGTTCGGCTACTTCGTTTCGTCCGCGCATCGCCGCGCGCGCATCGCCTTCGCGAACGGCAACGCCGCGATCTGGATCGTCGGCGCGTGGTTGTACATGCTCGTGCCGTCGCTCGGCCCCGCCTTCGCCTTTCCCGATCTCTGGCTGCCGCACCAGCACGATCTCCACACGGCCAGCCTGCTGCAGGCGAAGCTGATCCGCAATTACCAGAACGTGCTGCGTGCCGCGGCGGGCGCGCCGGCGAACGGCATCAGTCTCATCTTCGGCATCGGCGCCTTCCCCAGTCTGCACGTCGGCTTTCAGGCGTACGTCTTCTTCTGGATGCGCCGTTTCTGGACTTCGGGCGAAGTGATTTTCGCGCTCTTCACCGCCACGATTTTTCTCGGCTCGATGGTGACGGGCTGGCACTACATGATCGACGGCATCGCCGGCGCCGCGCTCGCGTTCGCCTGCTACACGTTCTCCTGGAAAACCGCGAAAATGTCGCAATTCCGAAGGATTTCGGCGCGTTTTGGGAGTCATGCCACGAACGCAACAACAGTCGTCTCTCGGTGAGGTGCTGTCGCGCCGCACGGCCGAGGGCGAGCTCTACGAAAAACTCGAAAACAACGCGGTGCGCTGCTTCTCCTGCGGCCATCGCTGCAAGATCCTCGACGGCCTGCAGGGCATCTGCAAAGTCCGCTACAACGAAGGCGGCACGCTGAAGGTGCCGCGCGGCTACGTCGCCGCGCTGCAGGTCGATCCGATCGAAAAGAAGCCGTTCTTTCACGCCTATCCCGGCGCGCTGGCGCTGTCGTTCGGCATGCTCGGCTGCGACTACCACTGCGGCTATTGCCAGAACTGGATCACCTCGCAGGCGCTGCGCGATCCCGCGGCCATCGCGCCGCCGATGGACGTCGAACCGTCCGAACTGGTGGCGCTGGCGAAGAAGCACGGCGCGAAGGTGATCACCTCCACGTACAACGAGCCGCTCATCACGTCGGAGTGGGCCGTGGAAGTGTTCCGCGAAGCGAAGAAGGCCGGGCTGATCTGCTCGTACGTTTCGAACGGCAACGGGACGCCGGAGGTGCTGGATTACATCGCGCCGTATCTGACGATGTACAAAGTCGATCTCAAAGGTTTCGACAACAAGCACTACCGCGACCTCGGCGGCACGCTGCAGCCGGTGCTCGACACCATTCGCGGCTTGAAAGCGCGCGGCATCTGGGTCGAGATCGTCACGCTGGTCATTCCGGGCTTCAACGATTCCGATGAAGAGCTGACCGGCATCGCGGAGTTTCTCGCGTCGGTCGATCCGAACATCCCGTGGCACATCACCGCGTACCACGAGGATTACAAGATGAACAATCCGTCCACGACGGCGCAGCATCTGTTGCGCGCGTACGAAATCGGCAGGCGCGCCGGATTGCGGTACGTCTACCCGGGCAACATCCCAGGCGCGTTCGGCGATCTCGAAAGCACGCACTGCCCCACGTGCGACACGGTGGTCATCGGCCGCACCGGCTTCCGCGTCACGTCGTATCGCCTGGTGGATGGCAAGTGCGCCAAGTGCGACACGCCGATCCCGGGTGTGTGGGATGGCTACGCGGTCGTGGGACGCAGCGGGATTCCGCGCGCCGTCGCGGTGTGAGCGGGCCGCGCGAGAATCGGTGCAGGCGCGCTGCGTGCTAATCTTCGCGCCCTCTCATGACCGAGTTCGTCGAGATCCTGAACGCGTCTGAATTGCCCGCCGGCCGGATGAAAGCCTGCACGGTCGGCGGCACGACGCTGGCCGTGTACCACACGAAAACCGGCTTCTACGCCACCGACAACACCTGTCCGCATCGCGGCGGGCCGCTCGCTGAAGGAGATCTCATCGGCAACGAGATCACCTGCCCCTGGCATCTGTGGGGCTTCGATGTCACGACCGGCCTCTGCGCCGGCAACCCGGAGATCGCCGTCGCCACGCATGAAGTGCGCGTCGAAGGCGACCGAATCATGGTGAAGCTGTGAACCCGAAAGCGCTCCGTCACGTCGATCTCTACAGCAGCGCCGGCAAACTGGAGGCGCTCTATCGCGATCTTCAGGATCCCGCCGCCATCTCCGTGGTCTGCCATCCGCACCCACTCGGCGGCGGCACGCTGCACAACAAAGTCGTCTTTCGCGCCGCGCGCGGACTGGAAGCCGCGAACGTGGCCACGCTGCGTTTCAACTTCCGCGGCGTCGGCACGAGCGGCGGCCGTCATGAAGATGGCGAAGGGGAGATGGAGGATGTGGCAGCCGCGATCCAGTGGGCGAAGCGCAAGCTGCCCGGACGCAAACTGATCGTCGGCGGATTTTCGTTCGGTGGCTGGGTGGCGAGCCGCACCGCGTGCGAAATGCCGGAAGTCGTCGACGCCATCTTCCTCATCGGCGCTCCCGTCAACAAATACGACCTCGGCTATCTCCGGCACTGCGAGAAGCCCGTTCTCTTTCTGCACGGGACGCAGGACGAGCACGGCGACGTGACGAAGCTCGAGAAGCTCGCGCAAACGGTGCGCAACGCAGAGAGCGTCGTTGTCACCGGCGCGGATCACTTCTTCACCAAGCAACTCGACGCAGTGGAAGAGACGATGCGCGGCTGGGCGGAAGAGATCATCGAAGGCTAAGCACCACGCCCATGAACGC
>DASSMK010000388.1:0-8493 GCA_035688915.1 Thermoanaerobaculia bacterium
GCGCAACGTGCAGCGGGACGACGTCCTCGGCGACATCCTCGTCGAGTTGAATGGCCTTGCGTCGATCATGGAATCGCGAAAGCTCGAAGCGGTCGAAGCGGCGGCGCTGCTGCGCGCGGTGCTCGCGGAGATCGACGCCGCGATCTTTGCTTTCGACGCAAATGGCGCGCTGCAACTCGTCAATCGCGCCGGCGAACGTTTGCTCGCCTCCACGCATGAACGACTGGCCGGCCGCACAGCGAATGAGATCGGATTGGACGAGCTACTCGCGAGCGACACGCGCCGCTGGAACGTGCGGCGCTCGACGTTTCGCGAAAAAGGCGTCGAGCACACGCTGCTCGTCGTGAGCGACATCAGCCGCGCGCTGCGCGAAGAAGAAATCGAAGCCTGGCGCCGCATCGTCCGCGTCCTCGGCCACGAATTGAACAACTCGCTCGCGCCGATCAAATCGATCGCCACCAGCGTGGAGCGCCTGGTGACGCGCGAGCCGCTCGCCAGCGATTGGCAGGACGACGTGCTGCGCGGCATGCGCGTGGTCGGCAGCCGCGCGGAATCGCTGACGCGCTTCACGCGCGCGTACGCGCAACTCGCGCGCTTGCCGGAGCCGCAAAAGCGAGAGGTTGCGCTGGCCGATCTCGTGCGCCGCGTGGCCGCGCTCGAAACACGAGTGCCGGTGCGCATCGCCGCGTCGCCCGCAGTGACGATCGAAGCGGACGAAGATCAGCTCGAGCAGGCGCTCATCAACCTGTTGAAGAACGCCGCCGATGCGTCACTCGAAACTGGCGGCGCCGTCACGATTCACTGGCGTGCGGCGCGCGGACAGTGCGTGATCGCGATCGAGGACGAAGGCGCCGGCCTCACCAACTCGGCCAACGTCTTCGTCCCCTTCTTCACCACCAAACCGAGCGGCACCGGCGTCGGCCTCTTCCTCAGCCGCCAGATCGCCGAAGCGCACGGCGGCACGCTGACGCTCGAGAACCGCCGCGGCACGCGCGGCTGCGTGGCGACGCTCACGGTTCCAGGCGCACAGGCGCACAGGCTCACAGGCTCACAGTAGCGCCGCAGCGCGAATGCGGCCACGTGCACACTGGCTCGAGCCACGAGCGCGGAACGCGACTTTCGCGCGACGCGTGCTGCTCTGAGCCTTGAGCCTATGAGCCTGTGAGCCTCGGCCCCAGGGCCGTCATTTCACCGTCCGCAACACGTTGAACTTCATCAGCTCGTGGAACGTAATCGTCGAGTCGAGATCTTCGCGCGCGATGCGGAGCGCCTGGTGCAGACCTTCCAGCACGAGCTCCATCCAGAACGCGCGCTCCTCGTTCGACTTTTCATCCGTGTAGCGCGCCGCCACTTCCGCGAGCTTCGGGACGCGATTCAATTCGCGAAAATATTCGGCAAACGGCTGCTCGTCCGAGACAGTGATCTGGTTGCCCGCGGCGAACCAGCTGAGGATCGTGTCGTACGCCGGCTCGGCTGCGGCGGCGGGCGGTTCGGGTTCTTCGCGCGGCTGCTGCTTGCGCTTGCCGCGGCGGCCGGCGAACGCGTCATCCAGTTCATCCTGCTCCATCTCGCCGTAGCCGCGGCGCTCGCGCTCCGCGCGCTGAGCGATGCCGGCGCGCTCGATGGGCGGGAACTTCGATTCGAACAATTTCGCCAGCGCCGTGCCGATCAGCTTGCGCGCCACCACTTCCGCGCCCTGCTGCTCGCCCTCGTACACCATCTCCACCTTGCCGGTGATGGCCGGCAGCACCATCGAAAAATCGGAGAGTCGCGGATAGACCTCCGCGTCGCGCGTCAACGCGCCGCGCCGCTCGAGATTCGATTGCAGCAGCTCCAGCGCGGCGATGGTCAGTCGCGCGGAGACGCCCGACGATTGATCGACGAGCTCCGACTCGCGCGCGACGAAGGCGATGTTCTCGATGAGATCGCGCACGTAGACCGGGATGTGGATGCGCGCGCCGGCTGCGCCGCGATCGAGCCACGCTTCCTGCTCGGTAATACGGCGCGCCGTTTCGACGCTCTGCGGGTAGTGCGTCAGGATCTGCGAATCGATGCGGTCTTTCAGCGGCGTGATGATGTTGCCGCGGCTCGTGTAGTCCTCCGGATTCGCGCTGAAGACCAGGACCACGTCGAGCGGGATGCGCACCGGAAAGCCGCGGATCTGCAGGTCGCGTTCTTCGAGGATGTTCAGCAGCGCGACCTGGATGCGCGGCGCGAGATCGGGCACTTCGTTGATGGCGAAGATGCCGCGATTCGTGCGCGGGATGATGCCGTAGTGGATCACTTCCTCGTCCGCGTACGTGAGGCGCTGATTGGCTGCCTTGATCGGATCGATGTCGCCGACGAGATCGGCCACCGTCACATCCGGCGTGGCCAGCTTCTCGCGATAGCGCTCGTCGCGCGTGATCCACGAGACGTGCACGTCGTCGCCCTGTTCGGCGAGGAGACGGCGGCAGCGTTTGCAGGTCGGCTGGAACGGATCGTCGTTGATCTCGCAGCCGTCGACGATCGGCACATGCTCGTCGAGCAGCTGCGTCAGCGAGCGGAGGATGCGCGTTTTGGCCTGGCCACGGAGGCCGAGGAGGATGATGTCGTGTTTGGAGAGGATGGCGTTGTGGATGGCGGGGATGACGGTGCGCTCGTAGCCGTGAATGCCGGGGAACGTGTTTTCGCCGCGTGCAATTTTCTGGAGGAGGTTCTCACGCATCTCGTCCTTCACGGAGCGGAGGCGGTAACCGGAGGAGCGAAGCTCGCCGACTGTATGGATCTGGGTCATGGTTGCGGTTTTTCTTCCGATTTCTGAGGCTGCGGATCGCGATTGAACTGATTCATGGCGCGGCGGAGATCGCCGCGCGCGAAGAGGACGAGCGCATCGACGGCGCGTTCGATCGTTTGCTCGACCAGAGGCTGTTCGGCCGGCGCGAAGTCGTCGAGGACGTAATCCCGGAGCCGCTCCGTAAAGTCCTCGCCGCGCACGCCGAATCGTAGTCGCGGAAAATACTCCGTCGCAAGCGAGCCCACGATGGAGCGCATGCCGTTGTGCGTCCCGGACGAGCCGTTCTCGCGGATGCGCAACTTCCCGAGCGGCAGATCGATGTCGTCGTAAACCACGATGAGGTCGGTCGTGGAGTCGAGGTACGCATTGGAGAGAAGCTTCACCGCGTCGCCGGAAAGGTTCATGAACGTGAGCGGCTTCGCCACCATCACCGCGCCGCCGCCGACCCGCCCCTCGCCGGTCATGGCGTTCTTCTCATGGCGCGTGACGTCGATGCGAAACTTGCGCGCAAACGCGTCCACCACCATCCACCCGACATTGTGCCGCGTGCCCTCGTACTGCGTCCCCGGATTGCCCAGCCCCACGATCAATTTCATGCGCGGCGCGAAGCGTACAATGCGCCCGATGGAACCGCTACCGGCGGAGATCGCGGACAAGCTCGCCGACGTGCGCGCGCTCTGCGAGCGCTACCACGTCAAACGGCTGGAGATTTTCGGGTCAGCCGTGAAGGGCACGTTCGACCCGGAGCGGAGCGACGTGGATTTTGTGGTGGAGTTGCTGCCGTTCGCCGATCCCATCGCGCGCGGCCGTGCGTATCTCGACCTGTGGTACGCGCTGCAGGATCTCTTCCGCAGGCAAATCGACCTGGTCTCGCGAATCAGTAATCCGTACTTTGCGCAGGCAATCGAGCCGGAGCCGGCGGGAGATTTACGGTGTCGCCGCTTAATCCGCTTTTCGGCGCGAACTGACGACCAGACGGCGCAATGCCTCTTCGTCCGCACGGCCATAGCGTCGGTACACCTCCTCGGACTGCGAAGCCCAATTTTCCAAGCCTCCTTTTCCGTCCAGTGCCTGAAAATTTTTGATCCGCATGCGAAAGCTGCCTGGCTTAATGCCGAAGGAATGCGCGATGTCGGTGACACTCTGTCCGAGCTTCTCGGCGCCGAAGCGATATACATAAAAGGCTGCGATGTCATCAGCCTCACTCCAGTGGTGGTTCGCCATACGTTACGTTCTCCACTTCGAGAATGTCGCCAATTGACGGCGCGACGCGACTTGCGACGTCTCTGTCCCTACCATCGCCGCCCTCGCGCGCGCTCGTTTGCGTCACGCACTTCCAACCGAACGTCATCGGTCGTATCGGCGACGTTCCACATGTCGTCGGATGTCGCGACGTTGTCGAGCTTCCCGGAGATTTCCTGCAGCAGCGCGGTCATCGTCTGCAGTTGATCGAGAGTGGAGGCGAAGAACGACTTCATCTCGACTGCGACTTCGTCCGGGAGTTGTGGCGATGGAGGCTCGACGATTTCCTCTTCATCTTTCGGCGAGCGAGCAGCCGCGATCAGAGTGGCGGCTACAGCGGCGGGCACTGTATCGGTCGGCGCGAAAACCGCGACGCCGAGATCGCGCAAGTTGCAAATGACGTCGCAGACCTGCAGTTGGAGGGTGAGAGCCAGATCGTGAACTGACGGACCGACGGCGCGATGTGCCATAGCCACGCTCCTGGCCGATGATACTCCGCGCCTCCTCCCAGCCTTCTAGCCGCCGCCGACGCGCAGGATCACTACCTCCGGCGGCACGCGGAAGCGCACGGGGATGATGCTCGTGCCGACGCCGGAGGTGACGAACAGATGTTTGCCGTGTTCGTGGATGTGGCCGATGGCGTAGCGCTCGCCGAATCTTGACGAAACGATCGGGCGGCCGATGAGCGGCGCGGCGACCTGGCCGCCGTGCGTGTGACCGGCCAGCGTGAGGCAGACTCGAGGCGGAATCAGCGGAAAGATGTCGGGATTGTGCGTCATCACGATCAGCGGTTCATCGCTCGTCACGCCGGAGAGCGCCAGCGGGATGTCATGCGGTCCCTCCCACAAATCGCTGACGCCCGCGAGCCAGAACGAGCCGGAACCGCGCGTCACATGCACGGCAGCGTCGTCCATCACGCGAATGCCCGCGGACTCCAGCGCTCTCCGCACGCGCGGCGCATCGAGCCACCAATCGTGATTGCCGAGCACCGCGAAGACACCGCGCGGCGCGTGCAGCCTGCCGAGATGTTGCGCGATGAGCTCCCGCGACACAGGGTGGCCGCCGATCACATCCTGAATCACGAAATCGCCGAGAAGAAGAACGACGTCGGCGTGCGCAGATTGGATCGCGTCGACGACGCGGTCGACTTTCGCCACATCGATGCCGGGAGAGCCGACGTGCAGATCGGAAACGATCGCGAACGTGACCGGCTCACCGCGCCAGCACGGCAACGCGAGACTCGCCCTCCGCACGACGAGACGCCGCGGCTCCCACCAGAACGCCCATAACGCCAGCAGGGCGGCCACGAGCAAGAGCACGGCCGTCCCGCGCCGGGCAATGCGTTTCACCCCTACCCACCCGTCTTCACAATCTCCACCCGCCGATTCGCCGCGCGTCCTAGCGCCGTGTCATTCGTCGCCGCCGGCTGGCTCGATCCGAGTCCTGTCGCCGTCAGGCGCGCGGCGTCGATGCCCGCGGTGGTGAGGTATTGCTTCACCGCGTTCGCGCGGCGGGTCGAGAGATCCTGATTGTGCTCGGGCGTCGCGGTCGCGTCGGTGTGGCCTTCGATGGTCATGGTCCAGGAGGCGTTTTCTTTCAGCACTGTGGCCACGCGATCGAGAGTCGGTTTTGATTCGCTGCGCAGCACGTCGGAATCGCTATCGAAGTTGATTCCGTAGAGGCGCACGCGGCCGGTCTTCTTCAGCTCCGCGGCCAGCGTCTGTTCCGGCGTCGCTTTCCATTGCGGACAGGCTGTGTTGCCTGGATCCTTGCTGGCGCGCTTTCCTTCGAGAGGGCTCAGCGTCGGATGTTCGGACGCGCCGTCCGTGCGCCACCAGCCGCCGAACATGCGGCCGTCGTCGGAGAACACCAGCAGCGCCGGGCCGCTGCCGTTCTCGCCCACCGCGTATTTGAATTTGAGGATGCGGCCTTCCATGCCGCCGTTCAGCGGCTCCGTACCGTTGTCATAGCAACCGCTGACGGTCGAGCCCTGCTGGCGCAGATGAAAGTGCGTCGTGTCCGTCATCTCGTAATCGCCGGTCACGTCCGGAATCGGATTGTGCGTGAGCCGTTCGCCGAACGCGCGGAACTCCATGATCTGCGCGATGGCCGCGTCGGACACCGCCTCCTTCACCGTCACGCGCACGTAGCGGCCCGGCACTTCCGCGGAGACGGGAAACGTCTGCCCGTCCTTCATCTCCGACATCGTCACGTCCGCGATCGGTTTGAATCCAGTCGTCGCGTTCGTGTCCGACACCTCCACGAGCACGCGCTTAGGAATGCGTCCGTCGTAAGCGATCTTCGCTTCGTCGAACGACACCTGCCGGATGATCGCGCGATCTTCCATCTCCACGACCGTCGGCGTGTTGTATTGCCCGTCGTTGCTCGCCCAGCCGGTGGTCGGATCGTCGTCGAACATGTAGTACGCCGACGCGCCCTGCTCCGGCGCGCCGCCGAGCGTCACGGGAATGGCGCCCGATCCGAGAGAGAGGAGATTCTCGCGATTGAGCGGAGTGACGGTGGCGTTCGTGGTCTGCGACGAAGAAGTCGTCGCAGCGGCCGGCGACGAGGCACTCGATGACGTCGCGGCGGGCGCCGGCGTCTCGCTCTTGCTGCACGCAACGACTGTCAGGACGAGGCCGAGGATCAGGGTCCGTTTCAGCATTTCATGAGTATACGAATGGCGGGATGTGCGCGAAAAGGTGCGCTTCGCAGCACGCGCCAGAGCTGCCATAATCCGCCACCTGACGGATGGATAAGCGAGAGCGCATCGTCGTCATCGACGACAACGAGAATGATGTGCAGGTGACGCGGCGGTTTCTGGAGCGCCGCGGCTACGACGCCATTCCCGCGCTTTCCGGCGAAGAAGGGCTGCGCCTCGCCGAACAACTCGCGCCCGACGCGATTCTCGTCGACTACCGCATGCCGGTGATGGACGGCTTCGAAGTCGCGCGGCGGATGAAAGCGCATCCGGAGCTGCGCAACATCCCGGTGCTCATGCTCACCGGCTCCGATTCCGCGCAGCACGTCGTCGAAGGCCTCGGCGCTGGCGCCGATGATTTCGTGACCAAAGGCTCCGACACCGAAGTGCTGCTGGCGCGACTGCGCGCGCTGCTGCGCGTGAAGGCGTATCAGGATCAGCTGCGCCGCATGAATCAGCAGATGACGCGCGACCTGCAGATCGCGCGGCGCGTGCAGGAAGCGCTCGTTCCGTCGTCGACGTTCACCGCGCCGCACATCGAAGTGCGTTCCGCGTACATCCCGAGTGAGACGCTCTCCGGCGATTTCTACGACTACTTCGTGCAGGACGAGCTGATGTACCTCTTCGTCGCCGACGTCTCGGGCCACGGCCTGCCGGCGGCGATCCTCGTGTCGCTGCTGAAGAGCTACCTGCACACCGAGGCGCACGAGCACGCGTCGCTGGCGACGTTCATGTCGCAGTTGAACGACTTCCTCTTCACCGTCAGCCTGCCGGCGCAGTTCGCCACCGCGCAACTGCTTCGCATCGACAAGGATGGATCGCTGGTCTACTCGAACGCCGCCCATCCGCCGTTCCTCCTCCACCGCAATCAGGAACGCCGCACCGACATCGTCGAGCAGCCGGGCCACCTCCTCGGCGCGATGCCGGGGATGGTGTACGACGAGTGCCGGACCTCGATCGCGTCGGGCGACACGCTCTTCGTCTACACCGACGGCCTGACCGATCGCCGCACCGCGGCGGGCGAGTTCTACTCGATCGATCGCGTGGCGCGGCTGCTCGAGACTTCGGGCGGCGGGAACATCGGCGAGCTCTTCGACAAGATCTACGCCGACATCTGCGCTTTCTCGGCCACGGAAGAATTCAAGGATGACATCGCTTTTGTCGTAACGCGCTTCCACTGACGCGCGTATACAGACGAATGCGATCGATCTCCTTTGCCATCCTTCTCTTCGCCGCCGCGATCGCTGCCGCACAGCAATCGCCGCAGCCGACGTTCCCCGACGATTACACGCCGAGCCCCTGCGCACCCGACTCTCCATGCGAGAGCTACCCGCGCACGCAGATCAAGCCGGCGGCGTTCACGATGCTCGGCCTGGAGCTCGACGCCCGGTGGGTCGAGGCGCATTACGACCAGATGCTGCAGCTCTACGCGCCGGTCTGCCGCAAGCTGGCGACCTGCTACGCGACGCCGGGCAACAACTTCCTCTTCTGCGACGACATCGTGATCCCGGAGTACCGCGCGGTGTGCGACAAGGCCTTCCCGAAGTCGACGAACCCCGCCGACTGGGAGCAGTGCAAGGGCTTCACCGAGATCTGGGCCCTCGGCGTCGACATGCGCGGGAAGATGGTGTCGGAGCCGGCGCAGGCCTGCGCGCTCGAGAAGCATCTCAACATCGTGCACACGAAGCCGCCGATCGTCTGGATCGTGCCGGCGCACATCCCGCGCGATTACAAAGGCAACATCTGGATCTACGCGCTCGACGCCGACACGCAC
>DASSMK010000389.1:0-35745 GCA_035688915.1 Thermoanaerobaculia bacterium
GGCGACGAAGTGGTGGCCGTCTGGCGCCCCGAGCCGCACCATCACGCATTCGATCACATCCTGAACGGGGGCATCATCGGCGCGCTGCTCGATTGCCACAGCAACTGGACGGCGGCGTATCACCTGATGAAGAAGCGCGGCGCGAGCGAGCTGCCGCCGACGGTGACCGGCGATTTTCACGTGACGCTGAAACGCCCCACGCCGATGGACGCCACGCTGCACCTGCGCGCGAAGGTAGTGGAGTCGGGCGACGACCGCGCCACGATCGAGGCTTCACTCGAAGCGAACGGCAAAACCACCGCGACCTGCCGCGGCACGTTCATCGCCGTGAAGGAAGGACATCCCGCCTACTTTCGTTGGTAGCGGCGGTGCCCCGCGTTTGTCCCCTGCTCCTGGTTCTGCTGCTCGTCAGCGTGCCCGCGCTCGCGCGGCTGCGCGCGGTGCGCGGCACGGGCGACACGTCTGCCGCGTGGCTGCGTCTGCATCACATCGCCGACGAACGGCTCGTCGATGCGGCGCACGGTGCGCGCATCGTGGCATTCGGCGACGCCACACACGGCACGCATGAGCTGTTCGCGGCGAAGCAGCGTTGGATCCCGCTTTTCGCTGCACGCGGCTACCGCACGCTTGCCCTTGAAGCGCCGTACGCGCAGATGGTCGCGCTCGATCGGTGGCTCGCCACCGGCGATGGCGATCCTGTAGCGCTGCTGCGCAATCCGTCGTATTTTTTCTGGAACACCGACGAGCTGCTCGGGCTGCTGCAGTGGGCGCGCGCGCAAAACGTAGCTGGCCTCACGCCGCCGTTCCGCATCGCCGGCGTCGACGCCACCGATCCCGCCGAAGCGGCGCGTCTCGTCATCGGCGCGTATCCGTCATTGGCCGATCGCTACGCGTGCATCGAACGCAACGCCGCTTCCGCGGGTTGCCGCAACGAGATCGCCACCATTCGTCCGGATCTCGTCGCCCTCGGCGCAGCGGACGAAGTGCTGCACGCCGCGCGCGTCGTCGAGCAGGGACAGGAAGCGCTCGCGCGCAACTTCGCCACGCGCGACGCCACGATGGCGGAGAACGTGGAGTGGCTCGCCGCGCGCGACGGCCGCGTGCTGGTGTGGGGGCATGACGTGCACTGGAACCGCGGCACGTACGCGGTGGTCGGCCCGGAGCCCATCACCGCGGCCGGCTCGTATCTGCACGATGCGTTTTTCATCGGCAGCGTGATCGGCGACGGCTGGTTCTCATCCGCCAATGCCGCGGGCACGCAGTGGCTTCCGCAGTGGCGCGAGCTCGATGCGCCGAATGGCGACGACTACGCGCTTCTCTTCGACGCAGCGGCGATGAACGAATTGCTTCTGCCGCTCGCGAACGCACCCGAGTGGCTGCGCGGTGCGCACCACTACCGCATCGCCGGCAGCTCCGGCGGCACGTTCGGCGTCACCGCCGATCTGGCGCAGCAGTTCGACGCGGTGTTGTATGTGAAGACGTCGACGCCGGCTCACGTGCGGTGACGACCACCACACGATTCTCTTTCCTCAAATACTGCCGCGCCACCCGCCGCACATCCTCGGCCGTCACCGCCTGCATCGCGGCCACTTCGCGATTGACGCGTTCGGGGTCGCGATAAAACAGCGTCACGCGCGCCATCGAATTCGCAGTGCCGGATGCGGAAGCGAGCTGCGAGGCGGCCCACTCCTGCTCCTGCTTCCGCGCCAGCGCGAGCTCTTCATCGGAAACGAGATCGCGCGACAACCGCGCGAGCTGTTCGTCGATCACCGCCTCCACTTTCGACGCCGCCACGTCCGCGTTGAATCGCGCGCGCATCTTGAACAACGTCGAGCCGCACGGCGACTCCGTCATCCCTTCGCCGAATCTCGCATTGAGTCCCGCGGCGGTGAGTCCACTGCGCACGCGCGAGCCCTCGCCTTGCCCCACGATGTCCGCAAGGATGTTCAACGCGTACCAATCGCGATCCGTCGACTGCGGCGTCAGATACGCGATCAACACATCGGACTCCGCCATGTTCGCGTCGGCGATGATCTGCCGTTCTTCGCTCTTCAGTTGGCGCGGTTGCACGCTGCACGGCCGCTGCGCGTCGCCTGCGGCGAGCGGCGCAAACGCGGAACGCACCGCGCTCATCACCTGCGCCTCGTCGAAAGTGCCGGCAATCGCGAGCGCCGCCGAGCGCATCGCGTAGTGCGCGCGAAGAAACGACTGCACGTCGTCGCGGCTGACGCTCTCCGGCGCCACTTCCGATTCGTGGTTGCGCCCATCCGGCCCGTACGCGCGTCGCAGCAGCACGCGTGACGATTCCGCGGTGCCGCGCTCGCGCGCTTCGCGCACCAGCAAATCGCGCGTCTTCGCGAATTCTTCGTCAGTCACGGCACGATTTGCGAGCGCCGCCGCGATGCGCGCGAGCTCTTTCGGCAGATCCGCGAGCGAAACTTCCGCCGCGAGATACGCGCGCTCCTGATTCACTCCCGCTTCGATGCGCGGCAGTCGGGCTGCGATGATGCGATTGGCCAGCCACGCCGTTCCCGCTTTCGCATCCTGCCGCGAGCCGCCATCGAATGCGATCTGGATCGCCACATTCGACAACGTTACCGACGACGTCACCGGCGACGTCACCGCGGGCGCGAGCACCACGCGCAGTCCGTTCGGCAATTCATGCGACACCAACCGCACATCCGCCGACGCGGAGACCGCCGTCAGCAACACCGCGAACATCGCCCATGGACGGAACATGGCGTTAGAGACGCCCGCGGCGCGCCATCGTTAGACGCTACTTCGGCGGTGGAACGACCTGCGGCTCGATCACGCGCGCGCTTCCCTGCGGCTCATACACCTGCACCGTCATCGGCGGAGGCGCAATCGGCGCGACCACCGGATCGATCGTGCGGGCCGTGCTCTGCGCGTCGATCGTGCGCGCGGTAATCTGCGGCTCGATTTTGCGTGCGGAGCTCACCGGGTAATTGTCCAGATCCACCGCCGGCGCAACAGGAGCCGCCGCCGCTGCCGGCTTGTTCGCGGGCGTTGCGTTCGCTGCCGGCGCCACATCCGCCGCGGGCGGCAGATTGATCGGCCGCGCTTCGCCCGAAGCGACAGACAGTCTGCCGCCGCTCTTCGCGAGCGTCTCGTTCGTGATCACGATCGCCGACGCAGGCGCGTTGCGGTGACTGCGCTTCGCGAGCGCCACCAGCGGCGAATCGTCCGCCGCCACAACCGTTGCTGTGAGGAGAAGAACCGCCGTCGTGAGTGTGCGCATGACGGAAATTCTAACGCCGTTAGCCGTTCGCCTGCAGCTCGAACAGAATCTCGTCGATCGCATCGGCCGCATTTTCCAGCGGCAATACGCACGTGCCCGCTCCGCGATGACCGCCGCCGCCATAGCGCGACATCAGCTCGCCGACGCTCGTGTTGCACGTCCGGTTGAAGATGCTGTGGCCGACGGCGGCGATCACCGTGTGATCCCGCGGACCCCAGTGCACCCGCAGCGACACATTCGCATCCGGGAACAGCGTGTAAACCAGAAAGCGATTGCCCGCCGGCAGGCGCTGCATCTCGCGCAGGTCGGTCACCACCACGTTGTTCAACTGGAAGCTGTTGCGCTCGAGCAGCGACTTGAAATCGTGCTGATCGGTGCGAATGCGATCGACGCGCGCCTTCACTTCCGGCCGCGCCAGCACTTCGCGGATCGGCATCGTCTTCAGCCAGTCGATCAGCTGCAGAAAGTAATCCTCGAAGCCGCCGAGGCCGGTGCGGCTGTCGATGGTGTAGCCGAGGAGGATGTAGTCGCGGGGGTTTTCGACGTCGTCGGGAGTGAGGAGCGCGGCGTCGAGGCGATCGGTCTCGTCCACGAGATGCGACAGACGCAGCAGCGATTCGTCGGACGGATCGCGCTCCAGGTAGTACTCGTAGACGAGGCGCGCGGCGGACGGCGCGAGACCGTAGCGTCCGGAGAAACCTTCAGGCGGCGTCTCGTTGCTCGCGGTCAAAAGATGGTGGTCGAACCAGAGCCCGCAGCGCGAGTCGTACGGCAGGTTCGCGAGAATGTCGTCCTTCGTGATCTCGATGCGCTTGTCGGTGATGTCCTGCGGATGCACGAGGAGGATCGAGTCGATCGACTCCTTCGACGTGATGATGACGGCGCTCGTCAGCCCGTCGAGATCACCGCGCGTGACCAGATGCATCGCTATGACTCCGAATGCGTCCGTTTTTACCTCTGCGCGGTGCGAGTTGCAAGCGTTACTTCCGACGCTTCTTGCGCGCTGCGCGCGCCGGCGCCGCGGCGGCTTGCGGACGGCACAGCCACCACAACCCAAAGGCGATCGCGTACATCAGCACCAGCCGGTAAAAGTGGTTGGCGACGCTCCAGACGTTCCGCTCCAGATCGCTGTAATGCACGCGGCTCCACGGCCCGAGCTTCAGCACGTAGAGCGACATCACTTCGGTGACGGCGCCGAGGATGTGCGTCGGAATGAGCAGGACCATGGCCAGGAGGAAGCCGCGGATGTTGCGATCGGAAAATGTGGCCGGCCCGATGGCGAACAGCGCGCAGAGCAGAATCACGTTGAACGTCAGATCTTCGATGGCCAGCACCGGACGCTTCGAGCGCGGATCGAAATCGCTGCGATCGACCACGATCGAATCATCAGTTTCCACCGTGCGTAGATGAGTGACCGCGGGACGCTCGAACGTGCGCAGCACCGCTTCCGCGCCGCGCGCCACCAGGCCGTTGTAGAGCGGCGAGAGCAGCAGCCAGAGCGCGAGCCCGGCCAGGAAGCCGCCGAAGGCCTTAAGTGCGATCTGCCAGTCGAGCCGGGGCAACTCGCGCACTCCACATCAGGAAGAAGACGATGGCCGCCGCGATGATCACGATCTGCCAGACGGCGGTGTGAAAGATGTCGAAGAGGCGCGGCTGGTATGCGCCCAGTAGATAGAGCGAGACGATGCGGATCTCGTTGAGCAGTTGCACCGCGATCGCGCCCAAGACGAGACCTGCCGCGCGCGCTTTGAGCGAGGCGGGGAACGCCACGATGCACGCGAGCAGGATGAGCATCGCCTCCACGCCATTGCAGCCGTTGTTGATGTTCACGCCGAAGCGCGGCGAGCTGATGGTCGTGCCGCTCACGGTCACACCCTGCCCCATCCCGTTCAGCAGCGCGCCGGAGACGCGCGCGATGCCAGCGGTGAACGGCACGATGGCGCGATCGTTCACCGGATTCCAGGCGATGAGCAGATACGCGCCGAGAAGGATGGCGAAAAATTTGACGAGGAAAAGGATCTGGGGGCGCTTCATTGCGGACGCGCGATGGTAGCAGGTCAGTGGAAAGTGGTCAGTGGTAGTGGTCAGTGGTCAGTGGTCAGTGGTCAGTTGTGCGGATGGCACCAGTCCGGACTAGCGGCGCATCTGTCAGTCTCAGTCGTGCATAACGATGTGCCGCTCGCGCTGCTTCAACTGACCACTGGCCACTGACCACTGACCACTGACCTTCAACCGCGTCCCGCGGCCCACAACAACGCCGCCACCGCCGTCTCGACGCGCAGAATGCGCTCGCCCATCGAGACGCGCGTGAATCCCACCCGCTCCAGCGACGAGATCTCCGCATCGATGAACCCGCCCTCCGGTCCAATCGCAATCGTCAGCGGTTCGTTGCATTCGCGTGGGAACGGCGCATCCGCGATCGGATGCGCGACGAGCTTGCGCGTCCCTTCCGCGAGGCGCGGCAACTCTTCCTCGACGAACGGGCGGAAGAGGCGGCGCAGTTCGATAAGCGGCAGCATGGTGTCGCGCGCTTGTTCGAGGCCGAGGATCGATTGCAGGAGGAGGTTCTCTTCGTCGAGGCGCGGCGATTTCCAGTAGCTCTTCTCCACGCGCCACGCGTTGATGAGCACGATCCGCTTCACGCCGAGGGACGTCGCGCCGGCGATGACGCGGTTCAGCACTTTCGGTCGCGGCAGCGCGAGGATGAGCGTCACGTCGAGCGGCGGCGGCGGATCGCGATCGAACGTCACGCGCAGCTCCAGCGCTTCGTCGTCGAGCCGCGTCACCACGCCGCGTCCCATCTTTCCGCCGGCCATTCCGACCGTCAATTCGTCGCCCGTTTTCGCGCGATGCACGCGCGTCACATGCTCGAGCCTGCGGCCGGCGAGGCGCATGCGATCGCCGTCGAGGAAGTCCGACTCGAAGAGCAGGATCAGGTTCATGGAGGGTGAAGTATCATCCGCGCCATGAACATCGAAGTGCGAAAAGTGGGCGACGTCACGATCGTCGATTTCGAAGGACGACTGGCGATCGGCGTCGGCGACACGCTGCTGCCGCGCGTGGTCGGCGAGATCCTCGAAGGCGGCGGACGGAAGATCCTCCTGAACCTCTCCTCCATGGAGTACATCGACAGCAACGGCCTCGGCGAGCTCGTGCAGAGTTACCGCGACGCAGGCCGCGCCGGCGCGTCCCTGCGCCTGCTCAAACCGCAGGATCGCGTGGCCAAAACGCTGCGCCTCACGAACCTCCTGCCGATGTTCAAGGTCTACGAGAGCGAGAAAGACGCGCTCGCGGCGTTCGACGAGAAGTAGAGCGAGCCTTGACCTCGGACCGAGGTCTAACGCGGGCGACTACTCGCCGCTCGCCACCTTCGCTCCGCTGCGCCCTTCGGCGACGAACACGTGCGCCGGATCCTCTTCCACTCCACGTAGTTTGCGGAACAGCGCCCAGTAGACGCTGATGCTCCGCTCGAAGACCCACAAGGGAGCGAAGAGGCAGGCGCGCAGCGGAAAGACGCTCGCCGCGCCCGCGCGGCCGCGCAGAGCGAGGCTGACCGAGGCGACGGCGACGACACCGGCGTAGCCGCCGAAGAGCCGGAGTCCGCCGAGGATCGTGACGAGGAAAAGCATCGGCAGGAGCGCGAAGAAAAAGGCGGTCTTCACCGGCATCGCGAAGTCATCGCCCGCGTAGCGCGGGCGCGCCGTCAGCCATTCTTCGAGCGCGGGCGGTTCGCGGCGCACGAAGACGTCGCTGGCCGGAAAAACTTCTGCGCCGGTGGCGACGAGGCGCCGCACCTGATCGTCATTCGGATCGGTGAGCTCCAGACCGCGCAGCGCGCGCACCGCGGTGCGGCGGAATGCGAACGTGGCTGCGTGATCGGGAAGCGGCTCCACGCCGCGATGCACGAGGATGCGTGCCGCGTCGATGCCTCCCCACCAGGGAAGCGGCTCGACGTAATCCTGCGGCTCGACCACTTCGTGCGTGTCGAGCAGTTGGCAGAGCTGTTCGAGCTCCACCGCGCTGTAGCGAACATCCGACGTCGCGACGATCACTTTCTCGCACGCCGCAAGTTCCGCCGCGGCGCGCACGAGATCCACGCCTCCGCCGGCGAGCCGGTACTGTGGCGGCACGCTCATGTGCCGTCCGACCCAGCGGAGCGTCTGCCGCTGCATCTCGAACTGCAGGCGCGGCGAAGGATCGAGAATGACGACGTCACCGTCCGACAAACCGACAGTGGAGAGGTAGCTGGAAAAGTCTCGGAGCTCATCGGGCGACGCGATCGCCCGATCGAGCCAGACTACGTAACTGCACCGTCGCTCCTGCGGTTGTTTCCGTCTCATCGCAATTGCGAATAACAGCGAGCGGCGTGCCATGGTGAAGAGGGGAGTGATTAGGGGTTAGTGATTAGTGATTAGAGGGCGCGAACGCGATCGCCACGAGACCGTCGCCGCTCGCCTTCTAATCACTAATCACTAACACCTAATCACTTACCTAACCACTTACCCCTCTGGCATCTCACTTGCGGATCCCGCAAACGAGTCCTCTCCGAAAGGAACCACACGCATTGCGCATCTGGCCTGGTAAGCCTTATCCCCTTGGCGCTACATGGGATGGCGTCGGAACCAATTTTTCTGTTTTTTCTGAAGTCGCCGACCGCGTCGAGCTTTGTCTCTACGACGCGAACGGCAACGAAACGCGCGTCGATCTACCCGAGCAGACCGCGTTCATCTGGCACGGCTATCTGCCGAACATCGGCCCCGGCCAACGCTACGGCTTCCGCGTGCATGGACCGTGGGCGCCGGAGAACGGGCATCGCTGCAATCCGAACAAGCTGCTGCTCGATCCGTACAGCAAAGCGGTCGACGGCGAAGTGCAGTGGAACGAAGCGGTGTTCCCCTATCACTTCAACCAGCCGGAAGATTCACGCAACGACGCGGACAGCGCGCCGTTCATGCCGAAGTCGGTGATCATCAATCCGTACTTTGACTGGGCCTACGATCGCCGCCCGCGCACGCCGTGGCACGAGACGATCATCTACGAGGTGCACGTCAAAGGCTTCACGATGCGCCATCCGGGCATCCCGGAAAACATCCGCGGCACCTACGCCGCCCTCGCCCATCCCGCCGCCATCCGCCATCTCAAAAACCTCGGCGTCACCGCCGTCGAGCTGCTGCCCGTCCATCAATTCATTCACGCCAACCATCTCCTCGATCGCGGCCTGCGCAACTACTGGGGCTACGACTCGATCTCCTTCCTCGCGCCGCACAACGACTACGCGGCGAGCGGCCAGCTCGGCCAGCAAGTGCAGGAGTTCAAGCAGATGGTCAAAGCCCTCCATAGCGAGGGCATCGAAGTGATCCTCGACGTCGTCTACAACCACACGGCCGAGGGGAATCACATGGGGCCGGTGCTGTCGATGAAGGGGATCGACAACACCGCGTACTACCGCACCGTTCCGGGAAACGAACGGTATTACATGGATTACACCGGCACCGGCAACAGCCTGAACATGCGGCATCCGCACGTGCTGCAGCTGATCATGGATTCGCTGCGCTACTGGCTGCTGGAGATGCATGTGGACGGCTTCCGCTTCGATCTCGCCGCGACGCTTGCGCGCGAGCTGCACGACGTCGATCGCCTCTCCGCGTTCTTCGACATCATCCAGCAGGATCCGGTGGTGTCGCAGGTGAAGCTGATCGCCGAGCCGTGGGACGTCGGCGAAGGCGGCTATCAGGTGGGCAACTTCCCGCCGCTCTGGTCGGAGTGGAACGGCAAGTATCGCGATTCGATTCGCGATTACTGGCGCGGCACCGACGCGACGGTCGACGATTTGGCCACGCGTCTCACCGGCAGTTCGGATCTTTACGCGATGACCGGACGCCGGCCGTACGCGAGCATCAACTTCATCACCGCGCACGACGGCTTCACGCTGCGCGATCTCGTCTCGTACAACGAGAAGCACAACGAAGCGAACAAGGAAGACAACCACGACGGCGCGGACGACAACCGCTCCTGGAATTGCGGCGTGGAAGGACCGACGGACGATCCCGAAGTGCAGGCGCTGCGCGCGCGGCAACAGCGCAACCTCATCACGACGCTCTTTCTCTCGCAGGGCGTGCCGATGCTGGTGGGCGGCGATGAGATCGGCCGCACGCAAGGGGGCAACAACAACGCGTACTGCCAGGACAACGAGATCTCCTGGTTCGACTGGGAGAACATCGACGACGGCCTGATGGCGTTCACCGCGCGCGTCATTCAGTTCCGCAAGCAGCATCCCGTCTTCCAGCGCCGCCGCTGGTTCCTCGGCCGCGCCGTCCGCGGCACAGGAGTGAGCGACATCGGCTGGTTCAAACCGGACGGCGAGCAGATGCAGGACGAGGATTGGCAGATTTCCTTCGCACGCAGCATCGGCGTCTTCCTGAACGGCAAAGGCATCCCCACGCCGGACGAACGCGGCGAACCGCTGACGGATGACAGTTTCTATCTCCTCTTCAACGGCCACTACGAGCCGGTGACGTTCACCCTGCCCACCTGCCCGTGGGGCGATCGCTGGGAGCTGGTCCTCGACACGAATCAGCCCGTGCCCGATCTGCGCGAGCATCACGAATGGCGCGCGGGCGAGCACGTAAACGTGCAATCGCACGCGCTGGTGGTGTTGCGGCGGTCGGATTAGGAGCAGCGGCGCCAACGGCGGCGTCGACGCCGCATAGTACGATTCGCGAAACGTGCGGCTGCGGCCGCACGTCTACGAATCGTCATATGTCTTCACGCAATCCGATTCTTCAGGGCGTCGTCATCATCGTAGCGGCGCTGTGCATCGCGGTGATCGCGAACGGCTTTTCGTCGCGGCAGCGCAAGCTCGTGCTGCCCGGCAAATACATGAACGCGTTGAAGGTGCCGCCGCGCGAGCCGCTGACGGTTCCGCCGCCGCCGCGCACCGAGACGGCGGTCGACGCGACGGCGCCGGTCACGGCGACGACCGCGACCGCGCCGTCGATCTCGCCGACAACGAGCGCAGCGCCGATCGCTGCGCCGATCGCGACAACCACGATCGCACAGCCCACGACGACCACCACCCACCCGTCCACCACCACCCCCGCCGCAGCCACGACCACGCAGAAAATTGCGGAGCCCAAGCCGGCCACCGCCGCGGCAGCGCCGGCCGTCAACGAAGATCCGCAAAAGCGCTTTCCGCCGCATCCCGACAAGGCCTACGTCGAGATCAGCGGCGACGACGCCGCGTGGCTCTACAGCAAAGGTGTGATGTTCATCGACGCGCGGCGCTCCTCCGTCTTCGAGCAGGGCCACATCACCGGCGCGCGCTCCTTCTCCGTCTGGGAATCCGACGTCGACGACAAGGTCAATGCGCTCTTCAACGAACGCAGCGATCCGCGCGAGCAGAACTTGCCCATCGTCGTCTACTGCAGCGGCGGCGCGTGCGAAGACTCGCACATGCTCGCGCAGAAGCTGTGGGGCGTGCAGTTCAACAATGTCTATGTCTACAAGGATGGCTTTCCCGATTGGCAGAAGCGTGGCGGCGCGGTGAAAACGGGAGGGCAGCCGTGACGTTTCGCGAAGCGATCACGCATCCCTGGCTGACCATCCGCGTGCAACTCGCGCTCGGCGCGATCTTCGTCGCCGCAGCCATCCCGAAGATCACCGATCCGCCGTCGTTCGCGCACATGATCTACAACTACCGCATCCTGCCGGGCGGCCTGATCAACCTGGCGGCGCTGACGATGCCGTGGGTGGAGATCCTTTGCGGCCTGCTGCTGATCCTCGGCGTCTGGGTGAAGCCCGCGCGCACGATCATCGGGCTGATGCTCGTGGTCTTCATGATCGCGATCTCGATCAACCTCGCGCGCGGCAACGCCATCGACTGCGGATGCTTCGACGTCTCCGCGGCCGGCAAGACTTACGAGCAGCGCATCGGCGACATGTGGTTCGTCATCGTGCGCGACACCGGGATGCTGCTCATGATCGCGCAGCTCTGGTACGCCGAACGCGTGCGCCGCACGTCAGGCTCAGAGGCTCAGAGGCTCACAGGCTCAGAGTAGCGAGTGCGGCGCGAGCGTCGCGCGTCGCGTTGGAGCGGCGGGGCTTGCCCCGCCGAGTTGGCGCGATGAATCCGGCGGGGCAAGCCCCGCCGCTCCAAAAACAAAACGGCCGGCACTTTCGGCCGGCCGTTCGCGTCTCAATCGAAGTGAGGTTACTTCGTGCAGGCGCCGAGATACTTGCCGCTGTACTTCGTCGACATCTCCTGCTCGCCCATGTGCATCTTCATGGTGCCCGAGTAGGTCTCGTTGTCGTACGTGATCTCGCCTTCGCCCGTCACCTTCTGCTTCGGGCACTCGACGGTCCACGTCACCTTGTTGCCGTCGACCTTGTAATCGCCGACTTTGCAGTCGCTCTTCGGGTCTTTCGGCACGGCCTTGTCCGGATTGGCGAGGTCTTCTTCCGTGACACAGATGGTGGTGGTCACCGGCGGCATCTTGAACGGCATGCCCGGCATTTCCATCTCCATCTTCACCTGCCACTTGCCGGGTTTCTGCGGGCTGGCGGCCATGGCCGGCAGGGCGAGCAACGCCACGGCAAACACTGCGAAACGAATCTTCATCGGCTCCTCCGAGAACGACTGATTTTGGGTTGGACGAAAGGTAGTGTAGCCGCCGCGTGTTACGATGTCCAATAGCGTCCGAATAACTTTTTCTGGAGCCATGATGATCACCGTTGTCCGCCGCGTCACCCTCGCGTGCGCGGTATTTGTGTTTTCGCTCCCGCTTCTCGCCGCTCAACCCTGGGATGGCGCACCTCTCTCCGGTGATCCGAAAGCGATTCTCGCTGCCGCCGAAGCCACTCCGGCCGGCGATTCGGACCTCATCGTCCTGCTCGACGAAACGCATCACACGTTCGACGAGAAAGGCCACGACGTCGAGGTGCAGCGCTACATCTACCGCATCGTCGCGGAGTCCGCCATCGACGGCTGGGGCACGGTGAACGCGCCGTGGGCGCCGTGGTACCAGGAGCGTCCCGAGATTCAGGCGCGCGTGATCACGAAAGACGGCACGGTGCACATGCTCGACCCGCACGCCATCACCGAAGCGCCGGCGCCCGAAGAGTCGCTCGACATCTTCAGCGACAACCGCGTCATCCGCGCGCCGTTGCCGGCCATCGCCGCAGGCTCGGTCGTCGAACAGGTCATCACCTATCCCGCCAAATCGTCACTCTTCGACGCCGGCACCTCCGACATCTTTTTCTTCGGCAGCTTCAAGCCGGTGCAGCGCTCGCGCCTGGTAATCGATGCACCCGCGTCGCTGCCGCTGAAGTTCGTCAATCGCAGCGCACCGCTCATCGAGCCGGTGAAGGAAGAGAAGGACGGACGGCAGCACATCGTCTTCGAAGGCGGGCCGTACGCCGCGAAAGAAGACATCGAGTGGAACCTCCCCTACGACGTGGCGCCGCTGCCATGGATCGGTCTCTCCACCGGCACGTCGTGGCAGGACATGGCCACGCGCTATTCGCAGACGGTCGACAAGCAGATCGCCGACGCAGGTCTCGACAAGATCGTGCGCGAAGCGGTCGGCAACACCAAAGATCGCCGCGAGATCATCACGCGCTCGCTGGCGTGGATCCAGAAGCATGTGCGCTACGCCGGCGTGGAAGTCGGCGAATCCTCCGTCATCCCTCGCCCGCCGCAAATCGTCCTCGGCAATCGCTACGGCGACTGCAAAGACAAAGCGACGCTGCTCGTGGCAATGCTGCGGCAGTCCGGCATCGCCGCGCACGTGGCGCTGCTGCGCGCCGGCGACGACTTCGACGTGCATCAGGAGCTGCCCGGCATGGGCCGCTTCAATCACGCCATCGTGGTCGTCGATGCGGAGAAAGCAGGCGACGCGCCGATGTGGGTCGATCCCACCGATGAATACGCGCGCGCCGGCGAGCTGCCGATGATGGATCAGGGCCGCCTCGCGCTGATCGCGAATCCGACCAGTACCGCGCTGACTCTTACGCCCGCGTACGACGGCACGGCCAATCGCGTCGTCGAAACGCGCATCTTCAAGCTGCCCGAGGAGGGGAAGGCGACGGTTTCGGAGATCACGGAGGCGAGCGGCGCCGACGAATCCGCGATCCGCCGCTACTACGTCTCCGCCGATCGCAAGAAGTACCGCGAGCAGATGGAGGAGTACGCGAAGGCGACGTACAACGCGAAAGAGCTGAAGAATCTCGACACGACCGATCCGCACGATCTGTCGAAGCCGTTCCGCATGACCATCGACGTGAACGATGCGCAGCGCGGCATCAGCAGCGACGGCGAAGCGGCCGTGGCCATCTTCCCCTCCAGCTTCGCCGAAGCGCTGCCGTGGACGCTGCGCACTTACGAAGAGAAGAAGCCCGACGATCCGAAGCCGCGCAAGGTGCGCAAGAACGACTTCGTCTTCGCGCGTCCGTTCGTCAAAGAGTGGCACTACCGCATCGTGCCGCCGGCCGGTTTCGTCGCACGCACGCTGCCGCAAAACGAAACCACGCAGTACGGCTCCGTGACCGTGACGCGCGAGTATTCGACGGACGCCGACGGCGCCGTCCTCGCCAACTTCAAGTTCGACAGCGGCAAGCGCCGCCTCACCGCAAGCGAATTCGAAGCGACGCAGAAGGCCGTGAAGGAGCTGCAGGAATCGAAAATGATCCTGGTCGGCTTCGACCAGATCGGCCAGCAGAAACTGAACACCGGCGACATCGGCGGCGCGCTCACGGAGTTCCGCAAGCTCGCCGCGCTGCATCCGAAAGAAGGGCAGCATCAAACCGAGATCGCCAAGGCGCTGCTCGCCGGCGGCATGGCCGACGCGGCGCGCGAGCAGATCAAGAAAGCAATCGCGCTCGATCCGAAATACGCCCGCGCCTACCGCATGCAGGGCATCATCCTCGAGCACGATCTTCTCGGCCGCCCGCTCCGCAAAGGCTTCGACCTCGCGGGCGCGATCGCGGCGTACAAGAAAGCACGCGAGCTCGATCCGAAAGAGGAATCGACGCGCGCCGAACTGGCGAAGCTGCTCGAAGTCGGCGAAGAAGGTTTGCTCTTCGGCAAGAACGCGAAAGTCGATGAAGCGATCGACGAGTACATCGCGTTGATCAAAGACCTCGACCAGAAAGAGTACGAGCCGGAGCTGTTCAATGCGCTCGCGCACGCGCAGCGCTACACCGCGCTGGCCGATGCGATCAAGACGGCGCAGGTGCCCGCGCAGCGCAACATCTGGCGCGTCTTCCTCGCCGCCACGACGCAGGGCTCGAAAGCTGCCGTCGCCGAAGCGGCGAAGCTCGACCAGAGCGACCGCAAGGAAGCGCTACGTACCGCGGCCGGCGTGTTGATCACGATGCGGATGTACCCGCTCGCGGCGGATCTCATCGAGGAAGCGACGCAGGGATCGCCCTCGGCCGACGCTCGAAATCAGATCGAAACGCTGCGGAAGGCGAAGCATTACGAAGACATCGAACTGCCCGCCAACGATCCGAAGAGCATTGTGAAGCGGCTCGTGATCGCGGGCTCGCTGGATGGAATCAGCGCGGAGGTGGCGAAGGAGTACTTCACTGCCGACGAGTGGAAGTTCTTCGAAAGCGAATCGGCGCAGCGCGAACAGAAGATGGCGCACGTGGCGCTGCTGAACATCGCGCGCCAGCAGAATCTCCCGCTCGCCTTCTACGCCGATATTGGCTTGGGACAAACGACGTTCACGCAGGACGGCGACGACGAAATCGGCTACCGCGTGCGCGCGCGCTCCGCGACGACACACGGCGACGACGAGACGGCGTTCGTGGTGAAAGACGGCGATCGCTATCGGATCAGCGCGACGGACAAAGTGCCGTCGCTGATCGGCTTCAGCGTGCTGCGACTGCTCGACGCGGGCAAGACCGAAGCGGCGCGGCAGTGGCTGAACTGGGCGCGCGACGAATATCCGTCCGGCGGCGGCGACGACACGCTGGCTTCCTCGCCGTTCTCGAAGTACTGGCCAAAGTCGAAGGCCACCGCGACGCCCGACGAGATTCGTTTAGCCGCGGCGCTGCTGATGCCGTCGAAAGAAATGTCCGATCGCGCATTGCCGATCCTCCTCGCGGCGCGCGAGAAATCGACGTCGGACGACGAGAAGCTGCGGATCGATCACGCGCTGGCCATCATCTACGCGGTGAAAGAAGACGACGCGAACGCGGCGAAGGTCGCCGAGCGCCTGCTCGCGGCGCAGCCTGATTCGGCCGTCGCGTTCAACATGCTCAGCTCCGTCTACACGCGCCTGGGCCGCTTCAGCGATACCGAGAAGATTTCGAAGGAGCGCCTGGCGCGCTTCGATAAAGATGACGACGCGCTGCGCGTCCTCGGCGGCGCGGCAATGGAGCAGGGCGACTACGCGTCATCCGACAAGTACTACCGCCAGATCATCGACGAGCTGCGTCCGACCGCCGACGACTACAACAACATCGCGTGGAACGCGCTGCTGTCCGGCCACAACCTGGACAACGCGCTGGAAGACGCGCGCCGCGCCATGCAACTGCCCGGCGCCGGCTCCGCGTTGCTGCACACCGTGGCGTCCTTGTACGCGGAGACCGGCAAGAGCCTCGAAGCGCGCGAAGCGCTGCTGCAGAGCATGGACACCGCCGGCCGCGAAGACCCCGCCCCCCACGACTGGTACGTCCTCGGCCGCATCGCCGAAAACTACGGCGCGAAAGATGCCGCCGTGGCCGCGTACAAGAAGGTGGAGAAGCCGAAGACGTCCATCGCCAGCTCGACGTATTTGCTGGCGGAGCGGCGGATGAAGGCGATGAAGTAGAGGGATTTTGATTGAGCGAAGGGGCAGGCAGCACGCCTGTCCCTTCGCAGAACACATGAAGAAAACGTCTAGCACGCGGGCGAAGGTATCGAGCAGCACGGCGCGCGCTTCGTCGCGGCCACGCGCAGCGCGTCCCGTCGCAGACGATCTGCGCGAGCATTACGACTTCGACTATTCGAAATCGCGGCCGAACCGCTTCGCATCAGCGGCGACTAGCGAGACCGTCGCGATCGTGCTCGATGCGGACGTGGCAAAGGTGTTTCGTTCGTCCGAAGACGTGAATACGTTTTTGCGCTCCGCCATCTCCGCAATGCCGCGGGCCGCAGCGGCGAAGAAGCGGCGCGCGTCGTAAGCGCCGCTCCCCCTACGGCTGCACCCACCCCGCGAAGTTCATCTGTCCGTTTTCAATCTTGATCATCGCCACCGGCTTGATCGGATCGCGATCGGCGCCCATCGAGATCGTTCCCGACACGCCCTGGTAATCCTTCGTGGCTGCGATCTCGTCGCGCACTTTTTGTTTGTCGAGTGAGCCGGCGCGTTTGGCGGCGTTAGCAAAGATGTTCAGGGCGTCATAGCCCAGCGCGGCTGTGGCTTCGGGGTTGCGGCCGGTGCGTTTGTTCATCGCGCTGACGAATTTCTGCACGACCGGGCGCGTGTCGCCGACGAAGTAGTGATCGGAAAAGTAGGAGTTCTCGATCGACTTGCCGCCGATCTGGATCACGCTCGGCGAATCCCAGCCGTCGCCGCCGACGAGCGGCACGTCGATGCCGAGCTCGCGCGCCTGACTGGCGATCTGGCCGACGTCCGTGTAGAAGCCGGGAATGAAGAGCACCTGCGGTTTGGCCGCGCGAATGGTCGTGAGCTGCGGGCGGAACTCCGTGTCGCCGCCGCTGTAGCTCTGCTGCGCGACGATCTTGCCGCCGTTTGCCGTGAAGTCTTTCGTGAAGAATTCGGCGAGGCCGACCGAGTAATCATTCTTCTTGTCGACCAGCAGCGCGGCACCGGTGAGGTTGAGGTTCTTGCGCACGAACGCCGCGAGCGCTTTGCCCTGATAGGGATCGGTGAAGCAGACGCGGAAGATGTAATTGCCGGTTTGCGTGACGCGCGGATTGGTCGATGACGGCGAGATCATCACCACTTTGTTCGCCTGCGCGATCGGCGCGGCCGCGAGCGACTGGTTCGACGAGTTCTCGCCGATGATGGCCAGGACGTTATCGGACGTGATGAGCTTCGTCACGACGGACGCCGCTTCTTCCGCTTTGCCCTGGTCGTCTTCGATCACCAGACGGACCTTGCGTCCCAGGATGCCGCCGCCGGCGTTGATCTCCTCGGCCGCGAGCTTCACGCCTTCCACCGTCGCGTTGCCGAACGACGCTTCGCCGCCGGTGAGCGCGCCATACACGCCGATTGGAATATCCCCGGCCGTGGTGGGCTTTGGGGCTTCGGCGCCGGGGCGGCAGGCCGTCGCGATCAGCAGCGCGGCCAGCAAAACACGTCGATTCATGCGTTTTTCTCCTAGAATGCGCGGCGCAGTTTAACCCTCGCCCATCACCAAACCGAAAGGATTCACATGCAGGCCAACGACATCCGCAAAGGCATCGTCATCATCTTCGAAGGAGACCTTTGCAAAGTGATGGACTTTCGCCATCACACGCCGGGAAACCTCCGTGCGATGGTCCAGGCGAAGCTGCGCAACCTCCGCACCGGCAACCAGTTCGAGCACCGCTTCCGCTCCGGCGACGAAGTGGAGCAGGCGTACATCAGCCAGCACGAGATGGAGTACCTCTACTCCGACGGCCACGCGCATCACTTCATGAACACGGAGAACTACGAGCAGATCGAAATCTCCGAAGAAGACCTCGGCGACGCCGCCGCGTGGCTCTCGCCCGGCCTGAAAATCCAGGTGCAGTTCCACGACAACAAACCTCTCGGCGTCGAACTGCCGAAGACCATCAAGGCGCGCATCAAAGAGACGCAGCCGATGGTGAAGGGCGCGACGCAGTCATCGTCCTACAAGCCTGCCACGCTGGAGAACGGCGTGGTCGTGCAGGTGCCGCCGTTCGTGACGGACGGCGAAGAGATCATCGTCGACCCGAGCGAGAACCGTTACCTCGAGCGCGCGCGCTAACCGCGGCGCCGCCGCAATGGCGTCCGTCCACTTCCTCTGCGCACAATGCGAAACCCGGCTCGCTCGTTCCGCGGGCGAGCCGCCGCGCGCATGCGAGGAATGCAGCACGCCCTCCCCTGTCGCCGCGCCGCCGGAAGGCACGCTCATCGATCGCTGCGCCGCCTGCGATCACGCTGAGCTTTACTTTCAGAAGGATTTCAATCGCACCACCGGCGTGACGCTCGTCGTCATCGGCTCGATCCTCGCGCCGTTCACCTATTTCATTTCGCTCGTGGCGGTGACGATCCTCGATTACGTGATCTGGCGGATCGTGAAGAACGTCATCGTCTGCTACGAATGCCAGTCCGTGCATCGCGGCTATCCGCAAAATCCCGCGCTGAAGCCGTTCGACTTGGTGATTCACGATCGCCACGTCTACGGTGCCGCACCGCCGGGCGCGGAAGAAGGGCACCACAACTAGCTACAGCGGGACGTGCGTCGTGGCGGCGAGCCAGCCGCCGAGGACTTCGCCGATGACGACGGCGACGACGTCGACGTAGAGGATGCCGGTGGCGGCCATCGTGGAGCGGATCCTCACCGTGCCCCACACCATCGGGAAGAGAAAGAGCGGCCCGAGCAAACCCCAACCCGCGCGCATCCAGAAGAAGATGTTGCGCAGCGCGGGATTCGGCCAATCGGCGGCGAGCACAACGATCACGAGCAACACGCGCGCGACGGCGGCGACGAGCGTGGCGAGCGCGAGTCGCTTCAGCGGATCGATGGCCATGCCGCGCACGACGAGATACCAGTGGCCGAGAACCATGGCCTGCGTGACGCTGCCGAGGAGCGCGATCGAGGCGAGCGCGCCGGCGATGCTCCAGAACACGTTCGCGGGCCGCATGGCCGCATGAAACGCGAGCAGCGCGGCTGCGAGATATGCCGCGCCGGTGACCACAGCCAATGCGCGGAACACGAAGCGCTTCGGATAACGAAAGACGAACCAAAACAATGCGGTGAGCGCGACGGCGACTGTGTCTGCGATGGCGAGATCGCGCCGGCCGGCCATCGCGTGTGAGAGCGCAGCGAAGATCGCCAGCGCGCCGCAGATCAAGAACGTCATTCGATAAAACTTCGCGCCCGCATTTCTTCGCCCGACGAGCGGGAGAAAGAGATAGAGGCCGGCGGCGAGGTCGATCAGGAAAAGCGAAAGCAGCATTACCGCACCACGCTGCTCGCGCGAACGAACTTGAACCCTTCCGCGCGCAGCTTCGGCAGCTCGGCTTCGAGCACGTTCAGCGTGGACGGGTGCGGGTGGCCGATGCCGATGGCGCGGCCGTTTTTGGCTGCGTCTTCGGCGAGATTCGCGAGCTGGCGACGGACTTCGTTTTCCGTGGCGGTGTCGTCGAGGAAGACGTTGCGCGAGGCCGTGCGGATCTTCATCTCCTTCGCCATCGCGCCGGCAACCGACTGGCCGCTCGTGCGCGAATCGATGAAGTAGAGCCCTTCCGGCATCGAGCGCAGCACGGTCTGCATCACGCGGCGATCGGCGGTGGCGCGCGAGCCCATGTGATTGTTCACGCCGCGCGCGTGCGGCACCGCTTCGATGTTCTCGCGCGTGAGCCGCGCGATCTGTTCGTCGGGCATCGAAGTGAGGATCGCGTTCGCACCGGGCGAGACTCCACCCACCGGCTCCATCGGCAGGTGGCAGAGGATCTCGAAGTTGCGCGCGTACAGCGCGTCGGCGAATTCGGTGACGCGCGTGCCGTTCGGCAGGATTGAGCAGTTGATGTTCGGGTCGAGCGACATGATGCGATCGAGAGCCTGCCCTTCGAAGCCGAGGTCGTCGATGATGAGGACGATCTCGCCGTGACGGCTGCGGGCCTTCTTCGTGATGCGCGGCAGCGCGGTCTCGACGGGCGCGGACGCGGACGCCTGCACCGGCTGCGTCGCATTTGGAGTCGCGCGCGGCGGCTTGCCGCGGAAATCGCGCCACGCTTCCTTCGGCGTCTCACCGCCGTTGAATGCGTTCCAGATGAAGAAGACCGCGATGGCGGCGACCGGAATCGCCATCAACATCGCGATCGTGCGAAACGAACTGCGCCCATCCCCCCGGCCTTCCATGCGCATCACGCGATTGTAACGCGCCGCACCGCTCTTATTGCGCTCGCGCGATGGCCGTGGCTTTATCGCGATACATCGACGCGTCTGCCGCGCGGATCGCCGCTTCGACATCCGTGCCGCGTTCGCAGCGCGACCAGCCGACGGCGAAGCGGATGTCCGGACGGCCGGCGCGCTCGAAACGCAAACGCTCGCGCAGCACTTCGATGCGGTTCATCAGCGACTCCGGCGTCGCGTTCGGCGCGATGACGACAAACTCATCGCCCGCGTAGCGCACCACATGATCTTCGGGGCGGAAGCTGCTCTCCAGTGCGCGTGCGAAGCGCTTCAGGCATTCATCTCCGGCGTGATGACCGTACGAATCGTTGATCCCTTTGAAGTCGTTCAGGTCGAAGAAGAAGATCGCGGCGTCGTGCGTCTGCTCGAAGATCGTCGCGAGCGCGCGGCGGTTGGCGAGGTTGGTGAGCGGATCGTGATCGACGAGCTCCTGCAGCGCTTCTTTCGCGGCGAGCAGGTCTTCGTTCGATTGCGTCAGCTCATGCTGGATGACGCGATGCAGCATGAGCAGGCAGCCGAGCGCGATGGCCCACTCCGCGCCGGTATCGAATGACGAATGCGAGGCCAGGAAGATGTCGATGATCTTCTCGGCGGACCAGCGATTCGGCACGACGCGCGTGGCGTACGCGAACGTCTCCACGATCGCCAGCACTGCGCGCACGCTGAAGCCAAAGGCGAGCCATTCGGAGCCACCGCTGCGCCGCGCGATGAGCAGCAGCGCGCCGCCGCCGAGAACGAGCGCGATGGCGGCGGATTGCACGAGGCCGAGAAGACTGATGCTCGGGAAGAGCAGCGTGGCGATGGCAGTGACGACCGCGACGATCAGCAACACGCGGCGCGTCACGCGCGTGATGCGTCCGCGGATGAACGCGGATGCGCCGATGGCAAGCGCGACGACGAAGAGCGTCTTCGCGAAAAAGTAGCCCCAGCGCAGCAGACCGAAGACGAGGGGCGAGGAAGGACGCGCCAGCCAGAAGACGCTGGTCACGGCGAGCGCGCCGAGGTTGGCGACGAAGGCGATGAGCCAGGGCGTGAGCTCGACGCGACGCACGGAGCGGCTGAGCACGAAAAAGAAGAGCGCGATCATCAGCGCAGAAGTGATCTGCGCGGTGGTGCTCCAGCGCCAGAGGAGAAGTTCCATTGCGTGTCTCGTGATTGTAGACGGTGGGGAGGGAGGGAACGTTTACGCCCGGGGCCGACCGGGAGAAGGCTCAAAGGCTCACAGGCTCAAAGTAGCGCGTGCTGCGCGAGCGTCGCGGGTGCGCCTGTGGCGTGCTTCGAGGCGGCGGGGGTTAGGCTCATGGGCTCATAGGCTCATGGGCTCAGAGCAGCGCGTGCTGCGCGAGCGTCGCGTGGGCGCCTGTGGCGTGAGTCGAGGCGACGGGGGGTTAGGCTCATGGGCTCATAGGCTCATGCGCTCAGAGGAGCGCGTGCTGCGCGAGCGTCGCGTGTGCGCCTGTGGGGTGAGCGAATCGGCTGCGCTCTCGCCAGAAATGCGAAAGGCTCACAGAGTGAACTGTGAGCCTTTGAGCCTGTGCGCCTTTGAGCCTTCTCCCGGTCGTCCCGGTCGGGCGGTGGCGCGGCTACGCCGCTTTCTTCGCGCCCGCGCTGTCCGCGCTGCCGAACAGCTGCAGCGCTTTCTCGAGGATCAGATCTTCTTTCGGCTCGGTGCCCGGCTTCGCGTTCGGGTCGCGGATGGCCTGCACCGTGAGGTCGACCATCACGTCCGGCTTCACGCCCGTCTCTTTGATCGGCTTGAGGTCCGGCGTCGTGTAGTGCGCCACCGTCATCTGCACGCCACCGCCGCTCGCCAGCGGGATGAAGCGCTGCACGATCGCTTTGCCGTACGTCGTCACGCCCACGAGCTTGCCGCGGTTGTTGCCGTGCAGCGCGGCCGCGAAGATCTCCGCGCCGGACGCCGTCGACGTGTCGGTGAGCACTTCGATGTCGCCATCGAACGACGTGGCGCGATCGGCCTGCCACCGCTTCTCTTCGACCTTTCGGCCTTCCAGCGTCGTGATCAAGCCGCTGGTGAGCAGCTCGTCCGCCGCGGCGATCGCATCATCGATCGAGCCGCCGGCGTTGCCGCGCACGTCGACGATCAGCTTGCGCACGCCCTTCGTCCGCACGTCATTGAGCGCGGAGCGGAACTGCGCCGCCGTCCCCTTTTCGAAAAACGGAATGCGGATGTACGCGACGCCGTCGAACGACTTCGTTTCGAGCGCCACCGGGTGATACGTGGCCGGCTGCAGCGTGAACTCGTCGCGCTTGGTCTGGCCGCCGCGCAGCACCTGGATGTGCACCGGCTTGTCGTTGGCGCGCAACGCATTGCGGATCTGCCAGACCGACATTTTCACGGTCGGCTGCCCGTCGATCTTTTCGATGAAATCGCCGCGCTCGACGCCCGCCTTCTTCGCCGGCGAGCCTTCCACCGGCGCGATGACGTACGCATAGCCGAATCGCTTGGTGACGATCAGGCCGACGCCGTTGTCTTCGCTCTCGACGTAGTTCTTGTAGCCCGGCATCTGCGCGGGCGGCACGTAGTAGCTGAACTCGTCCACGGCGTCGGTGACGCCGGAGAAGGCGCCGTCGAGCAGCTGTTCGCTCGACACCTGCTCCACGTAGTTGCTTCTCACGAGGTCAAAAACCTCGGAAAAGATGCTCAGGTACCGATAGATGTTGTCCTTCGGCCCGGCGTTCGCGGCGGCTTGTCCGAAGACCGCACCGGCGAGCAACGTGACCATCAGGGCGACGGACAGAGTGAGGAATGCGATCTTTCGTTTCGTCATGTTGTCAGCGCAACCACTTTTGCGGATCTTCCGGCCGGTTGTCCTGTCGAATCTCGAAGTAGAGATACCCCGTCGTAGCGTCTTCGCTCTCGCCCACTCCTGCAATCGGCTGGCCGGTCGTGATGCGGTCGCCGACGGCAATGGCGGGCGCCTTCACGTTTCCGTACAGCGAAAAGACGCGGTTTCCGTGATCCAGAATGATCAAGTTGCCGTATCCCTTGAACCACTGTGAATAAAGAACTGTTCCATTGAAGATGGCGCGCACCGGTGTGCCGGGAGCGGCTTCGATTTTCACCCCGTTGTTGGTGGTGACGGTTGAAAACTTCGGGTTACGCTGCTTGCCGAAGCGTTCCACCAGCTCGCCGGTGACCGGCCACGCCAGCGCTCCTTTGACGCTGCCGATGTCGGCGGCGTTCGGCGGAATAGCGCCGCGGTTCTGCTGCGTGAGCACGCCGACCAGCCGCTGCAATCGCCGCGCTTTCTCTTCGAGCGCGGCGAGCTGTTGAGCCTGTCCGTACTCCTGCGAGCGCAGCGTGGCCAGCAGCTTCTGCTTCTGTTCGTGCGACGAAGCGACCGCGCGGCGGCGTTCTTCGACGACCGCGCGCGTCGCAGCGAGTTGCCTTCCCCGCTCCGCCAGCGCCGTCTGCCGCGAGGCAAGCTGCGTCTGCAGCAGCTGGAATCGCGACACGGAGCGCGCGTCATGCGAGACGAGGTAGCTGAGGATCGAGATCGCTTCGATCGGATTGCGCTCGCCGTCGAGCGAGAGCAGCACGCGGAGGTAACTGAGGCGGCCGAGGCGGTAGAGCGCCACGAGGCGCTGGCGGAGGTCGGCTTTTTGATGCGCGATGCGCGGCGTGAGCGCATCGATCTGCGTGCGGATCGCATCCTGCTCCGCTGCCAGCCGCCGCTCCTGATCGACGGCCAGCTCCAGTTCGCGCGTGCGGATGCCAAGCTCGAGATCGACTTCTTCCAATTCGCGCTCCGCGCTCTGCGCCAGCTGCCGCACGTTGTCGAGCCGTTTGCGCAATTTCGCGATCTCGTCTTTCACGCGATCGAGATCGGCGTTGCGCATCGATTGCGAATGCGCGGGAAAAACGAGGAGGAGCGTGAGGACGGCGGCGGTGGCGAGCTTGCGCACTAGCGTGAGGTGAATTCCCGCAATGCCTGTTTGGCGGCCTGCTGCTGCGCCTCTTTCTTCGATGATCCTTCGCCGCGCGTCGTGAAGCTGCCGACCTTCACGTCGACCACGAACGTCTTGTCGTGATCGGGGCCGACTTCGCCGACGACGTTGTATTCGGGCAGCTGCAGCCCGCGTCCCTGCGCCAGCTCCTGCAGCGCGGTCTTGTAGTCCTGGAAGAGCAGATCCTGCTCGTCGATCGATGTGATGGCGTCGCTGAACGTGCGCTCGATGAGACTTCGCGCCGGCTCAATGCCGCCGTCGAGATAAATCGCGGCGATCACCGCTTCGAAGAGATTCGCGAGCAGCGAGTCTTTCTTGCGGCCGCCGGTTTTCTCTTCGCCGACGCCGAGGAGGATCACGTCGCCCATGCCGTACTCGCGCGCTTTTTTGGCGAGGCTCGGGGCGCTGACGAGGAACGCTTTCATCTTCGAGAGCGCGCCTTCGTCGAGCTCGGGGAAGTGGCGGAAGAGCAGATCGCCGACGACGAAGCCGAGCACGGAGTCGCCGAGGAATTCGAACGTTTCGTTGTGGCGCACGGCTTCGTCCTTCGCTTCATGCGAGTACGACTTGTGCGTCAGACCGCGGCGCAGGAGGTCCTGCCGCTGGAACGTGTATCCGATGCGCTGCTGAAATTCGTCGAAGTGTTCGTTCACGCGATGCGCGGGTGAGTATAGCTGCGCGGAAATGACAAACGCCGCGAATTGCTTCGCGGCGTTTGCGTTGGCCTGCCTTCCGGCTGCCTACGAGGTTAGCTGTCGGATTCGGGCTGGAAGCCCTACGAGCTTTTGGCTCGATTCACCCCGGACGGTGGCAAGCCGTCGCTTTGGTTCCCCCGTTCCTCGGCGCCGAGGATTAGGCGGCAAGGCCGCCATCGATGACGGCGAAAACGAGTGTAGCACGATGCGAGCCGTGGGGATTTTCTTGGAGGAAATCGGCTTGCGAGCTCGTCACCGCCGGCGGTGGCTCAGTAGTGATACCTCGCCTGGAGGAAGTCGATGCGGTCATTCGACACGAGGTAAACGATCCGGTGTTCCTGCGTCAGCCTCCGAGACCATGTGCCCGATGCGAGATACTTCAGCGGTTCCGGCTTGCCGATTCCGGTGAACGGATCGCGGAGAATCGCTTCAACGATCTCCAACGCACGCAACGCGATCCGGCGATCTGTCTCCACCCAGTAGCGAAGGTCCTCACGAAACTCGGTGTGGAAAACGGTGATTCGCTTTCGATGGGACGCCACGCGCGATCATTCTTTGTCGAGCCCAAGCTGCTTGCGCAGCTGATCGACAGTATCTGCGCGGCCTGACGCCGCCTGCGCTCGGCGAAGTGCGGCGAGGAGCCTTTGCGCATTTTTCGGCGAACGCAGCAAATGCGCGGTTTCCAGCAACCCGCGCAGCTCATCGGCGGCGATCAATGCGACGTCATCACCACCTCGGCGATGAATGATCACCTGCTCGCGATTCTCGGCGACTTCATCAAGAAGCGCTTTCAAGTTTGCGCGAGCTTGCGTGTACGTCGTTTCGATCGGCATGCTTTGAGATCTCCGGCTTGGTGGACAGACATACTGTACAGGTCATCTCTTCCGCCGGCAACTCGCCATGCCTCCCAGGGACTAACGGCTTGGCTTGCGCGGACGCTGCTTCGCGGAGATCGATTTGATGACGAGTCGCGCGTCGACGCTCTCATCGAAGGTAACGCCGTCCAGCGCTTGCTTCATCAGCGCACGAATCTCCGGCCGCTCGAAATCCTCTGCGCTGCGCAGCACGACGTGGCGCACCACGCGTCCTGCGCCTTTCAGCACTTGCGCGGGATCGTCGAGCGACGCGCCGTTCGCGAAGAAGAAGGTCACGTAGCGCGGATAGAGCGCGAGCGAGAAGACGGCCTGCGATGCTTTCTCACTCGGTCCGAACACGATCACCAGCGCGTTGTAGTTGTCGTACACGAGCTGCACGGCGTGCGGCATGCGTGCGGCCAGCGCAGCGCGTGCGTCACGCGCGACTGCGGCCACTTCCGGCGAATAGCGTGCAAGAAACCGCGCGAGCTGCGTTTCGGCTGCTTCGGACATTGGCGGGATCCTCGACAGCAATATAGGCCGCAAAATGAAAAGCGCGGGCAAGAGTCCCGCGCTTCACTAAAATGTCGATGCGAAAAAGCTGCTTACCGCTTCAGCCACCACGCGCCCGCGATGGCGAGCAACAGCGCGAGTGCGGCGAGTGCGCGCGCATCGAGCGCCGGCACGGCCACGGCCGAGTTCACGGCCTGACTGAGCAGCGCCGACGTGCTGCCGGTGAAGTTCGTATCGCCGTTGTACGTGGCGGTAATTGAATGCGGACCGACGGCAAGCGTGCTGGTGAAGAACGTCGCCACGCCGGCGCCGTTCAAGGTGCCGGAGCCGAGGAGCGTGACGCCGTCGTAGAAGCTGACGGTGCCGGTGGGCGCGCCGCCGTTCGCGGGAGTGACCGTGGCGGTGAAGGTCACCGACTGCCCAGCCGTCGATGGATTGGCCGACGACGTCAGGCCGGTGGTTGTCGAAGCCTGGTTCACCTGCTGCGGCAGTGGGCTCGAGGTGCCGCCGGTGAAGTTCGCGTCACCGCTATAGACGCCGGTGATTTGATGCAGGCCGAGCGTGAGTGCGTTCGTCGAGAACGTGGCCACGCCCGCGCCGTTCACCGCGCTCGAACCCATCAGCGTCGCGCCGTTGAAGAAGCTGACGGTGCCGGTCGGCGTGGGCACGCCGCCGTTCGGCGAGACTGTGGCGGTGAACGTCACGTTCTGCCCGAACGTCGATGGATTCGCGGAGGAGAGCAACGTCGTCGTAGTGGTCGTGCCGGCGGCGGTCAGCACCACATCGTTGCCTGTGCCGCCGGTGTAGCTGACCGTGAAGTTCTGGCCGCCCGCGGCGAACGTCGCCCCGTTCCCGAGACCGCCGAACGTGCCGGTCACCGCATCGACGCCATCGTTGTCGATGACGATGAACTGCGTTCCTGCCGGGAACGTGGCCCCGGGCGTCACGATCAGCTGCGCGCCGCCGAGGGAGACCGTGCCGGTGACGTTCAGGCGGCTGAAGGAGCCTGCGGTCGTGCCGTTCAGCAGCACGTGGTACTGCGCGCCGGCGAGAAAGGTGAGATTGCCGGTGTTGGCGATCCCGGTGCCGCCGCCACCCGGCGTGACCTGCGAGTTGGTGACGGTGAGCGGCCCGATGGTCGTGCTGTTCGAGAGGCCGGCCGACGAACCGTTGTTCAGCATCACCGGGCCGGGCCAGCCGGCGCCGCTGATGACGAGGCCGGAGCCCATGTCGGTGAGTGTGCCGGTGGCGGTGTTCGCGCCGGTGAGCGAAAGCGTTTGCGCGCCGCTCAGCACCAGATTGCCGGTGCCGCTGATCGCGCCGCTGAACGTGCCGGTGGTGGTGCCGGCGATGGTGAGCGTGCCGCTGCCGAGACTGACGTTGCCGTCGCCCGCGAGGCCGGCGATCGTGTCGTTGAAGTTGTTGAGGGCGAGCGTTTCATTCGTCTCTACATCGACGGTCACGCCCGCCGGGATGGCGTTGTTCGCGCCGATGTTCACGGTGAACGGCGTGGTGAAGGTCTGGATGACCAGATTGCCGGTGAACGAGTTCGCGGAGTTGGTGAACGTGAGCGGACTGCTGCCGACGATTTCGATGGTCGTCGCGCCGCCGCTGATCGCGCCGTTGAACGTCGTCGCGCCGCCGGGGCCGCACGAAAGAATGCGCAGGATGCTGCCGCTGATGACCACCGGTCCGTTGTAGACGGCGGTTCCGCAACCGTTCTGGAGCGCGCCGTTGTTGCTCTGGCCGAAGCCGGTGACGGTGATCCACTCGTTGCCGAGTGTCACGCCATTGAGCACGGCGAAGGACGCGCCGGCGTTGACCGTAGTGCCGTTCGCCGCGATGCCGTCGGCCACGCCGGCCGCGGTGCTGGAGCCGGCATCGAGGTAACCGGCATTGACCGTGGTCGGCCCGGCGTACGTGTTGACGCCGTTGAGCTCGAGGATCCCGCCCAGGTTCTTGACGATCGCTCCCGTTCCGGAGATCACGCCATTCACTGTGACGATGACCGAGGACGACGCATCGTCGAACGTGAGCGTGTTTCCGTTCAGCTGCACGGCGCTGTTCACGATGTACAACGAGGTGAGCGTCGGCGTCGTCCAGGTCTGTGACGCGCCGAGCGTGATCGTCGTGAGATTGATCGTGCCGTCGGTGGCGCTGGAGGTCAGCCCGCCCGCGCCGAGGATGATGGCGTTGCCGCCGAGCGTGTAGCCGCTGCCGCTGATGGTGATGGAGTTGAAGAGCGTGCCGGCGGCATAGTCATTGACCGTCGACTGATTCGCGCCACCGGCCGGGAAGACGAGATCGTCGCCGGTAGAGGGAGCGGTTCCGCCCCAGTTGCCGGCGTTCGACCACTGTGTGGAGGCCGTGCCGGTCCACGTACGCGTGGCCGCGGCGAGCGGTGCTGCAGAGACGAGGACACCGAGGATGGTGAACAGCAGCAACCGGGGGAGAGAACGGGGCATGAAGCCTCCTGACGTCGGCCGGTGAGGGGCGGGAACGTCAGCAGTGTAGTGGATTCACTCGATGTCACGTGATCCGCGTGAAAACGCGCAAAGCGCTCACCGCACATTGCGGCAGCGCGAACGCAAACGTTCGTCAGCGCGCTGCGGTCTGCGCCGGCTTCGGATCGGCCTTGAACGTCCCCGCTTCGACGTCGTGGACGAACTGCGTGAGCGCGCGGAAGTAGTTCTCCTGATCGTCCCACATGCCCATGTGGCTGCCGTTCGGCAGCACGACGAAACGCGAATGCGGAATCAGCTCGCCCATGCGCCGCATGTCGTCGACGCTCATCGTGTCGTACTTGCCGACGATCAGCAGCACCGGCACCTTGATACGCGCGAGATCGTTCCAGCGATCCCACGATTTCAAATTGCCCGTGACGACGAACTCGTTCGGTCCCTGCATGGTGTTGTAGATTTGCTGGTTGAGATGGCGGAACGCGCGCTCGAGCGGCTCCGGCCACGTGTCGAGGCGGCAGAGGTGCTTCGTGTAGACCTTCTCCATCATCACCTGCTGGTACTCGGGATTGTTGTAGTCGCCGGTCGCCTCGTACTTGTCGAGGATGGCGATGTCTTCCTTCGGCAGTTGCGCGCGGAGCTCGTTCGCGTATTTCACGTACGAGTCGATGCTCGCCGTCATGTCGGAGATCACGACCGCTTTCAGATGTTCGGGATGCGCGAGCGCGTACTCGATGGCGAGCATCCCGCCCCACGAGCTGCCGTAGAGATAAAAGTGATCGAGCGCCAGACCGGCGCGGACGTCTTCGACTTCGCCGCGGAAGCGGTCGAGCGTCCAGAGCGACGCATCATCGGGCTGATCGGAGTTTCCGGAGCCGAGTTGGTCGTAGTAGTAGAACTCGATGTTCTGCTGCGGCAGGAAGTCCTCGAACGATTCGAGGTACTCGTGCGTCGCTCCCGGCCCGCCGTGCAGCGTGAGCATCTTCACGGGCGAGTGACCCATGCGTTTCGTCCAGACGCGGTATTTGCCGCCCGACACCGGGATCATCTTGATCCCCGCCGTCTTCACCTCGGCAGCACGCGTGACGGTGGCAGTGATCAACAGCGCGAGAACGATCGCAATCCGACGCATCGGCGGACCTCCAGATTCGTTTTGTCTGACTCTACGCTGGTGAGGCGATCGCGGATTGGATTTTCAGCGCGGCGAGGGAGAGGAGGAAGTGGTGCCCAGGGACGGAATCGAACCGCCGACACGAGGATTTTCAGTCCTCTGCTCTACCAACTGAGCTACCTGGGCAGGTGGCCGCGAAAGCGGCGCGCAAGATACCACATCGCACACCGTTGGCAAGCGAGCGGTGTTAATGCGGCGCGAGTGCGTTTCATTCCTGTCGAGGACGGTGTGAATCGACGCCGCAACGCGCCAGCCCTCACCGCACTCGATCCCGCACCAGCACCGCCAGATCGCGCAACGGCTTCGCCGCCGCGCCGAGCGGCTCGATCGCGGTGATCGACGTCTCCACCAGCTCCTCACTCAACTTCCGCGCGCCCTCTACGCCCGCGAGCTTCACGAACGTCAGGCGCTGCTCGTCTTTCCCCACATCCTTGCCCAGCGTTTCGGGATTCGATGTGACGTCGAGAACGTCGTCGGTGATCTGAAAGGCCAGGCCGAGGTTTTTGGCGAAGATTTCGATGCGCTGGAGCGGTGCGGGATGGACGTTCGCCAGCATCGCGCCCACCGCCGCGGAGGCCACGAACAGCGCGCCCGTCTTGCGCGAATGGATGTACTCGAGCGTGTCGAAATCGAGTCGCGATCCTTCGCTGTGCAGGTCGACTGCTTCTCCCGCGATCGTCCCGTCCCAACCGACGGCGTCGAACACGCGCTGCAGCACCTGCGGCATTGGCCAGCGTCGCGGCGAAAGATCGGCGTGCGCTTCGGCCACCAATCCATACGCGTGATTGAGCAGCGCCACCGACGCGAGAATGGCCAGGTCCTCGCCGAACGCGCGGTGCAGCGTCGGCTCGCCGCGCCGCAGCAGCGCGTCGTCCATCGACGGCAAATCGTCGAGGATCAACGATGAGGTGTGGATCATCTCGATCGCCGCGGCGGCCGGCGCGAGACGCTCCGGTTTCGCGCCCAAAGCCTCCCCCACTGCGATGAGAAGAACGGCGCGAACGCGCTTGCCGGGCGAAGACAGCGAGCGCTTCAGTGGCGCGTCGAGAACGGCGGGGGCGGTGACGCGCGCGGCAACGGAGGCGAGGGTGCGATCGACCAGCTCCCGCCGCGCGGAAAAGTAGTCCTTCACCGGGTCGCATGGTAGCATCGACCCTCGGGAACTCTATGAAGATCCGATACTTCGGGCGGACTCAGCAGATGTGGGTCCTGATCGTGGCCTGCCTCGCATTTTTCGGTTTGTTCCTGCTCCTGATTCCAGGAATGAACGGCTCCCTCTGGTGGCGCATCATGGTCGCGGCCGCCCTGGCCAGCGGCGTATCCATCGCGGTTTTTCAGGTGTGGCTCAGCCGCGTCGTGGCCAAGCGCGAAGGGGCAATCCAACTCCTCGATCGCATCACCGCCGGCGACCTCGCTCTCTCCGGCCGCGACATCCTCAACGCCACGCAATCGGCACGCATGGCGGCCGCGATGCGCGCGCTCGTCGCGAATCTCGAGCGCACCATCCGCCGCTTCGGCCAGCTCGCCACCGACGTCTCCAAAGTCAGCGAACAAATCAGCGGACGGTCGCGCGTGCTCGCGAAGAGCGCCACCGAGCAGCTCGACTCCACCGAAACCACTTCCTCCTCCGTCACGCAGATCGATCAATCGATCAACAACGTGCGCCAGAACATGGAAGAGCTCTCCGCGAACGCGGAAGAAACCTCCACGTCGATCCTGGAGATGTCGGCGTCGATCGAAGAAGTGAGCCGCATCGCGGACACGCTCTCCGAATTCGTCGAGCAGACCGCGTCCGCGATCGAAGAGATGATCGCGTCGATCAATGAAGTGGCGACGAACACGGAGAGCTTCTCCTCATTCGCACTGCAGACCGCCAGCTCGATGGTGGAGATGAATGCGACGACCGAGGAGATCGGGAAATCGGCGAAGCAATCGTCGGAGCTGGCGCGGTACGTCAAGGATGCGGCGAACGAAGGCCGCGTCGCCGTCGAAGGCACCGTCGACGGCATGCGCAAGATCCAGGTCTCCGTCGAAGAAGCGAAAGGCGCGTTGGGCGATCTCGCGGAGCGCTCGCAGGAAATCGGCGACATCGTGCGCGTCATCGACGACATCGCCGGCCAGACGAATCTGCTGGCGCTGAATGCCGCGATCATCGCTGCGCAGGCGGGCGAACGTGGTCGCGGCTTCGCCGTCGTCGCCGATGAGATTCGCGATCTCTCCGAGCGCACCTCCGTGTCGACGGAAGAGATCCGCACCCTCATCCAGAACGTGCAGAAAGGTGTCGGACGCGCGGCCGATCAGATGACGCTCAGCGCCGATCGCGTGAACGACGGTGTCGGCCTGACCGCGCGCGCGGCGCAGGTGCTCGACAAGATCCTCGAGCTCACCGATCGCTCCACGTCATCGATTCAGGAAATCGCGCGCGCGACCGAGGAACAGGCGCGCGGCAGCGCCGCGGCGACGGCGGCCATCGAAGAAGTGACGAAGATGGTGCAGCAGACCGCGTCCGCGACGCAGCAGCAGTCGCAGACCTCGCGCAAGATCGGCGAGCAGGCGGCCATGGTGCGCGATTACACCAAGCACCTCAAGCGCGCCATGAGCGAGCAGGAAACCGGCAGCCGCGCCATCAGCCGGGCCATGGAAAACATCATGGGGCTCGTGCAGAACGTGCTCGAGTCGACGTCGATCCTGGCGGCGGAAAGCTCCGCCATCGTCAAGTCGATGGGCGTCATCAAACAGGGCGCGCGCGAATCGAGCTTCGGCGTCAGCGAGCTGAATCAGATGTCGAACACGCTGAGCCACGAGTCGACGCTCCTCAATCAGGAGCTCGGCCGCTTCACACTCCCCACTCCGAACGAAGGCGGCAGCATCACCACGGCCACGGTGTTGTGGCAGAAGCTGACGTTCGATCCCGCGTACACGTCAGCGAACGCGCTCGGCTTCATGTCGCACGCGATCCACTCCAAGCTCGTCGCGTATGGCGAAGGCGCGGAGCTCGTCCCCGATCTCGCCGAGCGCTGGGAAGTGCTCGAACAGGGGCACCTCTACCGCTTCTACCTGCGGCGCAACGTGCGCTTCCACAACGGCCGCACGCTCGAAGCGAAGGACGTGTACGAAACGTTCCTGCGCCTGCTGCTGCCGGAAACGAAGTCGAGCGGCGCGTGGATTCTGCGCAACGTGCGCGGCGCGCAGGATGTGCTGAGCGGCAAGTCGCGCACGCTCTCCGGCGTTGTGGTGAAGGATCCGCAAACGCTGGAGATCTACCTCGACGAGCCGGTGGCGTTCTTCCTTTCGCTGCTCACGATGCACGAGTGCGGGATCGTGCCGATCGAAGAGGCGCGCGATGCGGAGCGCTTCCGCCTGAAGGGCACCGGCGCCGGCGCGTATCGCGTCGACGAAGCGAGCGAAGGGCAGCGCGTCGTGCTCAAGAAGAATCGCGAGTACTACGTGCCCGGCCAGCCGCTGCTCGATGAGGTGCGCTTCCGTCTCGACCTGCGCAGCTTCCGCGATGTCTCGGACGCATTCGTGCGCGGCGAGCTCGATGTGGCGCACGGCATTCCGCTCACCGTCGTCAACGACCTGCGCCGCGATCCGCGCTTCGCGCCGTATCTCCTCACCACCGTGCAACTCCACACGTCGTACCTTGGCTACGACAACTCCGCGCCGCCGTTCAATCGCGTGGAGATCCGCCAGGCGCTGAATTACGCGATCAATCGCGAGCGGCTGAACGAGCGCGTCTACGCGAACCTCGGTGTCGTCGCGCACTCCATCCTCCCGCCGGGTCTCCTCGGCTTCGATCCAAATCTGCGCGGCTTCTCGCACGACCCGGAGCGCGCGCGCACGCTGATGCGGCAAGGCGGCCAGGCGCAAGGCTTCACGGTCGAGTACCGCACGTGGGACACGGACGAATTCAACAACTCGGGCCTCGTGCCGCTGATCATCGAAGACCTCGATGCGATCGGCATCCGCGTGAACGTCACGCGGCACGACGCCTCCACCGCACGCGCGCCGCTCGCCCATCCCGGCCACGGCAGCATCTACTGCGCGAACTGGTACGCCGACTTTCCCGATCCCGACAACTTCTTCTTCGTCCTCTTCCACACCGATGCGACCTCGGTGTTCGGTCTGCACTTCCGCAACCCGGAAGTCGATCGCCAGATCATGGAGGCGCGCCGCTCGAACGACATCGAGCACCGCACCTCGATCTACCGGCAGCTCGATCAGATGGTCATTCGCGAAGCGCCGCTCGCCCTGCTCTTCCACGAACGCCTCTTCGTGCTGCACAGGCCGCAGGTGCGCGGCGTGCGCACGTCGCTGGTGCCGCCGCCCGTGCGCTATCACGATGTGTGGGTGGAGGCGGAGGAAGCGTGAGAGGCGGCGGTTAACTCCCCTTCGTCGTCATGCCTTCCCGTCTCCGCGTCCACACCGCGCTCTTCGCGGTCGCGTTTTTCTTCTCGCTCAACTACCTGATCTCGAAGCTCGGGATGCGCGCGTTCGCGCCGCTCGTCTTTGCGTGGCTGCGCGTAGTGGGATCGGCGATCGTGCTGGCGCTCGTCGTGCGATACGACAGCACTCCCCCACTGGCCGGCAGGGACGCGAAGCGCGTGACGCTCTTCTCGCTTCTCGGCGTGGTCTTCAATCAGACGCTGTTTCTCGGCGGGCTCGCGCTGACGTCCGTGCACGTCGCGGCGATTCTCATCACCACCATTCCCGTCTTCGCGCTGGCCGCAGCCATCGCCCTCGGCCGCGAGCGCGCCACCGCAAACAAGATCGGCGGCATCGCACTGGCCGCGGCGGGAGCGTTGCTCGTGGTGGGCGGCGAAGGCTTTCACGGCACCGCGCGCTCGCTCCTCGGCGCGGTGATGATCGTCGGCAACTGCCTCTGCTACGCACTCTATCTCGTCCTCTCCAAGCCGGACATGGCGCGCCTCTCGCCGCGGCGCGTGGTGGCGTGGATGTTCGGCATGGGCGCGCTGCTCATGCTGCCGATTTCGGCGTGGTCACTTGCGCATCAACAATGGCGCACGATTCCGCCGAGCGCATGGCTCGCGCTGGCGCTGGTGATCGCGGGACCCACTGTCGGCGCGTATCTCATCAACGCGTGGACGTTGCGTCACGCGGAAAGCTCCGTCGTCGCGGCGTACACCTACGTCCAGCCGGTGCTGGCCACGATCCTCGGCGCGCTCTTTCTCGGCGAGACGATGCACGCCACGCTGATCCTCGCGGCGGCAATGATTTTTGCGGGAGTCTGGCTTGCCGGGCGCGGCAATTCGTGATCTGGTCTGCTTCTCGCAAGAGAGGCCAGACTGAACTACAACGCGCGAGGGGGTGGTCAGGCACTCGGTTAGGTGACACCGGACCTTATCCACGTTTCGCAATATGCAAGAAGGAGCAATGATGAAGAAGACGCTTACGATCCTGTCGGTACTGCTGCTGGTGACGCTCGGTTTTGGTTGCAAGGGCCACGAGCAGGAATCGACTGACACTGTGACGACCGGCACGGTCGGCACCGACACTGCGGTGGTCCAGACCGAAACGACGGCCACGACCACGATGTCGCAGAACACCGACACGTCGGCCCAGACGAACACCATCTCCAGCAGCACGGACACCGCCGGCACGATGGGCACGTCGACCGACACCTCGGCCACGACCGCCACGACGACCACGTCGACCACCACGTCGTAATCAAACGATCCACGGCAATCACGAAGGGCCGCCTCGAAAG
>DASSMK010000390.1:0-2410 GCA_035688915.1 Thermoanaerobaculia bacterium
CCATTTCCGAATCGGTCGGCGCGTTCGCGTCGATCAGCTTTTCGCGGACGCGCTCGCGAATCTCTTCCGCGATCCGCAACTGCGCGATGCGCTGCTCAGGCGTGAGATGCACGGCCGAGCCATCCACGATCGTCGCGTCGCAATGGCAAGGGCCGAAGCGATCCGCTTCATAGCGCGCGTCGCCTTTGGCCGTGCGCCACCAGTTCACGATGTTCAGATTGCGCTTCGACGCTTCCTCGCGCGCGCGTTCGCAGGAGGACTGCGAGGCGAATTGATTGATGCCTGTCAATTCGGCGAATTGCTTCGTATCCGGCCGGTACATGGCCACGTGGTAATGGAACGTTTCGCAACCGCGACCGGGAGCGTTCGCGACAGGCGGGCAGACGAGATTCTGCTGCGCATGGGCCGCGGCCGCTACCGACGCTGCGAGGATGAGCATCCGTGGCAAGCGCATGGGAGGGCAGGATTATACGGCGGCGTTTGTAAACGCTGCATTCAACAGGAGCGTCTGTCGTTCGTACTCAACGCGAAGGAGACAATGCAATGGCCAAACGGATTCTGATTCTCGTCGCTCTCACGCTCACTCTGGCGGTCGTTCCTCTCGTTTACGCGCAGCATCATGGCGGCATGCACGGCGCCGGAATGCATGGCGACGGCGATTTCGGCTCGATGCCTTTCGCCCATCTTCTGAAAGCGAAAGAGGCGCTCGGCCTGTCTGACGAGCAGGTCACGCAGATCAAAGGCATCTTCACGGAACTGCGCGAGCAGAACGCGCCGTATCGCACGCAGCTGCACGACAGCCTCGGCTCGATCACCAAAACGCTGCTCGCCAACCCGAACGACACGGCCGCGGCGACGACGATCCTCGATCAGCAGAACGCCACCGAGCGCGTGATGAAGCTCAACGCACTGTCCGCGTTCGCCAAGGCGCTGAACGTGCTCACGCCGGAGCAGCGCACCAAAGCGGCGGCAATGCTCAACGAGCACCTCGAGCAGATGCACAGCCGCCGCTAACGCGGTACCGTGGGAGCGGCGGCGGGGCGAAACGCCCGCCGCTTCCGCGTTTCTTTTCGGCAATGCACGACGGCGCGCAGGAGTCAATCGCGATCGAGCGGGTCAAGGCCGGTGACGCGCAGGCCTACGACGCGCTCGTGACACACTACCTGCCGCGCGTCGTGGCGATCGCGCGCAGCGTGGTGCGCAACACCGACGATGCGGAAGATCTGGCGCAGGAGGCGTTCGTGAAGGCGTATCAGAGCATCGGACGATTCCGCAGCGGCGAGCCATTCGGCCCGTGGATCTACCGCATCGTCACGAATCTCGCTCTGGACGTCGTGAAGCACCGCACGCGCTTTCGCCATGAAGCAGTGACGGAATCGGAACCAACCGCGCGACGCGATCGCGCCGATCTGCCCGCACGCACGAACGAAATCGCGCGGCGCATCGACAGCGCGCTGGAGACGCTGCCGGAAATGCAACGCGTCGTGGCGCGGCTGCATCTCGTCGAACAGTTCGAGCACGACGAGATCGCGGCGATGACTGCGCTGACGGAAGGAACGGTGCGCTCGCATCTGTCGCTGGCGCGAAAGAAACTGAAAGAGAAGCTCGCGGATTTGTACGGAGACGTCGATGAGTGAAGATCGGTTTTTCGAACGACTGCGCAACGACGCGGCGCCGCTGCGGTACGAGCCGGAGCCGTTCGCGATGACGCGCCTCTCCGCGCGCATCCGCGAGCGCATCGAGACGCCGCCCACCATCGCCGGGCTTCTCGCCGCGTGGTTCCGTCCGTTGGGCGCCGCATTGGCGGCCGTGGCGCTCGCGGCGACGATCGGCATCACCGTCGCCAACAATCGCGCGGAAGAAGTGGCGGTCGGGAATGCCTACAGTTCCACGAACGTCGACGTGTCGGTCGCGGGAGACAGCTATCGTGTCGCCGACTAGCCGGTCGCAAAAGTGGACCGCCGCGATCGTCGTGGCGATCACTTTCCTCGCGGGCGCCGCCGCCGGCGTCCTCGGCGACCATCTCTTCCTGCTGCACCGCATGCACAGCATGCACGCGCGCGCGCCGCACTTTCTCGCGCAACATCTCGCGCGCCGTCTCGACTTGACCGCCGCGCAGAAGCAGCAGGTCGAAGCGATCCTCGTCAAACACCACCAGCGCATCAATCAGATTCAGGACGAAACGCGGCCGAAAGTGCGCGGCGAGATCGACGCGGCGAGCAAAGAGATCGAAACCGTGCTCACGCCCGAGCAGCGCGAGAAGTTCCGGCACCTGCCGATGCACCTCCTGCCGCGCCGCTCCAACGTTCAACGCGTTTTACTTCGCTGCCGCAACCGCCGCGGCTTCCTGCTCCGCGAGCATCTGCTCTCGCCGGAGCAGCGCGAGAAGTTCCGGCACCTGCCGATGCAC
>DASSMK010000391.1:0-15130 GCA_035688915.1 Thermoanaerobaculia bacterium
AGCATAGCCATCTCACGTTGAATGCATTCGACGCATGCGCGAACAGACGCTACGGGACTTCTTTATCGGAGCGGCGACAGTTCACCAATTGGCGGATGACTTAAAAGGTTCGCTGATTCGGCGAGGACGCGTCACGGAACACCCCATCGTCGACATGTCGGACGAATTTCACGTGACTGCACATCACCTGCTCAAGCTGTGCGACGCCGCTTTAACCGGCCAGATTGACCTGGTGTATCTCCAAGCGATCGGCTTCTGCTTGCAGGCATCGAATTCATTCGTCTGGGATTCCGATGAGCCGGGCGGAGACCGCGTTAGCGAGGTCACCGCAGATTGGTCCGCTCCGCAGATCAATCATCCACTTACGTTCGACAACGTCCGAAAGTGGCGACGTTATCTCGAGACAGGTGAATACACGCTCTCAAGAGGACCCGCTAACAAGGCGCAGCAACGGCGATCCGTGGCGCTCCGCAAACGCAATCACCCGCTATGCCCGTTGCACTGCATCACGCCCATGAATGCGCTCCACGGACCCACCGCATCGCGCACCTGATGCGCCATCACGCGCGTGATCTGGTGCAGGTGCGTGAGGTCGTGCGCGGGCCAGGTGGCGAGCAGTTGATCGAGCGTCACGGAGCCGAGGGAGGGGTGGCGGCCGCGGCCGGCGAGATCGTCGGGCTGCAGGTTCATCGCGCGCAGAGCTTCGAGAGATTCGGTGCGACGGCGCGCGAATTCATCGAGTAGCTCCGGCAACGATCGGCCTTCGATCAACGGCAGATGGCCGAGGCGATCGAACGGCTCGAAGGGGCGCGTGTCGCCGTGATCGACGATCATCCGCGCGCGCGGAATCCAATCCGTCAGCTCGCCGAAGATCAGGTGCCCGATCGTCTCGCGCACCGTCCAGCTGTCGCCGCCTTCGTTGCGATCCGTCCACGTGTCCGGCAGGTCGCGCAGCAGCGCGTCGAGAGCCGCCGGCGTGCGGGTGAGCAGCGCGATCGAGTCGTCGAGCGTCATCCCACCGGCCTGCGCGCGCTCAACTCCGACGTGTTCCCCTCGGCGTCGATCGAGACGGCGGAGAACGCGCTCTCGGTCGGATCGTCGCCCACCAGCACCTCGCGATGCCAGGCGTGGAAGCCGATCAGATCCTCCGGCACTTCGTCCGGCGTGTCGTTCTTCACGCGGCGGAACGGCACGACCAGCTCGAATGTGCCGTCCTGATTGGCGACGGTGGTGCCGGCGAAATTGAACTCGCCGATGGACGGCGCGCCGCCGAACTCGTGCTCCTGCATCTGCACGGTTTCGCGCGGATTGTTCTTGTTCGAGCGCACCAACCGCATCTCGCGCTCCGTCATCTCCCGCACCTCGGTCGTCACGTACGAGCGATAGATCTCGACGTTCGTGCCGGCGCAGGCGCGTCCGGAGATGATGAAGCGATCGTTCACGCCGTCCTGCTCCAGGCGCACTTTGGTGATGCGCGGCGGCGCGATGCCGTGATTCGCGGCCTTGTCCATCCGATCGCAACTGCCGGCGCCTTCGGCCAGCGCGTTGGTGTCTGACCCGACGTGCAGCACGATCGGACGGCCGCCGTTCTCGTTGTAATCGTTCGCGCTGATGCGATTGGCGAGCGCCGCAGCGTCGTTCGTCGCCGGCAGCGCCACGATGCCGCCGATGCGATTCCACATCAGCGCATTGCGCAGGATCGCGTTGTTCGACGCGCCCGGCGCGAGAACCACGCCGGCGACGTTGCCGCTGATCGTGCTGCCTTCGATGGTGTTGTTGCGCGCCGGCGCGTTGCTCTCCGGCGTGCCGATGACGATGCCGGCGCCGTCGTTCTGGCGGATGGCCGACGCGCGGACGATCGATCCATCCGTGAGCAGCGCCACGCCCGATCCTGCCGCGGGCGTGCCGCAATGCACGGTGCTGATGCGCTCCGCATCGAGCTTGCCGCTGCCGACCACCGCGATGCCGGCGGTGCGCTGCGCGCCGACGTAGACGTAGCGCGCGGTGGTGGTGCCGCTTTCGATCTGCAGGCCGACCGTGGCCGGCGTGACGATGGAGAGATCGGGACGCACGCCGATCATGACGTTCTCGATGCGCGCGTCGTCATGCATGACCAGGCTCGTGGCCGGTCCGCGGAAGGCGAGTGCGCGGATGGCGCACGAGGCGCGGCAGACGATTCCTTCTTCGCCGCCGGCCACGATCTCCAGCTCCGGTTTCAGCTGCGCCGCAATGACACGCGCAATGCCCTGCGGCGCCTCGGCCGCGCCGATCGGTCCGTAATTCAGATCGATGGCGGTGGCTGGTTCGATGAAGCTGCGGGCAGTGCCGTCGAGCTCCGTGCCGCCGTCGCTCAGCTCCGGCAGTGGCGTGAGTAGCTCGATCTTCCACCAGCGCGGCGGCACGCCGACCTGCACGGTGATCGTCTCGCCAGGCTTAGCCACCGGCGCAAAACGCATGACGTTCGGGCCGTGAATGGCGTTCGCGTTCATCACGAACTGGCGCAGCGAGCCTTGGATGTTCGCGCCGTCGGCGGTGTTGCTGACGACATTCGCACTGAAGGCGAAATCGACGTTCGCAACGTCGCTGCCATCGACGTGGATGACTGCCACATGCTCGGCACCGTCGAACGTCGACGCGTCGTCGGAAACTGCGGCGCGACGGCCGCCGATGCAGGAGGAGCGGAAGTTGTTCGTGCGCGTGGTGCCGTCCGGCTGCGCGCATTGCGCACCGGCCGGACCGAAGGTCTGCTCGAGCCACACGCCGTCGCGGAGAGTCTTCGAATCGACGACGACGTCGTAATCGCCTTTCTGCGTCACGTCAAATGCGTACGCGCCCGCGGCGTTCGTGCGCGCGGAGGCGAACTGCGCTCCGTCGCGAAAAAGCTTCACGCTCGCGCCGGAAATCGGCGCGAAATTCGACGGCAGCGCCAGCGCCTGCGGATCGTCATAGACCGCGCCCCGAATCGTCGCCGCACTCGCTGCACCCGCCACTCCCGACGCGGCCATCAACAGCGCCACGGTGATCCCCTTGAGTTGTGACATCGTTGTCGGACCCTCTCGTTGGTGCCGATTATCGCCGATGTGCCGACGGCCCATCGTCACGAACTCAGCAGAACGGCGTCAGAGCGTCAGTGAAAATCGTAGCTCTGCACGTTGTGCAGTCCTTCCAGTGGCCAGAATTTTTCGGCGCGCACCGAGGCCTGTCCCTCCTGGTTCTGCACGATGCCTTCGACCACGAGACCGGAGTGGCTGAGGATGGTCGTGCGCTCGTCGGCGAAGAGCTGCGGATTGACGATGGCCTGCGAGAGCCCGGTTTCATCTTCGAGCGTGAGGAAGACGAAGCCTTTCGCGGTGCCGGGCCGCTGCCGCACGATCACCGCGCCGGCGGTGACGACGCGCGAGCCGTTCGGCACTTCCTTCAGTTGCTTCGCCGAGAGCACATTTTGTTTGCGCAGCTCGGGGCGGAAGTGCTCGAGCAGGTGAGGGCCGGTGGTGAGCTCCATCGCGGAGTAATCGGCCATCGTCTCGTCGGCGTGCGTCATCTCCGCAAGCGGATGCGTCGCGACGCTCTCCTTGCCGGCGTTACCTTCGAACAACTCGCCCGCCGGTTTCGCTGCATACGACGCCTGCCACAGCGCGCCGCGGCGCGTCAGGCCGAACGTGGCCATCGCGCCGCTGTATGCGAGCTTCGTCAGCTGATCGTCGCGCAGCCTCGCGCGATGCGCGAGATCGGTCGCCGATGCAAACGGCTGCGCCGCTTCGATGCGCCGCCCGCTCGATTCGCGCAGTCCTTTCACGAAACGCAATCCCATCCGCACACCGCCGTTCTCCCAGCGGCACGCCCAGCCGGATTGGTTCACATCCACCGGCAACACCTTCACGCCGTGGCGCTGCGCGTCTTTGATCAGCGTGGCTGGGTGATAGAAGCCCATCGGCCACGCGTTCAGCAGCGCGATGTAGAACGCCGCCGGATGCCGCGCCTTCAGATACGCGCTGGCGTATGCGATCAGCGCGAAGCTCGCCGCGTGCGATTCGGGGAAGCCGTAGAGCGCGAACGACGTGATCGATTTGACGATCTGGTCCTGCGCTTCGGGGTCGATGCCGTTGGTGGTCATGCCGTCGCGCAGCCGCTTTTCGATTTCCGCCATCCGCTCCATGGAGCGCTTGAATCCCATCGCGCGGCGCAGTTCCTCCGCTTCGCCGCCGGTGAAGTTCGCCGCCACCATGGCGATGCGCAGCAGCTGCTCCTGAAAGAGCGGGACGCCGAGGGTGCGCTTGAGGATCGGTTCGAGCGAGGGATGTGGATATTCGACCGGAACCTTGCCCTGGCGGCGATCGAAGAACGGCTTGATCATGCCGCCCACGATCGGGCCGGGACGGATGATCGCCACCTGCACCACGATGTCGTAGAAGCAGTTCGGCGCGTTGCGCGGCAGTGAGGCCATCTGCGCGCGGCTCTCGACCTGGAACATGCCGATCGTGTCGGCCTCGTTGAGCATCTTGTAGACGAGCGGATCGTTCTGCGGCAGGTGCGCGAGGTCGACTTCCTTTTTTTCGTGCGTGGCGATGATGGGGATCATCTGCTCGATCGCGGAGAGCATGCCCAGGCCGAGAAGATCGACTTTGATGATGCCGAGATCGGCGCAGTCGTCTTTGTCCCATTGGATGACCACGCGTCCGGGCATGGACGCCGGTTCGAGCGGCACCACTTCGTCGAGGCGTCCTTTCGCGAGCACCATGCCGCCGGAGTGTTGGCCGAGGTGGCGCGGCAGATTTTGGATCTGCAGATAGAGGCGCATGAAGTGCTGCACGCGCAGGTCGTCGGAATCGAAGCCGCTCTTCGCCAGCTGTTCCGGCAGGTTTTCGATTTTTTCGCGGATCTCGCCGAAGTTCCAGGTGCTGACGCACTTGGAGAGTTTGTCGGCCTGTTCGAGGGAGAAGCCGAGCGCCTTGCCGACTTCGCGCGCGGAGGAGCGATCGCGGTAGGTGATGACGTTCGCGGTCATCGCCGCGCCGTGCTCGCCGTACTTGCCGTAGACGTGCTGGATGACCTTCTCGCGCTGCGCGCCGGACGGCAGATCCAGATCGATGTCTGGCCACTCGCCGCGTTCTTCGGAGAGGAAGCGCTCGAAGAGGAGATCCATCTTCACCGGATCGACGGCGGTAATGCCGAGCGCGTAGCAGACCGCGGAGTTGGCTGCCGAGCCGCGGCCCTGCACGAGGATGTTCTCCCGGTTGCAGAACTGGACGATGTCCCAGACGATCAAAAAGTAGCCGGCCAGCTGCAGCTTTTCGATCATGTTCAATTCTTTTTCGATCTGCGCTTGCGCACGACCGGTGAGCGGCCGGAAGCGCGCTTTCGCGCAGTTCCACGTCATCTTGCGCAGGAACGAATCGTTCGTTTCGCCCGGCGGGAGCGGGTAGTCGGGGAACTGGTAGCCGAGGTCGGCGAGCGTGAAATCGAGCGTGTTGGCGAGATCCCACGCGCCGTCGATGGCTTCCGGTAAATCGGCGAAGAGGGCGGACATCTCTTCCGCGCTTTTCACGTAGCGCTCGCGATTGACGCCGAGGAGGCGGCCGGCTTTGTCGACGTTCTTTCCGGCGCGGATGCAGGTGAGGATGTCGTGGAGCTGCTTGTCGTCGGGACGCGCGTAGCGAACGCCGTTCGTCGCTACGAGTGGTAGACCGAAGCGGCGGGCCAGATCGATGAGTGCGACGTTGCGATGTTCTTCGGCGCGGCGGTGATGGCGTTGCAGCTCGACGTGCGTCCGGCCTTTGAAGATGCCGCTGATTTTGTGCAGTGCGGCTTCGGCGTGGGCGGCGTCGGCGAGCGGCCCTTCATCGCCGCCGGTGAGGCAGCGCAGCCCTTCGGCGTGCTGCTCGATGAGCTCCCATGTGTAGCGCGCTTCGCCTTTGGGATGTTTGAGCGCGCCGGCGGTGATCAGCCTGCAGAGATTTTTGTAGCCGGTGCGGTTCTCGACGAGGAGCGTCAGGCGCTGGTCGCGCGGCGCGGTGGCGAGGCGCAGGCCGGCGGTGGTGGCGTCGAGTTTCAGCTCGGCGCCGACGAGCGCGCGGATGCCGTTTTTCTTCGCCGCCATGTAGAAGCGCGGCGCGCCGTAGACGCCGTTCGTATCGATGATGGCCATGGCCGGCACGTCGCGCATGACCGCGTGCGCGATGAGATCTTCGGGAAGGCTGGCACCGTCGAGAAAGGAGAAGGAGCTGGCGGTGCGCAGCTCGGCGTACGGACGCGTTTGCGCGGCGCGTCGGGCGCTCGCTTTCGTCTTCGGCTGCTCTTTCTGCGGCGGCGGCGCGTCGGGCTGCTCCTGATACGTGCCGCCCCACTGCTCGTGCACGTACGGCATGTGGTCGTACTCGCCGGACAGCGGCACGCCGGCGGCCGCGCGCTCGCGGAGCTTCTCCTTCTGCGCGCCGGGCGGGGCGTGGGTGATGCGCAAGGCATCGAGATCGCGCGTGGTTTTGCGTCCTGCCACGAAGGATATTTTCGGCGGGGTGGGGGAGGAGGGCGCGAAATGCTACGAGGGGTGGGCTGGCGCTGATTCTTTGTCGATGGCGGGCTAGATGTTCTTCACGCGGCAGACTCGAGGTTCTCGCGAATGATTCGCGGGTGACGCGCGGCGATGCGCAGCAGAGCGATCGCGGGACCATCGGGACGACGCCGGCCCTGTTCCCAGTTTCGCAGCGTGTGAACGCTGATGCCGATCGCTTGCGCGAACTGCATTTGCGTCAGACCGACAAAACGTCTCAGCGAGGCTATGTCTTCGCCGGATTCGAATTGCCCCGCCATCAAGCGCTTGCGCAGACGTGCGGAGATCGCTCGGGAGATTTGTTTCGGCGTCAGCTCGGGGATTTCGGTCATAGAGAGTCTCTCAGATGTTGTGTTCTGCGTTGCGGTGCAACGACTCGTGAAATGGCGTATTGGCAGCAGTGAACGCCGGCGCTGCAGCTGACCGCATGCCGTTCGTTGGCGCCGGGGCGGACGCCCCTCGTTTCCGCCGAGCGTCACGCTGCACCGGCTTCGGCCCGTGCTGGCATGCGGCAGCTGAGCGGCGTGGGAGGACGTCCTGCGATGTTGTCAGCACACCGTGGGGCGTGAGTTCTGCTGTCGCCGTCACTCCGTAAGGTGTCGGCGCCGCGTTCCATGGCGTGGCGATCGGACAAGGAGGATGTATGCGTTCTGGATTGATTCGGGGTGCAGTCGTTCTGGTCGTGGTTGCGTCTCTCGCCGTGCCGGCTCACGCGTTACCCCGCGAGAACGGTCCATGGTTCTCCAAACCGGCACGTCTCATAAAAGCGATCAAGCATTGGGTGTTCACGACGTTTGGCGACGATATGTCCGTGCCTAAGCCGTGATGAACTTGCGATGTGCGTGGTAGCTGCGGCCGCTGGCCGGCAAATCGGATAAGGAGAGCTCAATGCATCGTGTATTCAGTCGGGGTGCAGTTGTTGTGGTGGTTCTCGCCTCACTCGCCGTTCCGGCTCAGGCGAGGACTCTCGATGATGGCTGGTTCGGGTTCAGAACGCCGCGCGTCATCAAAGTAATCAAGCATTGGGTGGCAAAGACGTTTGGTGACGGGCTGTCGGATCCGAAGCCGTAGCCCATTCGCCCGCGCCTCCTGCGCCGAAATGAGCAAGAAACTGCACATGCCATGGGGGCATAAGTACCACTGTCGTCACACCGCGAGGTAGAGGGCGCCCTCCCGCAATTGGCCGGCAATGACCGGATAAGGAGGGCTTATGCGTCGTGTGTTCAGTCGGGGTGCAGTGGTTCTGGTGGTTCTCGTGTCTCTCGCCGTTCCAGCTCAGGCGCGGCCGCTCGATGATGGCTGGTGGGCGCCGCGCTTCGTGAAGTCGGTCAAGAACTGGGTGGTGAAGACGTTTGGCGATCAAATGTCGGACCCTAAACCCTGACGATCCTCAGCAGGCGTTGAATTCTTGTTGCGGTTCCGTGCGCAGCGAGCGGATGTAGTGCCGGACGCGCGCGGCGGTTTGCGCCGCCGCCGCGTCTCGTGTTGCCGCAGCCTCGCGCACGAGGCCGAGTGCCGCGATGGCGCGGGTGTTCAGGCCCGCAGCAGTGAACTCTCGGATGATGGTTTGCGCAAGTTCCGCGGCCCGATTGGCGTCGCCGCGCGAGAGGAGCACTTCGACGATGTCGAGGCCACAGAGTCCGGCTTCTTCGACCATCGCCGTGGCGAGGAATTGCCTCCGCACGGCGCGCAGATGCCGCATGCCGTCGGCGAGCTCGCCAGCCTTGCTCAAGAGCGTGCCGTAGTTCCACTGCGCTCGCAGTGCTTCGCTGTGACGACCGAGCGACGCAAACAGATCGAGCGAACGTTGCAGGTGCTCACGCGCGGAAGGCAATGCACCGAGGCACACCTCTGCGAATCCGAGGTTGTTCAGAATCCGTGCTTCCGACTCTCGATCGTCTTGCTCTCGCGCAAAGGAGAGGAGCGGTGACAGCACTTCGCACGTACCGCGGAAGTCGCTCAGACGGTAACGGAGCGCGCCTTCGGCGATCCCGCAAGAAAGGACGCGGCGGGAGTCGTCGTGATCGCGGAAGACGGCGCGACATTCGGTGAGAAGCGCCTGGGATTCCGAAAATCGGCCGACCTTCTGCAGCGTGATCGCGCGGACGAAGCGGACGATGGCCCGGTCATGCGCGAGCGTCCCGAAGGGCGCGAGCTGTTCCTCCGCGCGGTCCAGCGCGTCCAGCGCTTCGCTGTAGCGCGCGAGGTAGCACAGCGTCTGGCCGCGGTCCTTCCACGCGTGGGCGCGCACTTGCGCGATCACGACGCGCGGGTAGGCATCCGGCGGGAGTGTTTCGGCGATGGTCGTGGCGAGATTTGCCAGGACGAGGGCTTCGCGCGGATCGCGTTCGAGTCGCGTGGCCACTTCCTGGCCTAAACGTTCGAGTGCGCCGCTGTTGCGCAGCGATTCGTTTTCGGCGAGGCGTGGCCAATCGGACATCGGCGTTGCGCGAAGAATCTGGTCGACCAGTTCCGCGGACGACTCGCGTTCGAGTTGCAGTTTGCGCGCGGTGGCGGCGAACTCGCGCACGCGTGCGGGGTCGGGGCGGCGGCGGCCGCGGTCGAACGGGACCAGTTTGCCGTCGTCGCTCACTGCGCGCCTCCTTTGCCGCCGTACAGCTTTTCGGCGCGGCGCAGGCATTTCGAGATCAGCTTCTGCGTCGACTTTGGCTTCATGCCGAGGCGTTGGGCGATCTCGGGGATGGTGCAGCCTTCGAAGTAGCGCATGTGCAGCAGCTGCTGGCAGCGCGTGGAGAGGCATTCCAGCGCCTCGCGCGCCGCCAGTTGATCCGGCAGGCTGTCGAGGATGCGCAGCGACGCGGGATCGACGCGATCGAGTTGCAGCTCCGCGTCCGCCGGAACGGTGCGACCGTTCAGCCGCCAGTAGTGCCGGCTCGCGTGGCAGATCGCGCCGATCAGCCACGGTCGCAAATCGTGAATGGCCCCGGCCTTCTTCAGGTAGCCGAGGAGGACGTCGTGGACGAGGGTTTCGGCTTCGGAATCGGGGACCTGAAACTTGTGCACCGAGACCTGCACCAGCAGATCGAAGTAGCGCTCGTACAGCGCTTCGAACTGCTCGGCATCGAACCGTTCATTGCTCAGAACGCTCATGATTTTTCCGTGCGGATTGACGCCAAGTTACCACGTGCGGAGGTAGGTATTCATGGATTTCCGCACACTCCTAGGTTGGAGGGCGCGAACTGACGCGCATGCGAGTCAAAACACGGAAAAAGCGACACTTACGCGAGTCTGCGACCAACGTCGTGCCCATGCCGCGAGCCGATTCTTCGGTCGTTGCGGAGTTCCTCCGCTACCACGTTCTCGTGCGCGTCTGGGATGGTGATTGCGACGCCTGGCTGGCGCAGTTGACGAGGTCCGGCGGCGATGCGGGGGACATCCGTTTCGTGCGCTGGATCCGGTCGCGATTGCGGCGCGATCCGGCGCTGCTCGCGGACATCCGGCGCATGGTCGACGCGACGCCGTTCTGGCGCGCCGCGAACGGTTAGGACGGCTCGCGGAGTCGTGCCGGGTTAAAGTGCGCGCCGCATGCAGGGCCGCCCACTCGATCCGACCGACGACATCGCCATCAATCCGCGCGACACCGGCTTCACGCGGCTCGACCTGCGCGAGCTGTTTGGCAATGACCGCCCGGTGATCCTGGAGATTGGCTCCGGCAAGGGCCGCTTTCTCGTTTCGACGGCCATGGAGCGGCCCGACGTCAATCTAATCGGTGTAGAGAAGTCGCTCCATTACCACCGCCTCATCAAAGAGCGCGTGCGCAAGCGCGGCCTCACGAACGTGCGTCTGATCAACCACGACGCCTTCCTGGTGATGCGCGACATGCTGCCCGAAGCGTCGATCGCGGAAGTGCACATCTACTTTCCGGATCCCTGGCCGCGCAAGAAAGAACAGAAGCGCCGGATCATCCGCCCGGAAGTGCTGGAGGAGATCCGCCGCGTGCTCGTGCCGGGCGGCATGGGCATCTACGTCACGGATCACGCGGACTACTTTGAAGTGGCCGCGCCGGTGATCGAAGCCGCGTTCCGCTCCGAACGCCGCACGCCGGGGCCTGATGATCCGCCGCGGACGAACTATGAAGCGAAGTACCGCCTGGAGGGGCGGGCGATTTATGAGGTGAGGTTTTGGAGATAAGGCGGAATTGAAAATGAAAATTGAAAATTGAAAATTAGAGACGAACGCGCGAGACGCGAGAGGCTCGCGTGTTTTTCATTTTCAATTTTCAATTTTCAATTTTCAATTCAGAATAAGACAGTGCGTATCCTCGGCATCGACCCCGGCTCCATCACCACGGGATTTGGCGTTGTGGACTATGAGCGCGGGCGGCTGGCGCTCATCGAGCAGGGGGAGATTGCGACGCGGCGTGGGGCGGAGTTGCCCGAGCGGCTTGGGGTGATTCATGAGGCGCTGCTCGCGATCATCGGGCGCACGTCGCCGGCTGCCGTGGCCGTCGAGACGCCGTTCGCGGGGCAGAACGTGAAGAGCGTCATTCAGCTCGCGCAGGCGCGTGGCGTCATTCTGCTCGCGGCGCAGCGCAGCCGGTTGGAGATCTTCGAGTACTCTCCGCGATCGGTGAAGAGCGCGGTGGTCGGTTACGGCGGCGCGGAGAAGGAGCAGGTGGCGAAGATGGTGCGGATGCTGCTGCCCGGCTGCGCGACGCTGAAGATGTCCGCGGATGCGTCGGACGCGCTGGCCATCGCCATCTGCCACGCGCACACCGCCGGCACGAACGCGCGGTTGAAGCTGGGCGCATGAGCGCGTCGTTGCCACAGGAAGAAGCACTGGAATCCGAAGCGCACACCGGCCCCATTCCGCGCTCCGCGCTGCGCCGCACGTTCAGCGCGCTGCAGTACCGCGATTTCCGGCTGCTCTGGATCGGCGCGTTTCTGTCGACGACCGGCACCTGGATGCAGACCGTCGCCCAAGGCTGGGTCGTTCTCAACATGACCAACTCCGCCTTTCTCTTGGGCGTCGACGGCTTTCTCTCCACCGGCCCCATGCTCGTCTTCTCGCTCTTCGGCGGCGTCATCGCCGATCGCGTCGAGCGCCGCAAGATCATGCTCGCGTCGCAGTATCTACAGATGACGTTCGCGCTCATTCTGGCGACGCTCATCTACTTCAAGACCGTCAAGGTCTGGCACATCTTTCTGCTGTCGTTCCTGACCGGCAGCGCGCAATCGTTCAGCGGTCCCGCGTACATCTCGCTGCTGCCGCTGCTGGTGAAGCGCGAGGACATGCCGAACGCGATCGCCATGAACTCCATGCAGTTCAACCTTGCGCGTGTGATCGGTCCGATTCTGGCCGGCATCGCGCTGTCGACGTTCGGCGCGGCGGTCTGCTTCGGCTTGAACGGACTGTCGTTCATCGCGGTGATCGTGGCGCTGATGCTCATCCGCTCGCCGCGCGTCAATCAGAGCGACAAGGATGGCGGCATCTTCGACGAGATGCGCGCGGGCTTCCGCTTCGTGGCGGGCCGGAAGACGCTCGTGACGCTGACGTTCCTCGCCTTCGCCGGTACGTTCCTGGGCATGCCGATCGTCACGTTCCTTCCCGTCGTCACGAAGTCGATCTTCAACCTCGGCGCCCGCGGCTACGCCTGGATGATGACGACGTACGGCCTCGGCTCCGTGACGGGCGCGCTGCTCGTCGCGGCGATGACGCACGCCACGAAGAAGGGACGGACGGCGCTGGCGTTGCAGCTCGCGTTCGCGTTCCTGCTCATCGCCTTCGCGTTCTCGCGTTACCTGCCGCTCAGCCTCGTCATCGCGTTTCTGGCCGGTGCGTGCATCGTCGGCGTGATCTCGCTTTACAGCTCGCTCGTGCAACTGGCCACGGACGACTCGATGCGCGGCCGCGTGATGTCGATCTTCATGCTCGCATTCCGCGGCGGCATGCCGCTCGGCAATCTGCTGGCGGGCTGGGTGGCGCAGCGCTGGTCGATCACGGTGGCGCTCGGGATCAACGGCGCGATGCTCGCGGCGGTGGCGTTCGGATTCATCGCGCGGCGCACCAAGTTCGACGAAGAGCCGGCGGTCCCCGCGACCGCTACGCCGGCGCGATGATGCGGCGATCGGCGAGCCATTTCTGCAGCTGCTCGTAGATCGTTTCGCGCGGATTCTGCACGTCGAACGGCAGATAGATCTCGCCTGCTAGATCGGTGGCCAGACGCGGCACAGTCGAATCCTTAAGCAGCCCGACCGGTTTGCCGAGGGCTTGCATGTAGCCGAGCTCGTAGGTCACGTTGGCGTTGTGATTCTCGTGCGTCAGCCGCTCGAAGACGGCGATGCCGAAGCGCGACGCGTGCATGTACGTCTTCACGTTCGCGCTCAGCTGATCGGCGTACATCTTCTCGTCGGCGCGAACGGCCGTGAGGCCGAAGCTCGCCAGCGTATTGCGGATCGCGGCGTAGATCTCCTGATGCAGCATCGTCCGCGCGAACTCCATCATCACGAAGCCGAGCTTGTGCGGTTCGCGATGCTCGTCGAGCAGGGCGGACACCGGCTCGCGCAGCGCTTCCGGCACCGGCCCGATCGAATAGTCGGCCCACTCCGGCCGCAGCGCGCGCTCGATGTCGCGCACGTTCACCGCCAGCGATTCATCGAACGTGTTCGCCACGTGCGCGAGCATCAGATACGGCGACTGCAGCGCCACGTCACTCCAGTTGCCGCCGCCGCCGTCCTTGCGCAGAAGCTTGAGCTGATGATCGAGCAGCGCCTTCGCGAAATCGCCGTCGAGGATCTCGTGACGATCGGCGACGCTCGCGTTCTCCATAGCGCGATCGATGAGAATGGTGCGCTCGTAGAGATCGCGATCCTCAACTGACGAATAGAAGACGCCGTCGCTGTACGGCTCGTCGGCAGGATACGAATCGAGATCCTCGCGGATGACGCGCGCGCCTTCATCGGGATCGCCGCCCAGCTGCCGCACGGCCATGCGAAAGCGCGGCGACCGCGAGAGCAGTGCCGCGACGAACACGGGCGCATACGGATCGCGTTTCAGCTCTTCGGCAAGCCGCTCCGCATGCACCAGCACTTCCTCCAGCTTCGGCGAAAGGAAGAAACCCTTCGCCGCAACGAAACGGCGGAGATCGTCCAGGACAAAGTCGGACGTGAGCGGCTCGGACGGCATGCGCGGATTGTATCCGCCCGGCCGCTTCGGCGGCCGGGCGGCAGGCTCATAGGCTCATAGGCTCATAGGCTCAGAGTAGCGCGGGAGCTGCCGAGAGCCGCGTTCGGCGCGAGGACCTCACGCGAGATACGCGCGAGGCCGACGCGGTCTGCACACATGCCACAGGCGTTCACTCCACGAGCTCGCGCAGCGCGTGCTGCTATGAGCCTATGAGCCTGTGAGCCTGTGAGCCTGGGTCGGCGGCCGCAGGCGGCCGCCGACCGTATACAATCCGCCTCCGTCGCGGCGCATAACGTGCATCTTCCGCGGCGTTTGACAAATGGCGAAACAGAAATCTTCAGGCAATACCGCGACCATCGACGATCCGGCGTGCGCTCCCGAATGGACTGACCTTCTCCGGCAGATGATCCTCATCCGCCGGTTCGAGGAAGCGACCGAGAGGGAGTTCCGCCGCGGCAAGATCGGCGGCTACCTTCACGTCTACATCGGCCAGGAAGCGATCGCTTCCGGCATCGTTTCCGCGCTGAAGCAGGGCGACATCGTCTACTGCGGCTATCGCGATCACGCGCAGGCACTGGCCCTCGGCTCCGAGCCCGGCCGCGTCATGGCGGAGTTGTTCGGCAAAGGCACCGGCCTCTCGAAAGGGAAGGGCGGCTCGATGCATCTCTTCGATGCCGAGCATGGTCTTTACGGCGGCTACGGCATCGTCGGCGGACACCTCACGCTCGCCGCCGGCTCCGCGTTCGCCATGCGCTATCAGGAAACCGATCGCGTGGCCGTCTGCTACTTCGGCGACGGCGCGATGAACATCGGCTCGTTCCACGAAGCGATGAACATGGCCGGCCTGTGGGGACATCAGGGCATGTGCCCGGTGATCTTCATCATCGAGAACAACGGCTACGCCATGGGCACCTCCGTCGATCGCCACTCCGCGCTCACCGATCTTTCGGCGCGCGTGCGTGCGTACGACATCCCCACCGAGAAGGTGGACGGACAGGACATCTTCGCCGTGCGTGGTGTCGCCGATCGCGTCGTCCGTCAGGTGCGCGAGACCGGCAAGCCGTATTGCATCGAAGCGGTCACGTATCGCTTCTCCGGCCACGGCGCCGCCGACATCCTGCAGCCGTATCGCTCGAAGGATGAAGTCGAGCAGCACAAGCACCGCGATCCCATCGCCATCCTCCGCAACCGCCTCGGCGAAATGTGCGGCCTCTCGGATGACGACGTGAAGAAGATGGAAGCGTGGGCGGACGAGGAAGTGGCGAAAGCGTTGAAGTTCGCCGAAGAGAGTCCCGTGCCCGCGCCCGAAGAGCTGTTCACCGACGTCGTGGCCGAGCACGGCCCGCGTCCGGTGGCCGAGAGCGAAACAGAATAACGAGACGTTGGAGCGGCGGGCGCCCTCGCCCGCCGGCTTTTCGTGAGATTCGGCGGGCGAGG
>DASSMK010000392.1:0-4128 GCA_035688915.1 Thermoanaerobaculia bacterium
TGCCCCGCCGAGGTCGCGCGAGAACGCCGGCGGGGCAAGCCCCGCCGCTCCAACCGAGTTCACCGAACTCCGCGTGCACGCCTCGCCTGTCGATCGCTATACGAATCGCCTCACTGAATTCGCGTCCGATCTGGCGAAGAACGATGCGCAACAACTCTTCTTCTGCGCGACGAAAGGCGGCCGCGAAAAAGTCGAGCGGCTGCTGAAAGAGTTCGACATCCCGTTCGCCGACGAAACGCTCAGCGCGGAGCTCACCGTCACGAACGGCAATCTCGCGCGCGGCTTCTTCTTCGAAGAGCTGCGCTTCGTCGCGTACTCGGAATGGGATCTCTTCGAGCCGCCGACGTCGACGCGCATCGGCGGCAAGCGCCGCAAGACCGACGCATTCCTTTCCGACCTTCGCGACCTCAAAGCCGGCGATTTCATCGTGCACGTCGATCACGGCGTCGGCCGCTTTCTCGGACTGCAGCGCATTCCGTTCGGCGCGACCGAGCGCGAAGTGATGCAGATCGAATACTCCGGCGGCGGCAAGTTGCTGATGCCGATGGAGAACCTCAATCTCATCCAGCGCTACACCGCGGGTGAGGAGGCGCAGCCCAAGCTCGACAAACTCGGCGGCACCACGTGGGCGCGCACGAAGGCCGCGGTCAAGAAAGCGATGCGCGACATGGCGGACGAGCTGATCAAGCTCTACGCCACGCGGCAGATGGTCTATGGCCACGCGTTCAGCAAAGACTCGCCGTGGCAATTCGAGTTCGAAGACGCGTTCGAATTCGACGAGACGGAAGACCAGCTCGGCGCGATCGAAGATGTGAAAAGCGACATGGAATCGCGCAAGCCGATGGATCGCCTGCTGTGCGGCGACGTCGGCTACGGCAAGACCGAAGTGGCGATGCGCGCGGCGTTCAAAGCGGTGATGGACGGCAAGCAGGTGGCGGTGCTCGCACCGACGACCGTGCTCGCGTTCCAGCACTACCGCACGCTGCTGCGCCGCTTCGCGTCGTTCCCCGTCACCGTCGAACTGCTCACGCGCTATTACGGCGCGAAAGAGCAGAAGGAGATTCTGAAGAAAGTCGAGAGCGGCGAGATCGACGTCGTCATCGGCACGCATCGCCTCCTCTCCAAAGACGCCGCCTGGAAAGACCTCGGCCTGGTGATCATCGACGAAGAGCAGCGCTTCGGTGTGGCGCAGAAAGAGCGGCTCAAGCAGATCAAGAAATCGGTGGACGTGCTGGCCATGTCCGCGACGCCGATTCCGCGCACGCTGCACATGTCGATGACCGGCATCCGCGACATCTCGGTGATCGAAACGCCGCCGAAAGATCGGCTGGCCATTCAGACGGCTGTCGTGCCGTTCAACGATGAATTCATCCGCGACGCGATCGACTTCGAGATCGGCCGTGGCGGCCAGGTCTTCTTCGTCCACAACCGCGTGGAGTCGATCTACGCGATGAAGGAGTATCTCGAGAAGCTGGTGCCCGGCATTCGCGTCATCGTCGGCCACGGGCAGATGGACGAGCGCGAGCTGGAGCGCGCGATGCTGGCGTTCATCAATCGCGAATTCGAAGTGCTGCTCGCCACGACGATCATCGAGAACGGCATCGACATCCCGGCCTGCAACACGATTCTCATCAATCATGCGGAGCGCTTCGGCCTTTCGCAGCTTTACCAGTTGCGTGGACGTGTCGGCCGCAGCGACCGGCTGGCCTTCTGCTATCTGCTCGTGCCGAGCGATCGCGTGCTCACGAACGACGCGCGCAAACGTCTCGCCGCGATTCAGGAGTTCTCCGATCTCGGCGCCGGCTTCCGCATCGCCGCGCGCGATCTCGAGATCCGCGGCGCGGGCAACATTCTCGGCGGCGAGCAGTCGGGCCAGATCGCGGCGGTCGGCTTCGAGATGTACACGAAGCTGCTCGAGGAAGCGATCCGCGAAATGAAGGGCGAGAAGATCGAGGAAGAAGTGGAGACCTCGATGAACCTCGGCGTCGACATCTACATCCCGAAGACGTACATCGGCGACGAGAACCTGCGCATGACCTTCTACAAGAAGATCGCGTCGGCTTCGACCGAGGAGCGGCTGACGGACATTCGGAACGAGATGCGGGATCGGTTCGGGGCGCTGCCGGACAACGTGGAGAGCCTCTTCCACTTCGTCCGCGTGAAAGCATTCGCCAAGCACCTCGGCGTGCTGTCGATCGTTCGCGACGGCGCGCGTGCGGTGGTGAAGCTGACGCCCACCGCGAAGATCGATCCGAACAAGCTCCTGCTCTTCCTCGGCGAAAACCCACAGGCGAAGTTCTCGCCGAACGGCGTGCTCTCCTTCCCCCTGCGGGAGCACGGACCGGAAGTGATCGACGCCATCGAGAAGACGTTGCAGACGCTCGCCGCGTAACCGCGCGGCTGCGCGTGCGCGGCTCTCGTGTCAGAACGCGCGCCATGTGAGGCAAATTGTCTCTACCCCTTCCGCTCGCTCGCACCTATCTTTACTTCCACACGCGCGTTGCCACCTTAAAGGAAGGAAGGGATAAATGAAGAACATCGTTCGTCTGGCCGTCGTCTGTCTACTCTTCTCGCTCCCGGCCGCAGCGCAATGGGACTGGAGCAGTCCCGGCTCCGGCGGCGTCGTCGATCCGAATGGTCCGGTGGCGTGGGATCTCACCGGCACCACGCTCAGCATCCGCCCCGACTGGATCGGCAGCGCGGAAGTGCGCTATCCCGTCACGAACACGGTCGGCAGCAGTTTCGACATCACGCCGCCGTGGACCACGCTCTCCATCACCGCATCCGACAACTCCGCGACCGCGGCTTCGGTCTCGGCGACGCTCTACCAGGTCGAGAAGTGTTCCGATCAGCAGGTCGCGCTCTGCACCGTGACCAGCACGGACGGAGACGGCACGCCCGCATGCGACGTCTGCACGTTCAGCGGCGGACTCGATTTCGCGAACAACGCCTACTACGTGCTCGTCACCGCGTCGAAGACGGACCTCGGCGGCGTCGCCGCGCTGCACGCCGTCGCCGTCTATTGAAGAAAGGAGAAACCATGCGATCTCTCGGAATCCTCGCTCTCGCACTCCTCTTCGTCGCGCTTCCGGCCGCCGCGCAAACCGCTTACGACTGGAGCAGCGCCGGCGCCTGTGCGGTCATGCCGTACGCGTCCGGCTCCGCCGTTTCCGGCCCGAGCCTCACGCTCGCCAGCAGCTTCCGCGGCACGTTCACCTCGCGCTTTCCGGTGACCAACACCTACGGCAGCGCCACGTCCGACACGCCGCCGTGGACGAATCTCTCCATCTCGTACACCGACGATTCGTCGTCGGGATCCGTCACGGCGAATCTGTACGAAGTCGACAAATGTACGAACACGCAGACGCTGATCTGCAGTGTCGTCAGCAGCGACGGCTCCGGACCGGCGTGCGGCCACTGCACGTTCGGCTCGTCCACGTTCGACTTCCTCAACAACACTTACTACGTCGAGGTGAAGCTGAATCGCACGACCACCGCGGCGACCGAGCAGCTGCACTCGCTCGGCATCAACTAGCGGAAGGAGGAGAACACCATGAAAACCATGTCACGCCTGATCCTCGCCGCACTCCTGCTGGCGTCCGTGCCGGCGTTCGCGCAGTCGCACGATTGGAGCCGCACCGGCTCGACGGGCATCCTCGATCGCGGGAGCCTCTTCAACACGATCTTCAGCGGTCCGACGCTGCGATTCCGCTCCACGTCCAGCGGCACCGTGGTGGCGCGCTATCCGGTGACAAACACGTTCGGCTCCGGCTCTTCGACGATGCCCGGCTGGACGACGCTCTGGGCCACGTTCCTCGACAACTCGTCTTCCGGTTCCGTGACGGCCACGCTGTACGGCGTCGAAAAGTGCACGAACACGATCACGCAGATCTGTCAGGTCACAAGCTCCGACAGCCCGTCCACGCAGTGCGCGAGCTGCTCGTTCAGCTCATCGACGTTCGACTTTGCGAACAACACGTACTACGTGGAAGTGACGCTCGCGAGAACGGCGACAAGCGCTGGTGAAGAGATTCACTCCGTGGCGCTCGATTAACTTTCGAAACGTTGGAGCGGCGGGCGCCCTCGCCCGCCGGTTCTCTCTTTTACGTCCCGGTTCGGCGGGCGAGG
>DASSMK010000393.1:0-19915 GCA_035688915.1 Thermoanaerobaculia bacterium
GCTCGCCCGCCGAAAAGACGAACGGCGGGCGAGGCGCCCGCCGCTCCAACGTGTCTGTCGAGATTCGACGCGCTGCGCTAAACCTCCGTCGCGCGAGGCATCTCCTCGTTGCGGCACCATTCGCTCCAGCTGCCTACGTACAACGCCGCGCCGCGCAGGCCGGCCGCTTCGAGGGCGAGCAGGGTGTGGCAGGCGGTGACGCCGGAGCCGCAGTGCACGATCACGCGTTCGGGCGGAACGTCGCCGAAGAGCGATTGATACTGCGCGCGCAGTTCTTCCGGCGACTTGAAGCGGCCGTTTTGCATGTTTTCCGCGAAGGGCAGGTTGATCGCGCCCGGGATGTGGCCGGCGATCGGATCGATTGGCTCCGTTTCGCCGCGGTAGCGCGGTCTGCTGCGCACGTCGAGCACGCGCCACGACGCGTCATTGCGCAGGCGATCGACGGTGGGCATGTCCACGGTCGTCAGCTGCCATGACGTCACGGGGTAGGGTGGGGCGGGTGCGGGTGCGGATGACGACGACGTCAGAGGCAAGTCACGCATGCCGCCGTCGAGCACGAACGCGCGTTCGTGTCCCGCGGCGCGCAGCATCCACCATGTGCGCGCGGCGGCGTTCGACGCATCGGCGTCGTCGTAGATCACCACGTTCGATTCCGGCGTGATGCCCCACGCGCCGAGCTGCTGCGTCCACCGCTCGATGGAAGGGAGCGGATGGCGTCCGCCACGCCGCGGGTCATCGACCGCGCTGAGGTGCCTCGCCAGATCGGCGTGTTGCGCGCCGTGCAAATGGCCGGCGGCGTACGCGGCAGGGTCGGGACGCGCATCGAGGAGCACCAGATTCGGCAGCGAAGCGAGCGCGTCGGCACGCACGAGAGGATTCATGGCCGCCATCGTAGCGTGACAAGGCGTGAGAAGATTTATCGCATGCACGATCCATTTCTCGACGCCGCTCTCGAAGAGGCGCAGCGCGGTTATGACGAAGGCGGCATCCCCATCGGCTCCGTGATCGTCTATCGCGGCGAGATCATCGGCCGCGGCCACAACCGCCGCATGCAGAACGGCAGCCCCACGCTGCATGGCGAGATGGACGCGCTCGAAAATGCCGGACGCCGCGCCGCCGCCGTCTATCGCGAATCGATCATCTACACCACGCTGTCGCCGTGCTCGATGTGCAGCGGCGCGATCCTGCTGTACGGCATCCCGCGCGTGGTGATCGGCGAGAACCGCACGTTCATGGGAGAGGAAGCGCTGCTGCGCAAACGCGGCGTCGTGCTCGACACGCGCGACGACGCGCGCTGCGTCGAGCTGATGGAGCGCTTCATCCGCGAGCACCCCGACGTCTGGAACGAAGACATCGGGGTGTGACGCGCGGGGTTTACTCGTAGCGCAACGCCTGGATCGGGTGCAGGCCCGCCGCTTTGCGCGCGGGGTAGTAGCCGAAGAAGACGCCGATCGCGCCCGAGAAGCCGATGGCGATCATCGCCACGACCGGCGAGATGGCCGTGCTCCAGCCGGTGAAATGGCCGAGGAGTTTCGCGCTGCCGACGCCGATGACGAGACCGGCCAGGCCGCCGATGATGCCCATGACGATGCTCTCCACGAGGAACTGCGTCAGCACGTCGGAGCCGCGCGCGCCGATGGCCATGCGGATGCCGATCTCGCGCGTCCGCTCCGTCACCGACACCAGCATGATGTTCATGATGCCGATGCCGCCGACCAGCAGCGAGATCGATGCGATCGCCGCGAGCAGCAGCGTCATCACCTTCGTGCTGCTCTCCGCGGCCGCGGCCAGATCGGTCTGATTCTTCACCGTGAAGTCGGTCTCGCCGTTGTGCGATTCGGCGAGGATGGACGTGATCTCCGCCTGCGCCGCCGGCAGCTCGCCGGTCGTGGCCGTGCTGGCCAGGATCTGCGGGATGCGCGTGAAGCCGCTCAGGCGATTTTTTGCCGTGGTGTACGGAACGAGAATGATGTCGTCCTGATCGCTGCCGCTGGCGGTCTGTCCTTTTGGCGCCATGATGCCGGCCACGTCGAAGACGACGTTGCGGATGCGGATGCGGTCGCCTACGCCGCCGCCGTTCGGGAAGAGCTGCTTGGCGACGGTGCTGCCGAGGACTGCCACTTTGCGCATGCTGCGCACGTCGTCATCGGCGAAGAACGCGCCGTCGGCGACGCTCCAATCGCGGATGGACGGGTAATCAACGTCCACGCCGTTGATGGTTGTGCGCCAGTTGCCGGAGCCGCCGATGACCTGCGCGCGCGTCGCCACGACAGGCGACACGGCAGCCAGCGTCGTCCCTTCGCGCTCGAGCTTTTCCACGTCTTTCAGATCGAGCGTGGCGAATGCGCCGGCGCCCTGGCTCACGCCGCCGGACGTCGAAGCGCCGGGCGTGATGACGATCATGTTCGTGCCGAGGTTGGCGATCTGCGAGTGGATGCGCGCGCGGGCGCCCTGGCCCACGGCCACCATCACGATGACCGCGGCCACGCCGATGATGATGCCGAGCATGGTCAGCATCGAGCGCATCTTGTTCTTGCGGATGCTTTGCGTGGCCAGCTTCACGAGCGTTTGCGATTTCATGCGACCTCCTCGTCCCACGCCTCATTGGCGAGCGTCAGATCTTCGGCGGCGTTGCGGCGGTTCTTCACCACTTCATCGCGGCGGATGCGGCCGTCGCGCACTTCCACGACGCGCTTGGCGTACTGCGCCACTTCCGGTTCGTGCGTCACGAGCACCAGCGTGATGCCCTGCTCGTTCAGCTCCTGAAAGAGCGCCATCACCTCGAGAGTCGTGCGGCTGTCGAGATTGCCGGTCGGCTCGTCGGCCAGGATCAGCGCCGGCTCGGTGACCAGAGCGCGCGCGATGGCCACGCGCTGCTGCTGGCCGCCGGACAGCTCGTTCGGATGATGGTCAAGACGTTGACCGAGTCCGACGCGCTGCAGCGCGGTGGCGGCGCGCGCCTTCGAATCCCACTTGCGGCCGAGGCGGTCGTAGAGCAGCGGGAGCTCGACGTTCTCGAGCGCGCTCGTGCGCGGCAGGAGATTGAAGCCCTGGAAGACGAAGCCGATCTTCTGATTGCGCAGGTCGGCCAGCTCGTTCTTGCCGAGGCCGTCGACGCGCTCGCCGTCCAGCCAGTAGGCGCCGCCGGTGGGCGTGTCGAGGCAGCCGAGGATGTTCATCAGCGTCGATTTGCCGGAGCCGGAGGTGCCCATGATCGCCACCAGCTCGCCCGCGCCGATGGTCAGATCGACGCCGCGCAGCGCGTGCACTTCGTTCGTGCCGGACGAGTAGACCTTCTCCAGTTTTTCGATCTGGATGACGGGGTGAATGCTGGAGTCGGTCATTAGAAACTCCCTCCCGCGCGCGGTCCGCGCTGCTGTTGCTGCTGCGAGTTGCCGTTGAACGGCGAGGCGCCGCCGGCGGTCGAATCGGTGGCCGCGCCGTCGGGCTGCGTCATGCCGGCGATGATGCGCATCCCTTCCTTCACGCCGTCGCCGGTGACGACGGTGTTCGTGCCGTCGGTGATGCCGGTGCGGACGCGCAGCACTTTCAGTTTGCCGTTTGCATCCTGATAGAAGAGGCGGCCGGAGTCGGTGCGACGGGTGCGATTGCCGCTGCGCTGGCGCGTGCCGTTCGTCGTGCTCGCCGTTGCGGACGACGTAGTCGAGGCGTTTGTGGCCGTGCGCTGCGCGCGCAGCTCTTCCATCGCGGCGGCGCTCGGTGCGAAGCGCAGCGCGGCGTTCGGCACGGTCAGAGCGTTATCCGCGGTGGCCACCAGAAAGTCGACGCTGGCGGTCATGCCCGGCAGCAGCTTGTTGTCCTTGTTCTCCACTTCGATGACGACGGTGTAGTTGACGACGTTCTCGGTCACCGCGGACTGCAGGCGCACCTGCTTGACGATGCCTTTGAACGTGTCGCGCGGCAGCGCCTGCACGGTGAACGACACGGCCTGCCCTTCCTTGATCAGGGCGATGTCGCTTTCGTCCACCTTCACCAGGATCTGCATGCGCGAGAGGTCTTCGGCGATGAGGAAGAGCTGCGGCGCGGAGAGGCTCGCGGCGACGGTCTGGCCGAGGTCGACGTTGCGCTCGACGATGACGCCGTCGATGGGGGAGTGGATCTCGGTGTACGAGAGATTCTGGCGGGCGCGGCCGCCTCGACGCCGCGCCGCCGGAGACGCTGACGGAGGAACATGTCGCGCTTGTGGAAATGGCGGATTGGCTTTCGTATCCGACCGAGTTCGGCGCGTTTCCCGACACCATCCGCGTCGCGGACACGCGCGAGATCTTCTGGCCGCCGACGAACGATCGCCGACGTCTGTGGGTGATCGAGTACACGTATGAGATCTCCGACGAGCGGACCGAACGTGCCGCCGGATTCGGCCTGGTTGGCTCCATCACCTTCGCCATGTTCGACACGCTCGATACGGATGCTCCTGTCGAGGATGTGTACGGTCTGCATTGCGCGTGGGAGCTGCAGGCGAACGACGATCCGCGCGCGCCGGAGGAGCTGAGCGCCGAGGCGGGGCGGGCCATCCTCGGCATTTGAAACGCGTCGGAGTTTGTTGACGTGTCGGAGATTCTTGACGCGTCGGGAGACTCCGACGTATCATGCCGCGCATGGATGCCGATGTCTTCGCCGCGCTGGCCAATCCCATCCGTCGCGAGATCCTGGTGGCGCTCCGCCGCGGACCACGTGGCGTGAGCGAGCTGGCCAGCGGTTTTCACATCGGCCGTCCGGCGGTCTCCGAGCATCTGCAGGTGCTGCGCAAAGCGCGGCTGGTGCGCGAAGAGCCGCGCGGCCGCGAGCGCTATTACCACCTCGATCCGCGGCCACTGGCGAAGGTCGAGAAGTGGCTGGAAGGATTCACGAAGTATTGGGAGCAGCGCATGGCTGCGCTCGAAGCCGTGCTGGACGAGGAGGCAAAACGCAAATGAGCACGCCCGCAATCATTCACGTCGAACACATCTACTCGCATCCGCCCGCCGCCGTCTGGCGCGCGCTCACCGATCCGGAGCTGCACGCGCGCTGGTGGGCGCCCGGCGATGTCAAAGCAGTGGTCGGGCATCGCTTCGATCTCGACATGGGCGTGTGGGGAAAGCAGCCGTGCGAAGTGCTCGACGTCGAAGCGGAGCGTCTGCTGCGCTACCGTTTCGCGTCCGGCGTGCTCGACACGATCATCACCTGGCGCCTCGAGCCGCACGGCAGCGGCACGCGCCTGACCATGACGCAGGAAGGGTTCGATCTCGATGCGCCGATGAGCAAGCAGGCCTTCGAAGGGATGAAGAACGGCTGGCCGAAGGTGCTGGCGCGGATGGAGACGGTGCTGTAGCGTCGGCGCATGCGCCTGCTGCCGCTGCTGGCCGCCGCCGTTCTCGCTTTCGCGCTGGCCGCCTGCGCCACGTCATCCGTAACCACGCCGCCGCCGCGCGAGCCGTACGTCGTGGTCCTCGGCATCGCGCAGGACGGCGGCTATCCGCAGGCGGGCTGCCGTCGCGATGACTGCGTCGAAGCGTTCGAAGGAAAACGTCCGAAAGTGCACGTGGCGTCACTCGGCATCGTCGATCCCGCCACCGGCCAGCGCTGGCTCATCGACGCGACGCCCGACTTTCCCGCGCAACTGCACGCGCTCGAAAAATTAGCCGGGCCGCCGCGCGACAAAGTCCTCGACGGCATCCTCCTCACGCACGCTCACATCGGCCACTACCTCGGCCTCGCCCAACTCGGCCGCGAAGTTCTCGGCGCGCGCAGCGTGCCGGTCTTCGCGATGCCGCGCATGCGCACGTTCCTCGAGCAGAACGGACCGTGGTCGCAGCTCGTGTCGCTGAAGAACATCGCCATCACGCCGCTAATGGACGGCCAGCGCGTCGCGCTGAACGAGCGCATTTCCGTGACGCCGCTGCTCGTGCCGCATCGCGACGAATTCTCCGAAACCGTCGCGTTCATCGTGCGCGGTCCGTCGCGCGCCGTGCTCTGGCTGCCCGACATCGACAAGTGGGAGAAGTGGACGACGCCGGTCGAATCGATCGTCGCGCAGGTCGACGTCGCATTCGTCGACGCGACGTTCTATTCCGCGGCGGAGTTGCCCGGCCGCGACCTGCGCGAGATCCCGCATCCCACCGTCGAAGAGACCATGCAGCGCTTTGCCGCGTCGCCGCTGCGCTCGCGCATCCGCCTCATCCATCTCAATCAATCGAATCCGCTGCTGCGCGACGCCGCGCTGCGCGCGCGTTCATTGCCGGTCGCGGCGGAAGGTGAGATCGTCGCGCTCGGCGAAGTACGGCGCTGAGCGACGCGCCACGCTCTCGACTCGCGCACATCCGATCGCCGCGCGCGCACGTATCATGGTCGCCAAACAACAGGAGGCGTCCATGCGTTTTACGTCCGCCCTCGCGGTTACGACACTCCTTCTCATCCCGGCCGCGGCGTTTGCTCAGGAACATGAACATGCGATGGAGCATGCGGCGCCGCCGCCGGCGCTCGAGCAGGGCTTGAGCGATCTGCATCATGCCGTCACGACGAAGAATGCCGACGCGCAGCGGTACTTTGATCAGGGGCTGCGGTATGTGTATGCGTTCAATCACGAGCAGGCCGTCGCGTCGTTCCAGCACGCGGCGATGCTCGATCCCGATCTGGCCATGGCGCATTGGGGCGCGGCATTAGCGCTCGGGCCGAACATCAATCTGGACGTCGATCCCGATCGCGAGAAGCAGGCGTATGACGAAGTGCAGCTGGCGCTCGCGAAAGCGGAGCATGCCTCGGCGAAGGAGCGCGACACGATCGCGGCGCTCGCGAAGCGTTACTCAATCGAGCCGCACGCCGATCTGAAGCAGCTATCGCGCGACTACAGCGTCGCGATGCGCCAGCTCGTCGCGAAATATCCCGACGATCTCGATCTCGCCACGCTGTTCGCCGAAAGCCTCATGGATCTGCATCCGTGGCGGCTCTGGTCGCACGACGGCACGCCGAACGAGGACACGCCGGAGATCCTGAAGACGCTCGAATCCGTCCTGCAGCGCAATCCCAATCACGTCGGCGCCAATCACTACTACGTTCACGCCATTGAAGCGTCGCCCGACCCGGGCAAGGCATCGAAGAGTGCGGAGCGTCTGCGCACGCTCGCGCCCGCGGCGGGTCATCTCGTGCACATGCCCGCGCACATTTTCCAGCGCACGGGCAAATACGCGCTGGCGGCGGAGGCGAATTTGCGGGGTGCGGAGCGCGATCGCGAATTCGCGAAGCGCTACGGCAATGAGAGCCTCTACATGATGATGTACTACAACCACAATCTCGATTTCGGCGCCGCGTCGTACGCGATGGCCGGCGATTTCGCGAAGGCAAAACGCTTCGCGGACGAAGTGTCGGCGAATACCACCGCCGCGGTGCCGATGATGCCGCCGGCGGACGCGTTCGTCTCCGATTCGGCGAAGGTGTTGTTGCGCTTTGGCCGCTGGATCGATGTATTGAAGCTGCCGGAGACGGCGCCCGGTCCGCTGTCGGCCGCGTTCCTTCACTATGCGCGCGGCGTCGCGTACGCGCGTCTCGGCAATGTGGAAGGCGCGAAGCGCGAACAGGCCGCGTTTCACGAATCCGCAGCAAACCTCGGCGACGACGCCGGCATGCTGCAGAATTCCTATCAATCGCTCGGCACTGTCGAAGCGGCGTTGCTCGACGGCGCGATAGCCGAAGCGTCTGGCGATCACGCTGCCGCGATCGCTGCCTATCGTCGCGCGGTGACGGCCGAGGATTCACTCAATTACAACGAGCCGGCGGATTGGTACTACCCGACGCGCGAAACGCTCGGTGCCGCGCTGCTGCGTCAGGGCGATGCCGCGGGCGCAGAGGCGGTGTTCCGCGAGGATCTGAAACGCAACGCGCACAATCCGCGCTCGCTGTACGGCTTGTCGCAAGCGCTGGCCGCGCAGAAGAAGCCGCACGCCAAAGAACGTGCGGCCTTCAAGGAAGCGTGGCTGGGCGGGAAGTTGACGCTCTGGTGAGCGTCACTTCACCGCGGTGCGAGTCTCGTTGATGTCGCTCGCGCGGATGCGTGCGCCGACAGCAATCGTGTTCGTGTAAGTGAGCGCGGTCAGGCCCACGTTCACACGCGCGGCGTCGATCGCATCACGCAATTGCTGCACGTGTACAGCCTTCACGGCGAGCCCGGTCAGATTGGAATCGGTGAATGAATACGATGACAGTCCAGCCGCAAGGCGAATGAGATTCACCGCCGATCGCAATTCCGTGATGTGCACCGCGCGCGGCACGTTGCTCGATGTCAGCGGATCATCCGTGAAGGCGACGGTGGTAGTGAAATCAGGCAGGCTATCGGGCGAGTTTTGCGCGCCATCCACTGAATTGACGCGATACAGATAGGCCTTGCCCGATGTGACTGTGTCAGTCATCGACGTGCCGATCGGCGCTCCGACTTGCGTCCAGTTGTCCGTATTCGATTTCCGCCAGACCTGGTAGTAATCGGCGCCGGTGACGCCGATCCACGACACGTTCACGGAGCCCAGGGTGGTCGCGGTGGCCACCACATGCGTCGGCCGATCCGCGGTGATCGAGATCGTGTACGCGTGCGAGCCGGTGCAGCCGTTCGCGTCGCGCGCTGTGACCGTGATCGGAAACGAACCGGTTTCCGTCGGCGTGCCGATCAGACTTCCGCTCACGAACGACACGCCGGCAGGCAGCGCGCCGGAGATGCTGTACGTGATCGCGCCCGCGCCGCCGCTCTGCGAAAACGTTCTGTTGTACGACGCGAATGTCGTCCCGGCGGTGATCGATGACGGCGAGACGGTGATCGTCGGACAGGTCGTGATCGTGTTTCGCGCGACGACAGGATGGCCACCGATGACGAGATCGACTTGACCATCGGCATTGTCGGTCAACGAAAATCCGTCGTATTGGCCGGGTGTCGCGGTGATGACCGGACCGAGGTAGAAATCGCGCGAGCCGTCGCCGAGCGCGATGTGTACGGCGGTGAGTGACGTGTCGATGGCGATGTCGCGGTGGCCGTCACGATTGAAGTCGGAGATGACGACATGGCGTCCGTCGGTTGCGGGGAGCGGCGTGCCCGCGGTGAATGTGCCGTCGCCGTTGCCGAAGAGGATGGCGCCGGTCGCGACGGCCAGATCGAGCAGCGCGTCGTCATCGAGATAGCCGGCGGCGAGGCCCATCACATCGGTCGTTGACGTGCACGCGTCGATCGGATCGCCGACAGAGAAATAGCCGGTGCCGTTGCCGAGGAAAATCGACACGGTACCGGCGGTGTCATCGGAGGCGGCGATGTCGAGATGGCCGTCGTTATTGAAGTCGCCCACCGCTACGCCAGACGCGGTCGTCCCGACCGAATAGGTGAACGTGGCCGCGCAACCGCCGCCGCCGAGGTTGCCGAAACAGATGTTGACGTAGCCGGTCAGATGATCGGGGATGACCAGCTCGGCGACGCCGTCTTCATTGAAGTCACCGCTCGCCAGCGCGAATGCCACCGCATCGGTCGGCGTAATCCTCGTGTCGTGGAACGGTGTCGTCGCGTCGCCCAGGTACGTTTTTACGGGGCCGCCTACGACCGCGAGCGCGAGATCTTCGATGCCGTCGCCGTTGATGTCCAATGTCGTGGTTGCGGTGACGTTTCCTGGTGATGTGAAGCCTTGCGCAGCCGCGAAGCCGCCGGTGCCGGCCGCGTCGCCGACGAAGAGCGAAAACTTATCGCTCGCCGACGCCGCGAACGTGTTGCCGACGTTGCCGAAGAAAAGGCCGCTCGTCACCGAAACAGGAGTCTGGACGGACGCTTCCGAGAGCGCTGTGGTGACGAAACTCGGATAGGTGCAGCACGTGATGTCTGTGTACGCGAATGCTTTGAACAATCGCACCTGCGGGGCGTTCGGATTGGTGACCCACATGTTCGCCGTCCCGGCAGTGCGCGCGCTCGTGATGCCGGTGATGGTGCCGGAATTGACGCGCACGACGTTCGTCAGCAACGCGCCGCCGACGCTGACGGTCACTCCCGGTTGGAAGTTGGCGCCGTGGATCGTCACGAACGTGCCGCCGGCGGTTGGCCCTCCTGTGGGGTAGATCGACGTGACAGTCGGCACCGGAACTTGCGCCGCAACCGGCGAGACAAAGAACAGCATGAGCGCCACCGCCACTGCGGCGGCGGCGCGAGAAATCTGATCGTGCACGGGATGTCTCCTGCCTCGGAGTGTGCGGCAGGAGGCAAATCCCTACCAATGGCAGTAAATCTGTAACAAGACCGGGCTGTCAGAACAACCAGGCGTAGCCGAGTTTCACGAAGAAGGTGCGATCGGCTTCCGTCAGGCCGACGTCCACACCATCGAATTCGCCGCCGAGGCGCGTGCCGGAGTAGCCGGCGAAAAAGACGGTCTGCGGATTGAGCTTGTACGAGAAGAGCAGCTGCGGGAAGACACGCTTGGAGCGCGCCGGCACTTCGTCGAAGCGATACAGCGCCGGATTGCGCGTGATGTCCGTGTACTGCAGGATCGCGCGTGCGAACATCCTGATGTTGAACTGATAGACGGTGCGCAATTGCGTGACGCGCGCGGCGAAGAGCTTTCCGCCTTCGACGTCGAGATCGTCGTACGAATGATCGATATCGACGGACGCGTGTTTGCCGATGTTCCAGCGGATGCCGCCGCCGATATTGAAGCGATCGCCGAGCTGTGTGTTCGCGAAATCGATCTGATCGGCGAATTTGCCATTGAGAAAAATGTAGAAATCGCCGGTCGGGCGGATCTCACCATTCCAATTCAGGAACTTCTCATCGAAGCTCACGCCGTTGTACTGCTGTTTGCGCGTGCCGCCATCCAGCTGCGCAAACGTCTGCATCGGTCCCTGCACCGCCACCCACGCCTCCGTCTCCTCTTCCAGCAGCCGGCCGTTCTGTTCGTGCGTCCAGTCGTAATCGCCGCCGAGCCACCAGCGCGTGTACCAGTTCTTTCCCTGTTCGCCGTAGCCGGAGTATTCGGCGCCGCCGTTGGCGTGGCGGTAGCCCACTTGCGGGATGAAGCCGGAATCGGCGCGGAATTCGTCGCCGAGGTCTTCGTATCGCGCACTCCAGAACCAATGCTTGGAATTGTGGCGGTACTCGAGGCGTCCGCCGATGTCGCTGGTCTTGCCGGGCTGGTCGAATTCGGCGGCGACAAAGGCGGGATATTGACCGCGTGAGCCGAGGAGCTGGCCAGTGATGGTGTCTTTCGTCGTAATGCGGAAATTGCCGTCGATGCCGAGGACGCGGTTGTTGTAGCCGTCACCATCGCGGGTGGTGAGCATTGCGCCGATCGACGACGTCTCGCCGACATTGAAGCGATAGCGAAACACACCGGCGCGATTCTTCTGTTCGAGCGACGTCACCTCTGAACCTTGCGGGCCGGGGATGATGAGATTCGTGACCTCGTCTTCCACGATGTACGCGCCGATCGTTGAGCCGCCGATGCGTCCCGTCGTCTTCAAGCCAAAGCGTGGATCGGCCACTGTGCGTGTGTAGACCGCCTGCAGCGGGCTTTGGAAGAAATCGGAGCCTTCCAGGAAAAACGGCCGCTTTTCATTGAAGAACAGCGCGAATTGCGTGTTGATGTCGAGCTGCACCGCGTCCGCTTCGATCTGCGAAAAGTCGGGATTGAGCGCGGCATTGAGCGTGAGATTCGGAGTGATGCCCCAGCGCGCGGTGAGACCAGCGTCGACATCGGCGCCACCGGAACTGAGGCCGCCGCCGGGGAAGTCTTCGCGCGTGGAGGTGTGCTGCGCGGTGATGGTCGGGTCGAGCTCGACGTCGCGGCCGGGCGTAATGCCGGTGAAACCGGTCACGCGCGACGATTGGCAGAGATAGCAATTGCGATTGCGATCCTGACCTTGCAGGCCGAGGCGGCGGCGGGAGCTGCGGGGGTAGATACGGACCATGTCCACGCCCCAGGTCTGCTCCTCGTTCGATTTCGGGAAGCGGATGGAGGTGAAGGGGATGGCCATTTCGACGATGTAGCCGTCGTCGGTGATGCGGCCGGCGGTGTTCCAGATCGCGTCCCACGACGAATCTTCGTTGCGATTCGTGTCGTCCTGGATGAGGTCCATCTGCACGCCGAGGGGATTGACGAAGAATTCGAAGGCGCGGCGGTTGTCGTTGAAGGTGTCGAGCACGACGCCGGTGAAGTCGTCGCTGAAGGCGCTGTCGCGATCGGTGATGTGCGCGCGGATCGCTTTCGGATCGGGGTCGTAGGCGTGGATGGCGACGTAGAGATTCTTGCTGTCGTACGTCATGTAGCCGACGGTGCGCGCGGGCGGCTTGATGTTGTCGCCGGGACTGGTTTCCGCGTCGAACTCCATCGGCTGCGCCGTTTTCCACGCCGCGTCGTCGAGTACCCCATCAATCTTCACCGCCTCGGACGTCGCGGCCACGCGGTACTGCTTGGCTTTGATCGGAACCTTCTGCGCCTCCTGCGCGAGGGCGGGGAGAGCGAGGGATGAAGCGAGAGCGAGCAGTGCACCAAGGAATGCCTTCACACGTCCTCCAAAGCTGCCGTTTGCAGCAATGTACGAAGCGCTACGTAGATAGTTTCAGCAGGGTCTGAAGGCATTGGACGGCGGGGAGGGGGGAAGGTTGGGTGGGGGCTAGTAGAGGCTTCGATGAAGCCCGTCAAGGACCCGCTAAGCTGCGCGCGGCTATCGCGCGAGCCGCAAGCGCGGCGAGCTGTCTGTCCGCTATGACGGCAGCGATCGTTTGAAAAGGATCGTAGGGAGTGGGAGTCGCGACGAGCAGGCCGCCGGGCCGAATACGGCCGTGCGATGGCTTCAGCAGGTAGATGGGCGGACGCTGGGTGTCGAGCGGCCTTCGTGAACAGCACGCCACAATTGCAACGGTACCGTGTCATCTCCCGAAATGAAGAGACACGGTGCTGCTGACGCTGAAGGTGAAGCCACAATCGATGTCACGTCGTGGAGGAGCGTGCGATCGCGGCGAGAAGCAAGTGCGGCGTTGCGTGACCTTGCCGACGCTCGGAACGCAGCACTCGCGATGCTGCCACCTCAACCCGACTTAGCGGCCGCCTTTGATCAATTCGCGCTGCTGTGGGCGCAGGAGAATCGTGGGTTCGTACCGCGCCGCATCTTCGATGATCTCGTTCGCCGAGTAGGCGCAGAAGACGGCCGCTCGCGAGCTCATGTTCTCTTCGGATTGAGTCGTTGGTCAGCTTGGGCAGGCCTGATACGTGTGCTTCGCCGCCACCCATGCGGCGTCATTAACCCGTTCTCGCGCGATCGCCGGTTGAGGCCGTTGATAGAGGTCGAAATGCACCAGAGACTACCCGTCGGAATCACTTCCTGCGGAATTCGGCCAGGTGATCGGTTGATCGTGCATGTCGGCTCGGAGGTGTATGACGGTGCTCTCGTGCTCCTGTCACTAAAAACCCCCGGCGAACGGAGTGCGCCCGACAGACGTGTCGACTTTATCTCGCGAGTGGTCAGCGTTCACGATGACCCGTCCGGGAACGCGAACATCAGCCTTCGTCTGCGCGACGGAGATCCGCCGTTAGAGTTGCCGACGGATGGCTTGTGTGCAGAAGGTGTCATCTTCAATCGAGATGACCTGCTTATCGATTTCCAGCGCGATTAGCCTCGAAAGCAGCTGCGCCGAGATGCCTATTCTGCTGGTGGAATCCGATTGAACATATACCGCGTAGCAGTCGGCTTCGTTGTTGACGCCAGCCAGCGGTATGGAATTCCGCACGCCACAATGGCACCTTCTTACGCCGCGGCAGGAGGCGCGTCGCGCCTTCGGCATGTGGACGCATGCGGCCTGCTGAGCGGCAGATGCGTGAGCGAACAACCTTACGCGACGAGCCTTCGAAACAACTTCTGCACGCCCGCATAACCGTAGATCTCCATGTATCGACGTAGTTGTACAGGCGATCGACGGAGGGATCTCCCTCTCGCGCTGCGTTGATGTGACGCGCCCAATACCGCAGGTATGGGCGCAGATCTTCGATCCTCACCAGATGCGTTTCGACAAAGCTGTTGATTCGCTCGAGCCGGTCGAGAAAATGGTCAAAGACATCCCGGATCGTTGCTTCGTCCTCTGAAAAGCCGGTGGGACGCTGCTCGTGATTCTCCAGCGCCTTTGCGAGCTCGTCGTCCCGGACGTACACCGAGCGCGTAGCTGGATCTTCGCGATCCGGGTAGAGCTCGATCCGTCGCGCGCCCCAGTCGATCATCCGAAGGGCGGCGAGCACACGCGCGTCTGAAAAGAAGGACTGCATCTCCTCTGCGATCCATTCCGCGCGCTTCCACCGCTGCGCCTTCCTATACTGAAAGAGGCCGACGACGAACGCCACGCTTGCGCCGACGAGCGCCAGCAGTTTCACGACAGTATCCGCAGATATCGTTCGGACGAACGTGTCCATGGCTCTGATCACTCCTTCCGCACGGCAGCTTCGGCTATGAGGATAAACGTCGGATCTAACTTTCGTTACGTTTCGATGGAGAGCGATGCGTTCTCTGACGCGGCGCATGCAGAGGAGAGCGTGGGAGGTATGCCACCAGCGTACGTGACGCGTGTGCCTTGGAGCTGATCTGATGCCTTCTGAACATTTTCGACCGAAATCCTCTCCGCGCGATCGCGTGCCGTTTCACGGTCGGACCGTCGAGCGCCTCGTCCGAGGCGTGGCCATCGCGGTTGGAGCGTTTCTGCTCGCAACCACGATCGCGAATATGGCCGGTCTACTTCCGCGCTCAGAGGCGATGCCGCCCGTCCGGGCACGCGTGACCGAATCTCTCAAGACGTGTCTCGTCGGGCTCGCTCTTGTGATCCCGTACTTGAGGTTGAGGAGCCGGACGGCGAAAGAACTCGGCGTGGTCGGAATCGGGATCACGCTGATTTGGGCGGTGATGATCGGAGCCGGCTCCGTGATTGGATACGTTCAGGGCCGCCAGAGCTGGCCGGTCATTGCGCTGACCTCCATCGCAATCGCACTGGTCGTCGCCAATGCATTCGTCTTCCGGAAGCTCACGAAGCCGCGTCCATTGAACGACACGCTATCTCACCATTGACATCATTTAGCCACTTCGCTAATCTTCGCCGCATCAATTAGCCAATTCGCTAAATGATAACGAAAGCGAGGACGAGACGATGACGCAGCCGGTGATGATGCAGGTGACCTATCGGGCCAAGCCCGGCAAGGAAGAGGAGTTGTTTGCGCTGGTGAAGAAGCATTGGCCGGCGTTGCAGTCCACCGGGCTGGCCGTGGACGGCTCGATGCAGTTGTATCGCGCCACGAACAAACGCACCGGGGCGGTGTCGTTCGTGGAGATTTTCTCGTGGCGCGACGAGCAGGCTTCCGGCCTCGCGCATCAGATGCCCGAGGTGATGAAGGTTTGGGAGCCGATGACGCCGCTGCTCGAGAATCTCGAGCTGAACGTGATCGAGAGGGTGAGTGGCGAAGAATGATGCGGCGGAGAGGCTGGCGGCGCTCGACGCCGTGATCGGCGCGCTGGCGCATCCGGCGCGCCGCCAGATCCTCTTCACCATCCATCTGCGCGACGGCCAGATGACGGCGGGTGACATCGCTGGCCGGTTTCGCCATTCATGGCCCACCACCACGCGCCATCTGCGCGTGCTCGAAGAAGCGGGACTGGTCACTGTGGAAGCGAGCGGGCGCACGCGCGTCTATCGCACCAACATCGAGCGGCTGCGCATCGTGCGGCAGTGGCTCGATGCGTTCGAATGACGACGCGCGCGCGTCACCCGCGCCGCTACAATGCGATTCGACCATGTCCGCCCCTCACGTCGTCGCGGAAGCCGCCGTGCGCGGCATCGAGCTGCGCGAGCTCGTTTACGACGGCGGTTTGATTCCGCGCCACGCGCACACGACCGCGGGCTTCTGTCTCGTGCTCGACGGCCAGTATGAAGAGCGTTACGCGGCGCGCACGCTGGCCTGCTCCGCGCGCACCGTCACGTTCAGTCCCGCCGGCGAGGAGCATGCGAATTTCTTCGCCGCCGCGCGCTCGCACTGTTTGACGGTCGACGTACCGGAGAGCTGGGTGGAGCGGCTGGAAGGCAATCGCTCGCGGCTGCGCGAGCCGTTCGAAACGCGCGGCGGCACGCTGGCGTCGTTGACCGGACGTCTGCTGCACGAACTGCACGGCGCCGACGACACCACGCCTCTCATCATCGAAGGCACCGTCCTCGAGCTCCTCGGCCACGCCGCCCGCAGCAACGCCGCCGCCGCGCACGAAACGCAGATCAGCCCCGCCATCCGCCGCGCGTACGAGCTGCTGCAGGCGAGCTATCGCGAGCCGGTCTCGCTCGCTGATCTCGCCGCTGCGACGAATCGTCATCCCGCGTACATCGCCACTGCGTTTCGCGAGGCGTATGGCGAGACGGTGGGCGATTGCCTGCGGCGGCTGCGCGTCGATGATGCGTCGCGCTCGCTCGCGTCGACCGATTTGCCGATCGCCGAAATCGCTCTCGCTTCCGGCTTCGGCAACCAGAGTCACCTCACGCGCGCCTTCAAGCGCGCCACCGGATTCACGCCGGCCGCGTATCGCCGCCGCGCGCGCCGCTGACCTGAAGCGCGTACAACGCACCTCAATCGCGGGAAAGACGCCGCACGCGCGCGTTGCTATCGTCGTGGCATGACCCGTCTCTTTTTCGCTCTCTGCGCGCTGTTCGCCGCGATGAACGTGGCCGCCGACGACGCGCCGACGCGTCTCCTTCGCTATCCCGACCTGCATGGCGATCGCCTCCTTTTTCATTACGCGGGCGATCTCTGGAGCGTCCCGGTGAGCGGCGGCGATGCGTATCGCCTCACCGCGCACGACGGCTACGAATACCTGCCGCGCATCTCGCCGGACGGACGGTGGATTGCGTTCAGCGCCGAGTACGAAGGGAACATGGACGTCTACGTCATGCCCGCGACGGGCGGCGAGCCGGCGCGATTGACGTGGCATCCGCTGGCGGATCGCGTGGTGACCTGGACGCCCGACGGCAAAGTCGTCTTCCGCTCCAAGCGCAGCAGCGTGGTGCAGTCGTACGACCGCCTCTTCACCATCGCGCCGACCGGCGGCGTGCCGCAAGAGCTGCCGCTGCCGTCCGCGGGCATGAGCTCGTTCTCGGCGGACGGAACGAAGATCGCGTTCAACGCCATCGCCAACGAAACGCAATACTGGAAGCGCTATCGCGGCGGCACGCAGTCGCACATCGGCATCTACGATCTCGTCTCGAAGCAGTACGACGAAGTGCCGCACGCCGACGCCGCCGAGCTCTTTCCGATGTGGTTCGGCAACGCGATCTTTTTCGTCTCCGACCGCGATGGCGTGATGAATCTCTATCGCTTCGACATTGCCTCGCGCGCCATCGTGCAACTGACGCGTCACACCGAATACGACGTGAAGTGGCCGAGCCTCGCCCTGGATGGCTCCGGCCGCATCGTCTACACCAGCGGCGGCACGCTCTACGTCTACGACATCGCCAAAGGAGCGAGCGCGCCGGTTTCGATTCGCGTGCGCAGCGACGCACCATCCACGCGCGTCACCACCATCAACGTCGAGAAGTGGCTGCAGACCATCGCGCTTTCGCCGTCGGGCGTCCGCGCGCTCATCGGCGCGCGCGGCGAAGTCTTCACCGTGCCGGCGAAAGAGGGAGAGATTCGCGACATCACGAACACGTCCGGCGCGCGCGAGCTCTGGCCCGCCTGGTCGCCGGACGGCAAGTGGATCGCGTACGCCTCCGATCGCTCCGGCGAGTACGAGCTGTACGTGCGGCCGCAGGACGGCAGCGGCGAGGAACGACGTCTCACGTCGCTCGGCCCCGGCTTCCGTTCCGCGCTGACCTGGTCGCCGGATTCGAAGAAGATCGCCTTCTCCGAGCTCTCGCTCGCACTGTCGTACGTCGTTGTCGCCAGCGGCAAAGTGACGGTCATCGATCGCTCGGACTACGGCCCAATCGACGATTTCTCCTGGTCGCCCGACAGCCGCTGGCTCGTGTACGCGAAGGTCATCGCCACGCGCTTCGGCCAGCTCTTCGCGCGTGCTCTCGACAGCACTGAGCCGATCGCTCTCACGGACGGCCGCAGCGATGACAGCAATCCGCGCTTCGACGACAACGGCCGCTACGTCTGGTTTCTCTCGAAGCGCACGTTCACGCCGCGCTTCAGCGACTTCGAGCAGACGTTCAACTTCAACGCGACCACGGGCATCTTCGCGTTGCCGCTGCGCCGCGACATCGCCTCTCCGTTCGCGCCAAAGTCCGATGAGGAGAACGCACCGAGACCTGTCGCGACGGACAAACCGGTGACGGTGAGCATCGATGCGGATGTGATTCGCAATCGCGTCGTCCCCGTTTCGGTCGACGCGGGCGATTACGCGCAACTGCGCTTCGCGAAGAATCGTCTCTTCTATCTCGCCGGCACCGGCGACACGAAAACACTCCGCGCGTACGACATCGCGGAGCGCAGCGATCGCAGCGTGATCGAGAAAATCTCCGCCTACGCCCTCAGCGCGAACGGCGAGAAGCTGATCTACCGCGCCGGCACGTCCGCGGGCATTCTCGACGCCAATGCCACGGGCAAAACGGGAGACGGCGCGCTGCACTTCGACAATCTCACCATGCGTCTCGATCGCCGTGCGGAGTGGAAGCAGATCTTCGACGAAGCGTGGCGGATGATGCGCGACAACTTTTACGATCCGACCATGCGCGGCGTCGACTGGCCCGCCATGAAGCGCCGCTACGAAGCGGAGCTGCCGTACGCCGCGCTCCGCTCCGACGTGAACTTTCTGATCGGCGAGATGAATGCGGAGCTCGGCGTCTCGCACATCAGCGCCTCCGGCGGCGACACCCTCGATACCCATCACACCGCCGCCGGCCTCCTCGGCGCCGACTTTGATGTCGCCAACGGCCTCTATCGCATCCGCCACATCTACCGCGGCGACAACACGCTGCCCGATGCGCGCGCGCCGCTCGCCGAGCCGGCCATCGATGTGCGCGAAGGCGATTACATCCTCGCCGTCAACGGCCGTCCGTTGCGCGCGCCGGAGTCTCTCTTCGCCGCGTTCGAAGAGACGGCCGGAAAGCAGGTCACGCTGCAGGTGAACGACCGCCCGCAGCAGGACGGCGCGCGCACGTTCGTGGTCGTGCCAGTGGCGAGCGACGCCACATTGCGCTATCTCGATTGGATCGCGACGAACCGCCGCAAAGTGGAGGACGCGACGCAAGGCCGCTGCGCGTACGTGCATCTGCCAAACACGTCCGAATCCGGCATCTCGGCATTCGGCCGGCAGTTCTACGCGCAGAGCGATCACGATTGTCTTTTGCTCGACGCGCGCTGGAACACCGGCGGCTTCATCCCCGACTTTTACTTCGAGCGTCTGGCGCGGCGTCATCTCGAGCACGACGCCCCGCGCTACGGCGCCGATGAGCATTACCAGCGCCCCGCCATCCTCGGGCCGAAAGTGCTCGTCATCAATGAATACGCTGGCTCCGGCGGCGACTCCGTGGCCGATTACTTTCGTAAATTCGCGCTCGGCCCGATCGTCGGCAAGCGCACGTGGGGCGGTCTGATGGGCATCGGCGGGGAGTTGCCGATGATCGACAAAGGCCGCGTGACGGTGCCGAACATTTCGGCGTGGGACGTGGTGAACGGCAAGAGCACGTGGATCGTCGAGAACCGCGGCGTGGAGCCGGACATCGACGTCGACAATCGTCCTGATCTCGTGATCCAGGGCCGCGATCCGCAGCTCGAACGCGGCATCGCCATTTTGATGGAGGAGCTGGCGAAGCATCCGCCGGAGACGCCGAAGCGTCCGCCCTACGGCGCGCAGTGAGTTCTCCGCGCGTAACGTTGGAGCGGCGGGCGCCCCCGCCCGCCGGGCTCTCGCGAAAAACCTCGGCGGGCGAGGGCGCCCGCCGCTCCAC
>DASSMK010000394.1:0-4168 GCA_035688915.1 Thermoanaerobaculia bacterium
AGGCCAACCAATTGGGTCCGGGGCCATGGCCCCGGCCGCCGGAGGCCTCCGGTCACCGCCGCGCCACGAACAACAAATGCGGATGCGGATACCCGAAATCGATTCGCTTCACCGCCACCTCTGCGAACCCGTGTCTTCGCAGTCGCGCCGCGAAAGCCTCCGGCGACTCGTAGCTGAACGCGTGCGCGAGCGTCACGCGCAGCACGTTTTGTGTGAACCACTCCTGCGCGCGGTTCCATGCGTTTTTTAGCCGCGCGGTGGGGTCCTGTTCCTTGATCAGCAGCGTGCCGCCGGGTGGGAGGCGGGCGGCGGCGCGGCCGAGGAGGTCGTCCCATTGCGCGAGCGGGATCGTGTAGAGCACGTCGATCAGCGCGATGGCGTCGAAGCGGCCGCGCACACAGTCGTCGAAGCCGGCGATGAAGGAGACGCCGTCGACGATGTGTGCCGGCAGCGCTTTGCGGATGTCCGGCTCGACAGCCACGACGCGCGAGATGCCACGGTCCGCGGCCAATCGCGAGAAGACGCCGTGTCCTGCGCCGATTTCCAGCAGCGAGCGTGCATCGCGCGGCACGTGCGGGAGGATGCGCACGAAGGGGCAGGTCAGGAAGCGGATGAACGTGTGCAGCCGCGGGCCGGCCGGAAAACGGCGATACGTCCGGTCGAGGACGAGCAGCGCGCGGAAGAACGATCGCACGGCGCGAGAGGATAGCAGCCGCCACTGCCGCTAGAATGGCTGCGAATCGGAACCTCCCCACCCGCATGACATTCAGGTCCTGGTGGCGCGAATCCCTCGCAGCCATCGCCGTACTGGTTTCCCGTCTGGTGACGCTGCCCCGCACGCCGTGGGAACACGACGAGTTTCTCTTCATTCAGGCCGTGCGCGATTTCAACCCCGCGCAATTCCGGCCGCACCCGCCGGGCTATCCGCTCTACGTCCTTCTCGCCAAACTCTTCAACCTCGCCATCCACAATCCGTTCGTCAGCTTGATTACCGTCAGCGTGATCGCATGCGTGGCGGGCGTCATCGCGCTGTCGCGCGCGTTCCGCAATCTGACGGGCGACGCGGATCTCGCGGTGTGCGGCGCGTTGCTCTTTTATTTTTCAGCGGGGATGCTCGTGCATTCGCCGCTCGCACTCGCGGACGCGACCGCCATCGCTTTCATCGCTGCCACGTTCTGGGCGCTGAGCGCGATGCCGGCGAACGTCACCGCCGCACTCGCCGGTGCCTGCGCTGCCGCGGCCATCGGCTGCCGCCCGCAACTCGCGATTCCGGTGTTGCCGGCGCTGCTCGTCGCGCTCTTCGCCATTCGCTACACGAACCGGCAGCGCCTGATCGGCGTCATCGCGTTCATCGCCGTCTGCTTCCTCTGGTTCATTCCGCTGCTCGTCGCGTCGGGTGGCTGGGATGCGTTCGTGGAGTGCCAGTTTCGCCAGGCCTCGTACTTTGCGACGCACGACGCGGCGCAATCGCGCGGCGCCGCGAACCTCCCGCACATCGCCATGCGCTTCCTCTTCCATCCGTGGGGCTCGAAGCTCATCAGCCTGCCGCTCTTCGCGTGCGTTGCCATCGGCACGCTGCCTCTCTTTCGCAAACGCCATCGCGCGCTGCTCCCGCTGATCGTCTTCTGCGCGCTGCATCTCGCGTTCGCCATCGCCGCGATGGATCCCGCAGACGCGGTGCGCTACGCGCTTCCGGGGCTGCTGCTCTTCGCGCTCATGGCCGCATCCGCTCTGCGCATGGCCGGTCGCGCGATGCCGTGGATCGGCACGATCGCATTCGCCTCGCTCTCCCTCTGGTACTGCTGGCCGATCCTCGGCGAACGCCGCGTCAATCCTTCGCCGGCCGTGGCCGCGATCGAATATGCAGAGCGCGAGATGCCGCCGAACACAATCGTGCTCGCGCAAACGGGGCTCGTGCCGGCGGTCGAAACGCTGCTGCCGCGGCGCGTCTGGCGCGGCATGAACGGCGGCATGATCCGCGCGGGCTCGCAACCGCGCATCCCCGCCATCCTGCTGTTCGATGGCGAGACGCACGATCCCGATGCAATCACGTTCGCCTGGCGCGACAGCGACGCGTATCGCAAGCTCACGCGCAACGTGCTGCGCACGGTCACGCTCGACGTGCTGCGCGCGGAAGAACGCTACGTGCCGCTCAAGGGCATGTTTGCGGTCGAATCGGCGGAAGGGCAGACGTGGCGCTGGATGGAACGCGACGCCGTGCTGCAGGTTCCCGCCATCGGCAGGAACAGCGTCACGATCGATCTGCAGCTCTCGCCGACCACGCCGTACGCCACGAACGACGTGCAACTGCTGATCGACGGCAAAGTGGCGACGATCCTGCGCGCGCGGCGCGACGCTCCGGTCCGCGCAACGCTGCCGGTGAAACCGAACGCGCCGACGAACATCACCTTGCACGCCGCGCAATCGTTCCGTCCGGACGACGTGCTCCACAATCGCGATCGCCGCGTGCTCGCGGTCGAGCTCGTCGGACTCGAACAGCACTGACGTTTCGCGCGCGGCTCCCGTATCTTCACTTCGAATGAAGACCCTGCTCCTCGTCCTCTCCTCGGCACTGCTGGCCACGGCCGCTCGCGCGAACGTCGATCTGTACGTCATCGCGGGCGGCACCACGTCGCGCCTCGCTTCGGGCCAGACCGTCGAAGTCACGCTCGGCGTTTCGAATCTCTCCGCCGATCAAACCGCGACGAACATCGTGGCCACGCTCGCCGCGGACGGCGGCGCCATGATCGCGAAAGTCCTCCGCGTCGACGACGGCGGCAGCTGCACGGTGACGAACGGCGAAGCGCGCTGCACCTGGCCTTCGCTCGCGCCGAGCAGTTCCTGGAGCGCGGCGTTCGAGCTCGTCGCGCCGCTCGCCGGCGACGGCCGCAAGATCACGCCGGTCGTCACGGTCACCGGCGCAGAGCCCGACGATCATCCGGAGAACAATCGCTGGACGTCGTATTCGGTCACGCTCTATCGCGATTTCATCGTGCGCAATACGAATGACTCCGGAGCCGGCTCGCTGCGCGAAGCGATCGAGCAGCAGAACGCCGCGTGCGATCGCACTTGGTGCCGCATCCTCTTCAACATTGAAGGCGCGGTGCCGGTCGGCGGCTGGTTCACGATTCATCCCGAATCGCCGCTGCCTTCCGTCAACGGCTACGCAGTCATCGATGGCAATTCGCAGACCGCATTCAGCGGCGACACGAATCCGAGCGGCCCCGAAATCGAAATCCGCGGCGATCGTCAACTCTCGGGAGGCGGCATCATCCTCGGCTCCGGCTGTGAGTTGCAGCTCCTGAACGTCGCCATCGGCGATTTCGCGAACGGTCACGCCGTGCTGCTCGACAACGGCGGCGCGCCGCGTCCGTCCTTCGACTGCACGCTGCCGCTCGATCCGCCGTTCCTCATCGCGAACAACGTGATCGGCACCGATCCGCGGCAACAGAGCGCGCGGCCGAATCTGCGCGGCATCGGCGGCATGCGCGTGCTCGTCGCGGAAATCCGCGACAACGCCATCGCCAACAGCACCCGCTCCGGCGTCTTCCTCCTCGGCGGCCTCTTCGCCACCATCGCCCACAACCGCATCACCAACAGCGGCGCGAGCGGCATCTACACGGGCTTGCAGTTCACCGACGTCTGGGACAACGAGATCCGCGGCGCGGGCGAGTTCGGCGTGGCGCGGCCGGAGCGGGGAGCGGAGGCGGGGATTCTGCGGAATGTGATCACGGGGACGCGGCATACGGCCATCGATGCCGGCCTCGATCTCATCACGGAGATGAGCGGCGACGATCACGACCGCGTGCCGAATGCGCCGCTGCTCGTCTCCGCCTCGTACGACGGCAACGTCACACACGTGCATGGCCGCGTCGAGTCGTCCGCGTTGCTGTTGCCGGCGGGGAACACGCTCTCGTTCTATGTCGCCTCGAAAAACGCCGCAGGTTATGCGCAGGCGGAGCAGTTCATCGCGGAGGTGGCGTTCGCGCCGGCGAGCGGGGAGTTTGACGTGACGCTGCCCGGCGATCTTTCGGGGAAGGCCATCGCGGCGACGTTCACACGTTCGCGCGTGGATGGGTTTCTGCGCGCGCCGCACGACCGGCAGCAGAGCGAGAGCTTCAGCGTTTCGCGGCCCGACGACACGTCCGAGCTGAGCAACGTCATCGTC
>DASSMK010000395.1:0-20090 GCA_035688915.1 Thermoanaerobaculia bacterium
GGCGTTTCAGCAGCCTCTTTCGCTTCGGCAGCGACCGCGTGGGTCTGTGGCGCACGACGAACGGCGGCACGAACTGGACGCCGATCGGCGGCGGCGTGGCCGGCCTGAACATCGTGGGTGTGGCGCCACGCGGCGCAACGATCGTCGTCGCGGCGAACACCGCCGACTCGGCGATCAACCGCGGTATCTGGCGCAGCACGAACACCGGCGGCCTGTTCACGAAAATCTCGGGCACTGCCGGCACCGGACTTCCCGCCGGCACCTCGTTCGATCTGGCCGGCGATCCCTCGAACAACGCGGTGCTGTACACGAACGGCGGGACCACCGGCATTCACCGCAGCGCGGACACCGGCGCCACCTGGACGAAAGTCAGCACCGCGGCCATGGACGCGCTCATCGCCGCCGCGTCGAACGTCGAGATCTCCGTCGGCGCAACCGGCAACGTCTACGTGGCCATCGTCGGCGGCGGCTTTTTGACGGGTCTCTTCCGCTCGCCCGACGGCCAGACCGGCTGGACTTCGCTCGATCTGCCGCGCACGACGGAGGCGGACGGCAGCGTGTTCGGCATTCACGTCGGCGGGCAAGGCGGCGTCCATCTCTCCATCGCCGCCGATCGCACCAACGCGAACATCGTCTACCTCGGCGGCGATCGGCAGCCATGCCGCACAGAGCTCACCAGCTGTTCCTCACCCCGTTTCCCCAACTCCCTCGGCGCCACCAATTTCACGGGGCGCATCTTCCGCGTCGACGCCTCGCAGCCCGCCGGCAGTCAGGCCACCGCCATCACGCATATGAATACGGCCAGCATGAGTGCGCCGCACGCGGACTCGCGCGACATGGCCATCGACGCGAACAACAATCTGATCGAGACGGACGACGGCGGCATCTACCGCCGCACGAATCCGCTGCTCAACACCGGCGACTGGTTCGCGCTGGTCGGCAACCTTCGCGTGAACGAATTGCACTCGGTGGAGTGGGATTCCAACGCGAAGATCGCCTTCGGCGGCGCGCAGGACAACGGCGTGCCCGAACAGGATCTGCCCGGCAACGTGCGCTGGCGCACCATCGCTAATGGCGACGGCGGCGATGTGGCCGTCAACAGCACCGCCGCAGCGAGCGTGCGCTACTCGAGCACGCAATCGCTCGGCAATTTCAGCCGGCGCACCTATTCGTCGGCGAACGTGTTCGCGTCGCAGGTTTTTCCGGCACTTACCGTTGTTGGCGGCGGCGCGGCGCCGGCGGGATTCAGCTTCATCACGCCGGTGGCGATCAATCGCGCCACGCCCACGCGCCTGCTCATCGCCGCGACGAATTCGCTGTACGAATCGATGGATCAGGGCGACACCATCCGCGAGATTCCGGGCCTCGTCGTCAACAGTTCGCCCGGCGATCCGCTGGCGTATGGCGCGATGGATAACGCCGAAGTGATTTACGCGGGGACGGGGGACCGGGTGTTTGTGCGGACTGCGGCGGCACCCGCGGCGCCTGCGAATTCGGTGGCGTATCCCGGTAACGGCACTGGTCGCACAGTGGTCGATCTCGTCGTCAATCCGGCCAATTCACAGAACGCGTTCGTAGCTGATGCGACGAACGTGTACGTAACGAGCAATGCCGGCGGCGCGTGGACGAACGTCACCGGCAATCTACTGGCGCTGAATCCGGGCAACATTCGCTCGATCACATTCAGCACGAGCAACGCGGCCGGGCGCGTGATCGTCGGCACCGATCGCGGCGTCTTCAGCGCGACGGGTCCTGCGTTCAACGTGTGGAGTGTTCTCGGCAGCGGACTGCCGCGCGTGCCGGTGTTCGATCTCGCGTACGACGCGGGTGACGACCTGGTGGTGGCGAGCTCGCTCGGCCGGGGCGCGTGGACATTGAGCGTCGACGAACGAACGCCGGTCGATGTCGGGCTGGTGCTCGATCTCTCCGGCAGCATGCTCCAACCGGCCTGCCCCACGTGCGCGTCGCGTCTGCAAGTATTGAAGGACGCGGTCGAATTGTTCGTGCAGCTCTTCACCGTGTTCGCGGCGCCGGAGGATCGGATGGCCGTGAACTACTTCCGCACAAACGTGAACGAGTTCACGCCGGCCGGCGCGCTGTTCCCGTTCCTCGCGAACGCGCCCGCAGTGATCACCGACGTGCAGAGCCAGACCACGGTCGGCGCAAATCTCACCGCCATGGGTGGCGGACTGCAAACCGCGATCAACCGGCTCAATGACGGCACGCGGCCGCGGCACGTGATCCTCTTCACCGACGGCATGCAGAACGTGAATCCGATGGTCAACACCACGACGTTCGCGATCGAGAATCAACCCGGCGCTCCCGCCTCCGGCGTCAGCCCGACCACGCCCGCGACGACATTGAGTGCGGCGCTCGGACAAAAGGTGAACACCATCGGCGTCGGCGCCACGCCGCCGTTCGTCGAACTGCTCGACGACATCGCCACGCAGACGAACGGTCTCTTCAAACTGACCACGGCGCCCGACGCCGAACTGCGCCGCTTCTACGTCGAAAATCTCATCGACGCGTTGCGCAACAACAGTCCGCAGCTGGTCGGCTACCGCCACGGCGCCGTGTCCGGTCAGGAAGCGATCGAGGACTTTGTTTCGAACGGCTCGGCCAAACGCGTCGCACTGAAACTGAGCTGGACGCGCGGCACGAAGCTGACGTTCACCGTCGAGAAAGATGGCGTGCCGGTGCGTCGCGCCGGCCGCTTCATCAACGGAGATTTCTACCGGATCTTCACCATCGATCTTCCGACCACGAGTCTCGATGGCCCGATCGACGCGGCGGGCACGTGGCGTCTGCGCATCACCGGTCCGGCCGGTGCGGCGTACGAAGCGGCGGCCATCGTCGATGAAGAACAACTGAAATACGAATTCGCGATCGACGGCCACGATCACGTGACCGGCACACCGCTGCCGTTGCGCGTGAAGCTGACGCTGGCTGGCCAGCCGGTGACCGACGCCAACGTCACCGCCCGCATCCGCACTCCGCAAATCGGCCTCGGCACACTGTTGTCGAAAACACCGACGCCGCCCGACATGCACGGCCCGAATCTCGAGCCGAACGCCAGCGATGCGCAGAAGAAATACCAGCTCCTCCTCAACGATCCGACGTTCGTGGCGAAGCTGCAGCCGGTCGAGCACACGATCACACTCACGCACACAGGCGGCGGCAATTACATCGCGTCGTACAACGGCACTGCATTGACCGGCGTGTACAGCGCGAACTTCCATGTCGCGGGCACGCACGCGGTGATCGGCACCTACGAGCGCAGCGAAGAACGCACTGTGAGCGTGCGATTCGGCACAGCACTGCTGAACGTGTCGGATCTGCGCATCGTGCAGCTCGGCCGCGTTCCGGGCGGACAACGCTTCGAATTGCGCGTCACACCGATTGACGGCGCGAGCAACTATCTCGGACCCGATTCCGCAAACCGCCTGGCGCTGTTGCTCAATGGTGTGCGCATCAACACCACGCCGCGCGATCTGCTCGACGGCACGTATGTCTTCACCTTCGACGCGCCGGAACCGGCGGAGACGCAGATCGTGCAAGTGACGGTGAAAGACCAGCCGCTGTACGACGGCCCGCTCGGCGACATCCGGCCGTTCGCACCATCACCGTCTGGCAGTGGTGGCCGTCTGTGGGGCAGCTTCCACCTCGGCGCCACCATTCCGTCGAGCGGTTTCCCGCGCAATGCGGAGAACGGCTTCCTCGCCGAAACGGACGTCGAATATCGCTTCACGCCTACGTTCTCGGTCGAAAGCGTCCTCGGTCTGTACGACTTCGGCGATTACGGCTCCATCACCGGCCTGACCGGCTACGCGAAGCTCTACGGCACGGCGACGCCGTCGTGGCGCTGGTACGCGGCGGCGGGACCGGGAGCCTTCAAAACACCGAGTGGCGGCAGCCACGGCGGCGGCAGTTTCGCGGTCGGTCTGAACCGCGCCATCAACGCGAGGACGGATTTCGACACCGGTGCTGTTTACACCCATGTCTTTGGTGAAGACGTGAGTTGGCTCGCTCTTCGAGTGGGCGTGAAGCTGTCGTTCTGACGCGAAAGGAAAGACCATGAAACGAGCAACGATTGCCATTCTCTGTTTCGCGCTCTGCTCCGCAGCCAACGCCCAGCAACGGCTTCGCGAAGGACTGATCATCGACGGCGCGCGCAACACCGCGTATGTCATGACGCCTAACGGCGGCATCGCCGCGGTCAATCTCCTCACCGGCAACGTGCAGTGGAAGAGCGAGACCGCCGCCAAACCGCTCGGACTGGTCGGCACGCGATTGGTCAGTCAGGTCGAACCGAAGACGGCCGCGGAAGTCAACATGTTGACGATCGCCGTGCTCGACGTGCAACAGCGCGGCGCGATGATCACGCGCAAGGCGATGAAACTGCCGGCGAACGTTCGCGCAGCCGTTGCCGGAGCGATGAACGGCCGCTTCTCCGCCGTCGCCACCGGCAGCGGCTCGAACGCGGTCATCACGTGGACCTACACGCCAATCCCGCAGCTGCGCGGCATGCCGGAGCTGCCCGAAGAAACGCTGGAGCGCGAGCAGGCGGCCGCCGCACCGAAGGCAGCGAGCAAGCCGATGTCGGGAAGCATGCGCATGAATCTGCGCAGCGGCGCGATGTCGGTCATGCGCAACGCCGAAGCGGCGCGCGCGATCGCCACGCCGACGTGGGTGATCCCGGCCAGCCAGATCGACGCCTCGCCTGCTACGCAATATGAAAGCGCCGACGGCCGCCACATCCTCACCAGCGAACGCGTGGCCGACGATCCGGAGTGGAACCGCTATCAGTGGACGATCACCGATCGCGCCACCGGCCAGCGCGTCGGCCAGTTCCGCAACCACATCTCCTTCTCACCGTTCGTCGTGCGCGACTCGATCATCGCGTACGAAACGACGCCCTACATGCACGAAGGCGACGAACAACCGGCCAAGCTGCGCGGCGTCGATCTGCGCACCGGCCGCGAAGTGTGGAGCGTCGAAGTGCGCGAGCTCGTCTATCGTGGGCCCACGCCTCCGTAAGAAGCGGATCGCATGCGGAGCTCGCGAATCAATCGGCGAGCTCCGCATATTCGCTCGTCCGCACTGAGCCCGGCGAGCAGCCATACGCCCGCTGAAAGGCGCGAAAGAATGTGCGTCGCGTCCCGAAGCCGCACATGTATGCGATGCGCGTGAGCGACAGCGAGGTCGTGCGCATCAGAAACATGGCGCGCTCGAACTGCATCCGCTTCAAACAGGACGACGGACTCTCGCGCAGCTCGGCTTCGAAGCGGGAGGTCAGGTTCGCGCGGGAGATGCCGAGGCGCTGGGCGAGCTCGGAGACGCGGGGAGAGGTTTCGCGGGCAAAGCACTCCTCCACGTACGCCGTCACGGTGCTCCGCAGCGGTTCGTTGGACGGGCTCAAGCAGGGTCCGCAGTTCCACCATAACGTCCAAATTGAACAAATATTCGCACGCGGCGAGGTTTGTGCTTGCCACGCCGTCGCCCTTGAGCTAAAAGCCGTTGCAATTCAATGAATTGTCGCCACGCGCGACGCAAAATCGCTGTGCTATGATCCGCCGGTCCCCGGTAGGCCGTAATTCCTGAAGATGAACCGACTTAGGAGGTTACCTTTGCGTTCTCTGTCCAGAACTTTTCTACTCATTGCGTTCGCATCCGTGGCAGTGACGGGTGCAGCGTTCGGATCGGGCTTCTCGATCTTCGAACAAGGCGCCAAAGCGACCGGCATGGCCGGCGCATTCGCAGCTACCGCGGATGATCCGAGTGCGATCTTCTACAACCCCGCGGGCATCGCGCAGCAGCGCCAGCTTTCGATCTCCGCGGGCGCAACGTTCATCAACTTCACGAACCAGTTCACCGGCGACCCGAACGATCCGTTCACGTCCGGCACGAAAGGCGAGTACGAGCGTCACACGTTCATCCCGCCGAACGCCTACGCCGTCATTCCCTTCGGCAGCAATCTGAGCTTCGGCCTGGGCGTGTTCTCGGGCTTCGGCCTGCGCACCGACTGGCAGGATCCGTGGGTCGGCCGCTTCTCGTCGCGCGACGCGGATCTCAAGACCCTCTCGGTCAACCCCGTCATCGCGTGGCAGACCTCCGACGGCCGCTTCGCCTTCGGCGCCGGCTACGAATACCGCCGCGCGAAGGTCGCGCTGAACCAGAACCTGGCTCTCCCCTTCCCGAACCCGTTCACCGGCCGCATCACCGACATCGGCAATGCGCGCCTGTCCAGCGATTGGGACTCGAGCAGCGGCTGGAACGCGGGCATCCTCTTCAAGCCCAGCGAGCGTTTCCGCATCGGCGCTTCGTATCGCGCACCGATGGACATCGACCTGAAGGGCAAGGCTGACTTCACGCAGATCTCCACCGGCAGCGCGCAGCTCGACGCCGTGGTCGGCCAGACCTTCCCGCACGACCAGGGCATCAGCACCACCATCCCCTTCCCGGCCATCATGGCGGTCGGCGTGGCCACGACGATGAACTCGTGGGACATCGAGTTCGACGTGACGCACATGACCTGGAGCCGTTTCAGCGAGCTGCCGATCAATTTCGAGACGCAGCCCGACGTCGTCCGCGTGCAGGACTGGAAGGACGTCTCCGCCTACCGCCTCGGCTTGAACAAGCACGCCTCGGCCAACTGGGACGTCCGCCTCGGCGCCGTCTATGACGAGAACCCGCAGCCGACCGAGCGCGTCAGCCCGCTGCTTCCGGATTCGGATCGCGTCGGCGCCACGTTCGGCGCCGGCCTGCACACCGGTCCGTTCATCATCGACGGCAGCTTGATGGTCCTGCACTTCCTGGATCGCAGCACCGAAGGTCGCAACGCCGAGAATTTCAACGGTGAATACAAGACTGACGCTCTTCTGTGGGGCGTCAACGTCGGCTACCGCTTCTAAAGGAGACCCTATGAAAACCAGATTTACCAAAGCAGCAGCCGCAGTTGCCGTCGCAGCACTCACCGCTTTTCCGCTGTTCGCAGCCGGTCGCGGCTCCGCGAACTTCCAGAACTTCGTCGCCATCGGCGACAGCTACGGCGCCGGCTACGAGAGCGGCGCGCTCAACGCGAACCATCAGGTCTTCTCCTGGCCGGCCATCATCGCGCGCCAGGTCGGTCTGACGCTCTGCGAGCCGACGGCCGTGGCGACGACGAACTGCTTCGCGCAGCCGCTCGTCTCCGGTCCGAACAACGAGCTCACGCTCCGCGACCTCGGCGGCACGATCACGCCGTCCGCCGGTGGCGGTTCGCCGCTCATGCTGACATTCGGCCGTCCGTACAACAATCTTTCGATCCCGGGTGCGACCGTCACCGACGTCATCACGCTCACCGGCAAGAGCACCGAAGGCGCCGCCTCGCAGCTCGTTCTGCGCGGTCTGGGCACCGAAGTGCAGCTCGCCGCGGCGCAGCACCCGACCTTCATCGCCATCTGGATCGGCGGCAATGACCTCCTCGGCGCCACCGCCGCGGGCATGCCGGCCCTCCTGACGCCGACCGACAAGTTCAAGGCGTCGTACGAAGCGATGCTCGATCAGCTGATCGCCGCCGCGCCGAGCGCCGGCATGGTCGTCGGCACGCTGCCGACGAACGCGCAGGCCGTGCCGTACGTTTCGACCATCCCGCCGTTCCTCGTCAACGGAACCGCGCCTGTGCTCGGACCGGACGGCAAGCCGATCTACTACGTCGCTGACCTCGGCGGCGGCAACTTCGGTCAGCTCCCGGCCGGCAGCTTCGTGCTGCTTCCGGCGCTCGCCAAGATCCGCACCGGCTACGGCATCCCGGCCGCGCTCGGCCAGATCCCGCCGTTCAATCAGCTGCCGAACGTCGGCAAGCCGCTCGCCGACTCCGACGTCCTCACGCCGACCGAAGCTGCGGCCATCGTCACTCGCGCCAACGAGTACAACGCCGTCATCACCGCCGCGGCCGCCGCGCGCAACATCCCGGTCGCTGACATCAAAGGTCTCTTCGACCGCGTGGTCGTGAATCCCGCGACCGGCGCCGGCGGCATCAACGTCGGACCGGTGCGTCTCACCAACGCGTTCGTCACCGGCGGCTTCTTCAGCCTCGACGGCGTCCACCTCACCGACCTCGGATACATCCTCTTCGCGAACGAGTACATCAAGGCGATCAACAACGGCTACAACGCCGGCATCCCGCTCGCCTCGATCACGCAGGTCTTCGCCAACAACGGCGCGATGTTCGGCCACGAGGACGACTCGAAGTTCAATCCGGGCTCGTTCTCGATCACCAGCAGCGCCGCTGCGCAGATGAAAGCGGTGTGGAGCTTCGCCTCCGCCTCGCGCCGTTTCCGCGCCGCGTCGCACTGAGCCACACACCAGCACCAACGCGAAAGGGCGGCCTCGCGGCCGCCCTTTTTGTTTGTCGTCGAAAATTCGAAATGTGCGATCAGGTTCCGGCCGGACGTCCGCGCGGAGAGGGGCGCGAGATGTCGATCATCGCCATCCGCTCCTTCTCGTCGTACCAGCAGTGGAAGCGCTTGATGCCCGGCACTTCGATGTCGTACGAGCGGAAGAAGGCCGGCACGTGCAGCGACGTCGATTTGTCCGATTGGCGGATCTTGGCCGCGCCTTCTTCTTTGCGGTCGAGCGGCTTGATGCCGATGATCTTCCGCTTCTTGTCGTAGAAGAGATTGGCGCTGGTCTTACCGCGCAGGCGAAGCATGTTTGCCACAGGGCTTGGCAGTCGGATCAGCCGCGACTGAACGATCGTCGCCGAGGCGGGGAAACGTTCGAACTCCGGCTGGGGCTCCCACTTTTCAAATGCCATATCCCGACTCCTCACCCATCACGGACCCTGCTGGCGTACGGGATAGGATATTAAAAATCGGGCGCATTTTGTCAACAATTAATCGCATCGGTTTCGGGATTGCAAAACGTGAGCATGCCTCCGGCGATTCCTTATCCGCACGCTGAATTGTTGATTATTAGGCGTTATTCGAGCGCGACAATATCGCACAAGCTGCGCAGAATCAGCGGCTTGGAACGACTGCTCGAAATCGGAACGCCCTCGCGCGAGACCTGCGCGAGAGCGTCCGGAACGCCTGTAAAAATATGTGCTGATTCGACGCGATCTCTACCTCCGGCGGATTCGATTTCTCATCGAAAGTACGCCCGATCGAGCGCGCGGTACTGCACAGCCTCCGCGACATGTGCGGCTTCGATGGTTTCGCTGCCGGCGAGATCGGCGATCGTTCGCGCCACTTTCAGGATGCGATCGTGAGCGCGCGCGGAGAGGCCGAGCCGCTCGATTGCGGACACGAGCAAACGCCGCGACGGCGCATCGAGCGAGCACCATTGCCGCAGGTATCGCGACGACATTTCCGCGTTGCAGCGAATGGCGCCGCGCCGAAAACGTTCGCGCTGCACATGCCGCGCACGCTCGACACGTTCGCGAATCGCTGCGGATGGTTCGGCGGGATCCATCGACGTGATTTCTTCATTCGACAGCGCCGCCACTTCCACCTGCAGATCGATGCGATCGAGCAGCGGACCGGAGATCTTGGCCAGATAGCGAATGATCTGCTGCTGCGAGCAGACGCATTCGCGGCGCGTGTCATTGAAGAATCCGCACGGACACGGGTTAAGCGCCGCAGCAAGCGTGAAACGCGAGGGAAACGTCACCGTTCGCGCGGCACGTGCGATCGTCACGAGTCCGTCCTCCATCGGTTGGCGCATCACTTCCAGAGCTTCGCGTCGAAACTCCGGCAGCTCGTCGAGAAAGAGCACGCCGTGATGTGAAAGGCTCACTTCTCCGGGGCGAATGGGAGTGCCGCCGCCTGCTAATCCGGCCGTGGAAATAGTGTGATGCGGTGAGCGGAACGGACGTCGCGCGAGCAAGCCGCTTCCCTCCGGCAGCGTGCCCGCCACCGAATGAATCTTCGTCGTGACGATCGCTTCGTCGAGCGGCAGGCGCGGCAGGATCGACGCGAGGCGTTTCGCCAGCATCGTCTTTCCGGAGCCCGGCGGCCCGATCATCATCACGTTGTGACCGCCTGCCGCCGCCACTTCCAGCGCGCGCTTCGCTTGCGCCTGTCCACGCACGTCCGCAAAGTCGGCGCCGTCGCTTGGCGCGTCTGTGGTCACGATCGACACGGCGGGCGCAATCAAATCTTCGCCGCGTAGATGCGCGAGCAGCGCGTTGAGATGCGTCGCGCCGATGACGCGCACGCCTTGCACGGCTGCGGCTTCATTCGCATTCGCAGCGGGCACGATCAGCTCGCGCACCGATGGATCTTCCGCGACGGCCGAAGCGATCGACAAAGTTCCGCGCACCGGCGTCAGCGTGCCGTCGAGTGACAGCTCCCCGACGAACAGGCGACCCGCCACGTACTGTTCTTCGATGAGCTCGAGCGCGTGCAGAATGCCGATCGCGATCGGCAGGTCGTATCCCGACCCTTCCTTGCGCACGTCGGCCGGCGAGAGGCTGACGGTCAGATGGCGCGGCGGAAAGTACAAGCCGCAGTTGTGCAATGCCGAGCGCACGCGGCAAAGCGATTCCCGTACGACAGCATCCGGCAGTCCGACCAGCGTGAATCCAGGCTGGGCGGAGTAGCCGGTGGCATCGACTTCGATGACGATCCGAACTGCATCAATTCCGAGTGTCGCGGCACTCCATACTTTCGAGAGCATGGGGAAGCGACCCGCGGAAGTCCCACGCCGAGGCTACCTCGGAATGCTGGTGGCTGCAATTGTGGCGGTGTGGGGCGCGAATGCGCGCGCGGCGTGCATCGATCACGGCCACTACTCCATCGTCGCCGCAGGCTCCACGCTGCGTGGAACGCCGTATCCGTACACGGAAGATCTGGCGTGGAAGCCGGACGTCACGCCGGTGCCGGACGGCATCACGGTGGCGTACCACGACGACGGGCGCTGGACGAAAGTGCAGAGCGGCTGCACGAGTCACGACGAGAAGAACGTCTGGGCGTCGGATGACGTGAACCTGCTGTTGCGCGCGTCGTTCAACGTCGCGCCGGCGTCGCGCGAGACGCTGGCGGCCGGCACGCGGATCGAAGTGCAATTGCGGCTCGACAATCGCGTCGTGCTGGATGAAGTGCGGCGCTCGGACGAACACTTACCGCAAAGCATTCGCTTCGGCACGTCCGTCGCGAATCTCGCTGCGCGCACCTACGTCTACTCGATGTGGATTCGCCTGCTGGACGGGCCGGATACGAATCGCGCCACACTGGGCTTGCAGTGGATCACGGCGCAGGGAGTGCCGGCGTCGTATCCGGCGGCGGAATCGATCGCCGCGGCGCGAGAGCTCGACACCGAGTGGACGAGGCTCACGAAGCCGATGCCGGTGCGATCGCGACGCGCGCTCGATCTGGAGCTCGTCGCGTCGGTCGATGTCACGGACGCGAAAGACGGCGCGGCGTTGGAGCTCGCGTTTGCGGTGGATGGCGAGCGCGCGCATGAATCGATCGTCTCCGCGCGATCGGTGACCGCATACGACACGCGAGCCGGCATGCCGCGCGGCGAGCACGAGGTGGCGCTGTGGGCGCGCGCGACACGCGGCACGATTCGCATCGCGTCCGCGCGCAGCAACGTGGTGGCGTTCCCGCGCGAAGCGCGCGCGCGATCGATCGTACCGCTGCAGGAAGCGTCGGCATCCGATCCGATCGTCGTCACGACGCAAGGCAGCGCGGAAAAGCCGACCGGCCTGTCCCCCATCTGCGGCGAATGGACGAAGCTCCTCGACTTTCGCACCGAGGATGTCGTCGGGGACTTTTCGTGGGTGCTGATGGCGTACATCGAGTTTCTCGATGTGGACGAAGAAGTCAGCGGCTACGGGCAGGTGGCCATTGAGGCGGTGATGGAGAAGGGGCTCACCGACATGGGCATGGCCAACGTGCAGGTCGTGCCGGGCGGCGATGGCATCTTCTTCTATGGCGACTGCAGCTCGTGGGGCAACGATCACGGCAATCACATGACGCTCTGGGCGCGGCGCATCGATGGCTGCGACGGTGCGCCGTTCGGCGGCACCTTCACCGTCGGCACGCGGCGTTTGGCGATCAAGCTGATGCCGTCGACGAGCACGCACTTGCCGTAACCGCGCACGCGGGCATGGTAAAAGCAAATCGGAGGACGCTTTTTCATGCGTATCGAAGTACCGCACAACACGTCACGGGAGAACGCCCGCAGGATCATCGACGCGAAGATCTCCGAGCTGCTGGGCATGCACGGCCATCACGCCGAGCAGGCGGAGCACAGCTGGAGCGGCGACACGATGACGTTCAAAGGCAAAGCGCGCGGCTTCGCGCTGGAAGGAACCGTGGAAGTCACCGAGCAGACGGTGATCCTGAACGGGAAGCTGCCGCTGCTGGCGAAACCGTTCGAGCCGCGCATCCGCCACACGGTGGAGCAGGAAGCGGCGTCGCTGTTTCCGAAGGCGTGAACGAGGGGCGTTCGCCAGCAAACCGCCCAAACGAAAATGAGCGCCGCGTTTCCGCGGCGCTCATCGATCAGTTCACGTGGAAGATTTTCTTCAGTGCGTCGACGTTGGGATCGACGAACAAGCGTCCATCGACTTCAACGGCGGGGTCAGTTCCGAGGTGATGCGTATTTTTGTACTCCTCGGCGCGGACCATCTCGTGCTCGACGCGAAATTGACTCAAAAATCCTGCGACCAAACTGGTCTTGTGTCTCCGGTTTCCGGGGAAGAACCTCACGGTCATTGCTCCCCCTCCCTTCCCATGGCGTACTGCTCTATTGGCGGATATGCGAACGGTAAGCCTACCTCGCCATGAAGTCAAATAAATTACGTGTGAACGCGCGGTTCCGTCCAGGTGAACGACGCTCGCGTTACGCAACGATCGCTTCGCGGTACTGGATCTCGTACAGCCGGTGATACAGGCCGCCCTGCTGCATGAGCTCTTCGTGCGTGCCGCGCTCGCGAATCTCCCCGTGGTGGAAGACGAGAATCGTGTCGGCGGAGCGGATCGTGGAGAGGCGGTGCGCGATGACGATCGAGGTGCGGCCTTCGAGCAGCGTGTGGATCGCGTCCTGGATCAGCAACTCTGTCTCGGTGTCGATCGACGACGTCGCTTCATCGAGAATCAGCACCGGCGGATTGAACGCGAGAGCGCGCGCGAAGGAGAGCAGTTGCTTCTCCCCTACCGCCAAACCTGCGCCGCGCTCCTTCACCTGTGCTTCGTAGCCTTCCGGCAAACGCGAGATGAAGCGATCCGCCTGCACGCGCACCGCCGCTGTGCGGATCGATTCCTCGCTGATGGCCGGATCGCCGAGGGAGATGTTCTGGCCCATGGTGCCGGTGAAGAGGAAAAAGTCCTGCTGCACGATGGCGAAGAGACGCCGCAATGAATCGAGCGTGTATTCGCGGATATCCGCGCCGTTGATCAGAATCTGGCCGCGCTGGATGTCGTAGAAGCGCAGCAGCAGCGCGGTGACCGTGGTTTTGCCGGCGCCGGTGTGACCGACCAGCGCGACGCGCTCGCCGTGCCGCACGGTGAAGGAGACGTTCTTTAGCACCCACTGCTCGCCGTCTTCGGCCTTGTCGTTGTACGCGAACCAGACGTTGCGGAACTCGATCGACTCGAGCGACGCCGCCACACGGGTCCCGTCGTCCTTCACCTTCACGCCCGTGTCGAGCAGTTTGAAAATGCGCTCGCTCGCGGCCATCGCGGCTTGCAGGATGTTGTATTTTTCGGAGAGGTCGGAGATCGGCTCGTAGAAGCGCTGCGCGTACTGGAAGAACGCCACCAGAATGCCCACCGACAGCGTCTTCTGGATGACCTGCCCGCCGCCGTACCAGACGATGAGCGCGATGCCGATCGTTTGAATCAGCTCGGTGACGGGATAGAAAACGGCGTAGTAGAAGATCGAATCGATGTTCGCGTCGCGGTGCTTGCGATTGAGGTCGTCGAACTTTTCGGCTTCCTTCGCTTCGCGGTTGAAGAGCTGCACCGTCGACATGCCGGAGATGTGCTCCTGCAGGAAGGCGTTGATCGCGGCGATGCGCACGCGCACCTGCCGGTACGTCTTGCGCGCGCCGCGGCGGAACCAGATCGAGGCGATGACGATGAACGGCGTGATCGAGAAGAGCACCAGCGCCATGCGCCAGTTCATCCAGAACAGCACGCCCACGATGCCGGCCAGCACGAAGATGTCGCCGAAGATGGCCACGAAGCCGGCGGTGAACAACTCGTTCAGCGCATCGACGTCCGTCGTCACGCGCGTCATCAAGCGGCCGACGGGATTGCGATCGAAGAACTGAATGTCCAGGCGCTGCAGATGCCCGAAGATCTGTTTGCGCAGGTCGTACATGATGTACTGACCCATCACGTTCATCAGCAGCATCTGCATGTAGAGCACCGCGAAACCGAGCGTCAGCGCCGTGACGTAGAGCGCTGCCGCCACGCTGATGCCATGCAGCGGATCAAATGCCCAGCCGTGCGACGCCAGCCACGCGCCGACCGAGCGGCTCGCACCCATCGGCGTGGCGCCGGCGAACGGCTTGACGTACAGATCGATGGCAATGGCCGTGATGGCCGGACCCGCCAGCTGGAAGGCCGACGAGAGAATCACCAGCAACACGGAAAACGCGGCGCGCCAGCGATACGGTTTCAAAAACCGCAGCAGCCGCCAGGTTAGGTGCGGATCGAAGGCTTTCGCGCCTTCTTCTTCGTGTCGTTCGATCTGTTCGGCCATGGGGTTGAAGTGATTAGGGGTTAGTGATTAGTGATTAGAGGCCGAGACGCACCGGTCGCGCATCTAATCACTAACAACTAATCACTAATCACTGCTTCATGCTATTTCCTCGAGCTCTGCTTCGATCGTCTGGCGCCGGTACAGATCGGCGTAGTAGCCGCCTCTTTCGAGCAGCGCTTCATGCGTGCCGCGCTCGACGATGCGGCCTTCTTCGAGCACGACGATCGTGTCTGCGTCTTTCACGGACGAGACACGATGCGAGACGATGAGCACCGTCCTCCCCTCGCGAATCGTGCGCAGTGAATTGAGAATCCGTTCCTCGGTCTGCGTGTCGACGGCGCTCAGCGAGTCGTCCATGATCAGGATGAGCGGCTCGCGCACGAGCGCTCGCGCGATGGCGGTGCGCTGCTTCTGGCCGCCCGAAAGCGTGATGCCGCGCTCGCCGATGACGGTGCGCAATCCCTGCGGGAATGTCGCGACGTCGGGATTGAGTCCCGCCAGATCGGCTGCTGCGTCGACTTCTTCTTCGCTCGCGTCGCCGCGGCCGAAGCGAATGTTCTCCGCGATCGATTCGGAGAAGAGAAACGTCTCCTGCGGCACGACGCCGATCCACTCGCGCAGCTGCTTGATCGGAATGGTTTCGACGGGCCAGCCGTCGACGAAGATCGTTCCCGGCGGCGGCTCGAACGAGCGCGTGATGAGGTTGAGCAGCGTCGATTTGCCGCTGCCGGTGCGACCGACGATGCCGATGGTTTCGCCCTGCTTGACGGACAGGTTCACGTTGCGCAGCACCGGACGATCGGTGTACGCGAAGGTGAGATCGCGGATCTCCAGCTCGCCGCTCGGCCGCAGTTCGACGCTGCCGGTGGCGTCGGCGTCTGGCTCGGCGATCCAGATGTCGTTCAACCGCTTCATGGAAGCCATGCCGCGCTGGAAGAGATTGATCACCCAGCCGAGCGCGATGAGCGGCCAGATCATGCGCCCGAGGTAGAACTGGAACGCGACGAGCGAGCCGATGGAGAGCGTGCCTGCCACGATCTTCCGACTGCCGAGGTAGAAAACCACGACGAACATCACGCCGATCAGCGCGTGCAGCGCGGGATAGAACGTGGCGGTGAGACGAATGAGTGAGCGGTTGCGCTCCACGTATTCGTGGTTCATCCGCTGGAACGTGGCCACTTCGTTCTGCTCCTGCGTGAACGCGCGCACGACGCGCACGCCGGCCAGGTTCTCCTGCACGCGCGCGGAGATGTCGCCGAAGAAATCCTGCACGGATTTGAAGCGCACGTGAATGCGCTGGCCGAAATACTTCACCATTCCGGCCACGACCGGCACCGCCAGCAGCGCGATCAGCGCCATCGACTTGTCGATGCGCAGCATCATGATGAACGAGCCGGTCACGACGAGCAGCGACGTGAACGAGTGCATCACGGCGGGACCGATCAGCATGCGCACGGACGAAAGATCGTTCGTCGCGCGCGACATCAGATCGCCGGTGCGTTGCTCCTGGTAGAAGCTCAACGGAAGCTTCTGCAGATGGCCGTAGAAGTCGTTCCGCATGTCGTATTCGATGTGGCGCGACGCACCGATGATGATCCAGCGCTGCAGGTAGAGGAATGCTCCTTCCACCGCCGCCGCGCCGACGAGCATGAGGCCGTATTTGATCAGCGAGGCTTGCGTGAACGAGGCGCCGAGGTGATTGACGCCGTTGCCGATGATGAGCGGCTTGAGGAGCGAGAAGACGGAGGAGCCGACCACGCACAGCGCGCCGAGGAGGAGCGAGCGGCGGTAACGGACAAAGTAGCCGAGGAGTCGGCGGACGGGCGTCATCGGGACGGTCATTGTATTCGTCAGGCGGAATTCGATCGCACGCTCTCGTCGCGGAGCGGCAAACGTTTCAATTCCTGCAATGTGATGCGCAGAACGCTGCCCAGCGTGAAGCCGGTCGGGAAGCAGTGCGGGATGCGAAGGCCGGCGCCGGTCAGCTCCAGAAAATCGAGCGGCGGCTTGCGGCGCGCGCAGACGTAGGCGAGCTTGCGCGGGAGATCTTCGCGATCGTCGACGTTCAAATGCAGCGGCTGCAGGTAGTAGCCGAAATGCATCTGCTGAAGCGACGGCATCCCGCCGCCGAACTCGGGCAGCGTCACGCTCAGACTGAGCGCGCCGAAGATCCAGTTCTCCTGCGCGAACTCGCCGCGCCAGTGGTCTTCTTCGTCTTCCGTCAGGTGCTCGAGGCGCATCAGTGCGCGGTCTCCATCACCCGTGCAAACTCCTCCGGACCGCGAAAGCCTTCCATCCGCGCCAGAGCTGAGCCGTTTGCGTCGGCGACGATGACGGTCGGAAAGCCGCGCACGAAGAAACGCTGTTCGAGCTCCTGAATGGCGGGCACGTTGCGGCCGTCTTCCTGCTGGCGATCGGTGATGCGCACGGCGATGAAGCGCTCGTTGATGGCGCGGGCGTACCGCGGATCGCGAAAGACCTGACGGTCGAGATCGCGGCACGGCACGCACCAGGCCGCGGTGAAGTCGTAGAGGATCGGTTTGCCGCTGCGTGCGGCGAGCGGCTGCGCCTGTTCGAGCGGCACCCACTTCACGAGCGAATCGGCATCCTCGTGCGCGCCGAACTGCGCACTGATGATGCGCGCGGCGAGCAACACTGCCGCGATGACGATATAGAGAATCGGGACGCTGCGTTGCCGCTGATCAGTCAGCGCCATACGGCACCTCCCGGCGGCGGAAGAGGAAGCAGGCGGCGACGAGCGCGATCGCGGCGTTGGACGCGACGAGCAGCAGCCAGTTGCGATCGAGCGGGCCGCGCGGCGCATCCGGGAAGAGATTCGCGTCGATCCACTGGATCGATTGCACGATCTGTGGGAAGCGCTTCAGGAGATCGCTCACGAAGCCGAACCCGCCGCCGCTCATCGTGAGCATGCCAAGCAATCCGGTGAGACCGGCGAGCGCGATCTGCAGGCCGATGTAGATGGCGACGTTGAAATAGGCGCGGGTTAGGCTGCCGAACAACGCCAGCAGCGCGCACATCAGCACCACTTCCGCAGCCGTGTTGATGGCGGCGATGCCGACGGGCGCGAGGCCGCGCGAGTTGCTGAAGAGCAGCCGTCCGATCGTTTCCACCACCGCGCAAAGCACGATGGCGATCCAGAGCGCGGCGACGACGCCTGCTACGCGCGAGATGAGATAGACGGAGCGGTTGACCGGCTTGACGAGAATGAGCTGCAGCGTGCCGGACGAGAACTCCGGTCCGATCAGCCCCGCGCCGGTGATCAGCGCAAGCAGGACGATCATGCTGGGCCAAAGCGAGCCGGGCGCGTCGAAGCGCGAGGAGCCGAGGGCGAGGATGGCCAGGAGTGCGGCGTATGCGAGGAAGCCCGCGTTCGTGACGTGCCGCCGCAACGTCTCCGCGAACACCACGCGGTTCACGCCTCACCTCGAAAAATCGATTCGAGGTCGGCCGCATGACGGCGCACGTCGACGACGCCCGCGCCGCTCTCCACGATTGCACGGACGAGCGCCGCGATGGCCGCTTCGTCTTCGACGGTGGCGATGAGCACGTTCCGATCGACGGCGCCGAACGCGGCGATGCGCGTTGCGTCGAAGCCTGGCAGCAGAGTGACGGCGACCGCGATGCGATCGATCTGCCGCAGCGTTTCTTCGCGCGCGATCACGCCGCCGGAGAGAAAGAAAACGCGATCGCACACCTTCTCCACTTCGCTCAGCTGATGCGAATTCAGAAGCACGGTGGCGCCGCGTTTTTTCTGCTCGACGATGAGATCGCGCACGAGCAGCACGCCGTTCGGATCGAGGCCGGAGGTCGGCTCGTCGAGGAAGACGTACTGCGGCTCGTGAATGAGCGCCTGCGCCATGCCGATGCGCTGGAGCATGCCGCGCGAGTATTGCGAGAGCCGCTTGTTTGCGGCGTTGGCGATGCCGAGCCGCTCGAGCATGGCGTGCACGCGATCGTCGTTTTTCACGCCGGCCAGACGCGCCATGTAGCGCAGGAAGACGAAGCCGGTGGCGCGACGATCGAAGTTCATCCGCTCCGGCACGAAGCCGGTCACCGCGCGCACGCGCAGATCGTCGTTCGGACGATCGTCGATCGTGATCTCGCCCGAGTCGGGCTGGAGAAATCCGAGAAGACACGACATGAGCGTGGTCTTGCCGGCGCCGTTCGGGCCGACCAGGCCGACCACTTCGCCCGGCGCGAGCGCGAGGTCGACGCCCTTGAGCACTTCCTGGCGGCGGCGGACGGCGGCGAACGATTTGCGCAGTGCGCGGACGCGAACGCCGGTCATGATGGCGGCGCCTTGCGCGCGCGCAGCCCTGACATGATCTCGTCGATCTTGGCCTGGTGGAACTCGTTCACGCGCCGCTGCAGCTCCTCTTCCGGCGCCGCCGACAAATCGTCGGTGTAAACCTTCTTCAGCGCGCCGGCCAGATAGACCTTCGTCTCCACGCGCCACTCCGGCCGCGAGAAAAACTCCGTCTGGATGGTGAGCTTCTTGTCCCCGACATCGAACGCGTCGAGCCGGCCCATGGGTGGGGTGGTTGGCTCCATTGTGCGCGCGATGATAGCGCGGCCGCCCCGCCCCCGCCCGCCGCCACCGCCGCCCGACCCAGGCTCAAAGGCTCACAGGCTCAAAGGCTCAAAGTAGCGCGCGCAGCGTTAGCGTCGAAGTTGCCGCCTGCGCCATGCGTGTGAGTGGCTGGTCACCGCATACGCACTTTGCAGGCTCACCGGCTCACATTCGCTGACGTCGGAGATCGGCTATGGCACACGCGCAAGTGGCGGGCATCGCGCCTGTTGCTCACCGCATGTGCGCACACATTGCATCTCGCGCAGCGTGTGCTGCTTTGAGCCTTTGAGCCTTTGAGCCTTTGAGCCTTTGAGCCTATGAGCCTATGAGCCTATGAGCCTGGGCGGGCGGAGGACGGGCCGGGCGGCGGGCGGCGGCCCTACCGGTCGCGCCGCACGCTGCGCCGGCACTTTGCTTCCGCGCGGCTTTCGATCTGGCGCACGCGCTCGCGGGAGAGGCCGAGGATTTCGCCGATGTCGCGGAGGGTGAGCTCGTCGTCTTGCAGGACGCCGTAGCGCAGCTTCACGATCGTCTTCTGTTCGAGCGTCAGCTCGTCGATCGCTTTCTGCACGCGGCCGTGCTGCTTGAGATCCTGCAGGAACGGCAGCCGCTCGTTTTCCACCTGCGGCGACATCCCCTCGGGCAGATCGCCCAGCTCATACCAGAAGCGGAACCACGCTTTCGGATTCGGATTCGTGTAGAGCAGCAGCACCGCCAGCTCGCTCTCGGTGATCGCGAGAATCTCGCAGACTTTTTGTTTGGCGGTGTCGAGCAGGCCGGCGACGTTTTCGCGTTCGCGATT
>DASSMK010000396.1:0-37881 GCA_035688915.1 Thermoanaerobaculia bacterium
CGGCGGGCGAGGCGCCCGCCGCTCCACCACTTCTCCCGAGCGCGCGATCTACTCCGAAGAACCGCGCTTTCGGCCCGACCTGTGCCGCGATTGCTCGGATGAGCGCGCCATCCCCACACCCGATGTCCACGATCGAGCACAGCCCGCCCTCGGAACCGCGCACGAACTCCCGCGCCACCCTCCCGATTGCGTACGAAAATGCCGGGCTCAGCGAGGGTGCAGTGACGTAATCGCCCGTTTTGCCGACCGGGTTCACAGCTCTGCTGTAGTAGCCGAACTCCGGGTGGTACAGCGCCAACTCCACGTAGTCGCGGAACGGTAAATCGCCGTACTCCAGCATGTTACGGAGCACGTCGGAAAGTGAGCGTTCAGTCGGCATGGCCGCGCATCCTATCGTTCCGCCGCTCCGTTTCTGTGATTTCTGCCTTACTTAATCTGGAAGTGGCAACCCCGTTGCGATGAATGGGGCAGACAACGGAGGAAACCATGAAACAGTTCATCGCCAGCATCCTCATCTTCGCCATGTCGGCGGGCGCCGCGTTCGCCGGCGACGTCGCCACCTCGCGCGACAAGACCGCCAAAGGCGCCGTCATCGGCGGCGTGGCCGGTGCGATCGCGGGCGCGATCATCCACAACAACCGCGGCTCAGGCAACGCCAAGCGTGGTGCGGTGGTCGGTGGCGTGGTCGGCGCAGCGACCGGCGCGATCGTCGGCGCCATGATGGACAAGCAGGAGCGCGAGCTCCGCCAGATCGAAGGCATCAACGTCACGCGCACGAGCGATGACGAGCTGAAAGTCACGGTGCGCAACGAAGTGCTCTTCGACTTCAACTCCGCCTCGCTCCGCTCCGCCTCGCGCGACGAGCTTCGCGAAATGGCGTCGGTCTTCGACAAGTACGGTGACACGACCATCGTCGTGGCCGGCCACACCGACTCGGTTGGCTCCGAGTCGTACAACCAGCGCCTGTCCGAGCGCCGCGCCAACGCGGTCTCGAACTACCTCGAAGACTCCGGCGTGCGCGGCTCGCGCATCGACGCGGTCGGCTACGGTGAGTCGCGCCCGAAGGCGTCGAACAGCTCCGCCAGCGGCCGCCAGCAGAACCGCCGTGTCGAGCTCTACGTGAGAGCGAACAACGCCTAAACCTCAATGCGGTATCGATGTTGAAACGAGGACGCCCGGGACCGGGCGTCCTTTTGTTTTGAAATCACCAGGAGGCTGTTGTGACATTGATTCGTAAGTCTTTCGTTCTACTCCTCATCAGCGCGTTCATCGTGGCTTGCGCCTCGACGAATGACGATCCGAACAAGAAGACCAAGCGCGGCGCGGCGATCGGCGCGGTCGCGGGTGCAGTGGCCGGCGCAGTGATCGGCAACCAGAGCGGCAACAACCGCACCGGCGCGGCGGTCGGCGCGGCCGCGGGTGCCGCCATCGGCGCGGCGGTCGGACATCGCATGGACAAGCAGGAGCAGGAGCTCCGTCAGATTCCGGGCGTGGAAGTGTCGCGTCCGTCGGAAGGCGAAATCTCCGTGCGGCTGACCAGCGACATCCTTTTCGACGTGAACTCTTCCGATCTGCGATCGGAATCGCGCACGACGCTGCGCGAGCTTGCGCAGAACTTCGCGCAGTATCCGCAGAACCTCATCGACGTCGAAGGACACACCGACTCGACGGGTGCCGAGGATTACAACCAGCGGTTGTCGGAACGGCGTGCGGGATCGGTCGCGGATTACCTGATCGATCAGGGCGTGCCGTCGCGTTCCATCACGGTCTACGGCTACGGCGAAATGCGGCCGAAGTCGTCGAACGATTCGCCGGAAGGCCGCCAGCTGAACCGTCGCGTGGAGATTCACATCCGCGCCGGCGACGCGCAGAGCTGATGCAATTCGATGTTCGGGGGATGGGCCGCGCGCCTGTCCCCCGCTTCATTGCCGTGAAGAACTTCGCGTTCCTCTTTCTCTTCGCCGCCGCGTGCGCCACCACCGCGCGAACGCCGGTGCCCGCCGCCGAGCCGCCGGTCGCGAATGCGTCCGCCGCCTTCACCGTCGCGAACTCGCGCGACCTGATTCCGGAAGGGATCGCGTACGACGCGGAGAGCGACTCCTTCTTCATCAGCAGCATCTACCGCCGCAAAGTGGTGAAAGCCGGCGCCAGTGGCGTCCACGATTTCATCGCCGAAGGACAGGAAGGGATGTTGTCGTCGCTGGGGATGAAGATCGATGCGAAGCGGCGCCTGCTCTGGGTCGCGTCGTGCGCCGCGCCGGAAATGCGCGGCTACACACGAGATGACGAAGGGAAAGCCGCCCTCTTCGCCTACAACCTCGGCGACGGCGCGCTCGTGCGCAAGCTCGTCACCGGTGATGCGTCGCACCACGCGCTGCTCAACGATCTCGCCATCCTCGACGACGGCACGCTGTTGGTGACGGACAGCGAGCGTGGCGCGGTGTATCGCGTGCTGCCGCAGGTCGACCGGCTCGAGCCGTACCTCGACGGCTTCCACTATCCGAACGGCATCGCGCTCTCCGACGATCAGCACACGCTCTTCGTCGCGGACAGCGAAGCCATCACTCGCATCGATCTGACCGATGCCGCCGAGCCGCGCAAGAGCGGCACGCTGCCCGTACCCGGCGTCGATGGACTCTCGTTCTACCGCGGCGATCTGATCGCGATTCAGAATCACACCGCCAATCCGCGCGTCGTACGCATTCGCACGGGCGATGGCAGCGTGCAGACGCTCGAATCAGGTAACGTGCTCTTCGACATTCCGACGACAGGCGTGGTCGCGAAAGATGCGTACTACTTCGTCGCCAACTCGCAGCTGCGCGCGTTCGACGCGCAGCACCGGATCCGCGCGTACGACACGCTCAAAGACCCGGTGCTGCTGCGCATCCCGCTGCAGTAGCCGCTCACCACACTGCCAGCAGCGCGCGATCGAGCGCCGCATCCTCGTGCGGCGTGAGCGCCTTGCGCGCGATCTCGCGCACGAATGCGAACACTTCCGCCGGCGCGCCCGCCTGCATCCCCGCGAGCATCGCCACGCGCTCGCTGCCGTTGATCGCCGGAATCATCCAGCCGAGGAAGCGCGCCATTTTTTCGGGCGGGATGCTGGCGAGGAGACGCTGCTCGATCGCATTCAGCTCGTCGTCCGTGAACGCCGCGTGCAGCGCCGGCATGATCAGCTCTTCTTCGTCGGACATGTGTAGCAGCAACTCGCCGGAAATGCGCGCCAGCTTGACGACGAAGGTGTGTCCGCGATGCGCCGCGTCGGGCGCGCTGCTGTCGATCGAATCGAGCAACGCGAGCAGCTCCGGCAGCTGCGCTTCCTGATCGACGTGCGCCGATTCGATGATCTGCGCGACCTGCAGCGCCACCTCGCGCACGACCGGCATCACGAACGTGTCTTCGTGGTGCGCGTGTGACTCGAGCATTTCGAAAATGCCGTGCGCTTCGGCGCGAAACTTCGCCAGCGCCTCTGCGTCGGAAAAATCGACGCGACCGGACTGCCGCAACAGCTCGGAAAGCATGGCGCGGATGCCCTTGTGCACTTCGCGGTAAAGGTTGACTCGCTGGGACATAAGATCCTCCTGGAGTGGAAGATACGGACCGCCGCGACGGCAGCTTCCTAAGAACTCACTAGCCGGATCGTGAAAGATGCATGCGCCGCGAAATGCCGTCGCCGCACTTCCTAAAAGTTTCCTAAACCCCTGCTAGAATCGGCGGACCATGAACCTCGAAAAGCTCCACGCCTCGCTGGAGGGAGGGATCTCGGTTCTCGTCGCCACGGCGGACGCGAATGGCATCCCTTCCTGCTGCCGCGGCATCGCCGTCCGTCCCGGAGAAGGCTTCGAGACGCTGACGGTCTACGTCCCGGTCGCCACCGCCCACGAAACGCTCGCCAACGTCGCCACGACGCATCGCATCGCGGTGTCGTTCACGCAGCCGCTTCCGCACAACTCCATCCAGGTCAAAGGGGTGTCGCGCGGCGTGCGCATGGCGTCGGACGCGGAGCAGCCATTCGTGCGCGAGGAGCTCGATAAATTCGCCGGCCAGCTCGACGCCATCGGGCTGCCGCGCCGCATCACGCGCAGCATCACGCACTGGCCCGCGTTCGCCATCGACATGAGCGTCGAGGAAGTGTTCGACCAGACTCCCGGACCGAAAGCCGGCGTCCCCTTCAAATGAAACTCTCCGACATCTCCCGCTGCTTTCAGGGCGTGATCCCGAGCATCGTCGCCACCGCCGACGCGCGCGGCGTTCCCAATGTCACGTACGCGAGCCAGGTCTATTACGTCGACGAGAAGCACGTCGCGCTCTCCTGCCAGTTTTTCAACAAGACGCGCCGCAATCTGAACGAGAACCCGAACGTCGCCGTCGAACTGCACGACCCGGTGACGATGCAGTCGTACCGCCTGCGCGCGCGATTCATCCGCTCCGAAAAATCGGGCCCGCTGTTCGACACGATGGCCATGCGCATCGAAGCGATTGCGTCGCACACCGGCATGAAAGGCGTCTTCCGTCTCATCGCCGCCGACGTGCTCGAAGTGACGAAGGTCGAGAAGGTGGAAGGCTTTCTCACCGGCGACGCATGCGTGGAGGACGATGAGCCGGTGTCGGTGAGCGGCATGCGCACCGAGCTTCGCGGTCTCCAACTCGTCTCCGAGCGCATCAACCGCGCCGACGATCTCGAAACGCTGCTCGCCGCCGCACTCGACGCGCTCGATGTCTACTTCAACTTCAATCACACGATCGTGCTGCTGTTCGACGAGACGTCGCAGAAGCTCGTCACGGTCGCTTGCCGCGGCTACGGCGGTGGTGGCGTCGGCGCCGAAGTGGCGCTCGGCGAAGGGTTGATCGGCACCGTCGCCCAACAGCGCCGCATCCTCCGCATCAGCGGACTCGATGCGAGTCTCCGCTACGGACGCGCCGTGCGGCGCGAAGTGATCGAAGGCGGCCGCGATGTCCGTCCCGAGATTCCGCTGCCCGGTCTTCCCGATGCACAGTCGGCGCTCGTCCTTCCGCTCTCCGCCGGCGATCGCCTCATCGGCGTGCTGGCCGCGGAAAGCCGCGATGCCGTGGCGTTCGGCGAGTGGGACGAAACCTATCTCGACATCATCGCCAACCAGATCGCCCTCGGCATCGACCGCATGACCACCGCGGACGTCGAAAGCGAAGTGATGGTCGAAAGCGCCGGCCCGCGCATCCCCATCGCGGCACCGCCGCAACGCGCGCTGCCGAAACGCGAGCTGACGTACTACGCGAAAGACGATTGCCTCTTCGTCGACGGCGAGTACCTGATCCGCAACGTACCGGGGCGCATCCTCTGGAAGCTGCTCAGCGAGTGGAAGGAAAAAGGCCGCACCGAGTTCACCAACCGCGAGCTGCGCCTCGATCCGTCGCTCGGATTGCCGGAAGTGAAGGACAACCTCGAGAGCCGCCTGATCCTGCTGCGCAACCGGCTTGCGGAAAAGTGTCCCGACCTGCGCATCGTTTCGACAGGACGCGGGCGCTTCGCGCTGAACATCGACGCGGAGCTGGAGATCGTGGAGCGGTAGCTACGCCGGCGCGGCGGCGTCCGGATCCGGAATGACCACGTGAAGGATCGCGGCGGCGATGCTGCTGCCGCACGCGACCGTCATTCCGAGGACGGCCGCGATTCCCGCCGCCGCCTGCACCTCCGCACTCTTCGCGTTCAGGCAGAGCACCGCGCCGTCGGCGAAGAGACTGCCGGCCGTATCGGCCGCGGTCAGGACGGGCAGCGCCACGTGTTTGGGCTTGCGCCCAAGCTCCGCGACGCCGTACAGGAATCCGAGAATGAAGCTGGCGATGATCGAGACGACGTCGCCGGCGGCGCGGAGAATCTTCGGCAGCGCGCCGCCGAAGTGCAGCACGAGGAGCGCACCGATGTCGAGAATCCATAGCGCCCAGACCGAGATCTCGTAAAGCTCCCATTTGAACGGCGTGGTGAAAGGCGCGCTGGCCATGGCAATGACGAGCGTGACGATGTACTGCAGAACCACCAGCACCACGCTCGGAGTGGTGAGCACCGCCTCGATGGCGCCGAGCACGCGCGAGATCACTCCCACCACCGGCAGCACGAAACGGAGGACGTTCTCCAGGAGGTTCACATCGAACGCGGCAACCGCTGAACCGCCGAAGAGTTGTTCGGCCGTGATGGTGTCGAGGCCGAACGTCTTCCTGTCGGGGAACGGCGCCGTGCCGGTCACCAGCTTGTAGACCGCGTTCACCGGAATGGCCACCAGCAGAAGAATGCCGCCGAGGAGGGTGAACGGCGCGTCGTGTCCAACGTACTCGCGATAAAACGCGGAGACGAACGGAATCGAGATCTCCTCGCTCAGCGAATCGATCACCGCGTCCAGCATCGCGCCGATCAGATCGTTCAGCGCTCCCACGATGAGCCGCGCCACTTCGAGCGGCAGCGTGAAGAGCTTCCGGAAGAACGCGAACACGTCACCGAGCGTCGTCTGGTGCCCGCTGAACGCTTTGCGGACGTCGACGACGATCGATTCGACCGTCTGTCTGAGCTTCTCGATCCGCTCGGCAGGAAGCGCGCGCTCGAGGCTCTGCCGCACCCGTTCGGCGAGATCGTCCGGCACGGTGAGGAGGGCCGCAGCGGGAAGCTGCGCGATGTTCGCGAGCTGCGAACCGGCCAGCGTACCGACGGGACTCTTCGTCAAGAGGTCGGTGGCCGGGCCGAGCTTCGCGAGCTCCGACGGCGGATGGTCCAGATAGCCGAACAGCGTGGCGTTCGCCAGGGCCGGCGGCAGCTGCAGCGTGTTCAGCTCGCGCTCGATCCGCGTGAATCCCTCATCGACGCGCTCCTTCAGCACGTTCACGCGGCTGCGCGCGAACTTCATCGTCTGCGTGGCGACGTTTATCAGCACTTTGTGCAGCGTCAGGATCTCGTCGCGGTCGAAGAAGAAGCCGAGGACCTGGGTCAGCTTGTCGATCTCGGCGCCGAGCCTGGCCGCCACTGCATTGATGGCATCCAGCGCCTGCGAGACCGACTCGACGGCGAAATGGATGATCGCGTCGCCGATGCGGATCGTCGCGTTCGCCACCGTCTCGAAGACGACCTGCACGACGCTCGCGACGGTGTTGGTGATCACGCGTAGCGCATCGCCGATGGCCGCCCAGAAGTCGAAGCGCACTTCGCGCGAGGCGATCAGCTCCGCGACCGCGGCGGCATCGAGCAGCGCCACGCCGTCGGGTGTGAAGGAGAGCCCCCACGGAGTGAACGCTTCGCCGATCCGCTGCGCCGTCACTTCCGGCGGTTGCAGCGAGCCGTCCTGCGGCAACGCGTCCTTCACGGCGGTGAGATGCGTGAGCGCCGTGGCGCCGGCTGCGAGCTCGTCGCGGCTGCCTTTGAAGAGCGGCTGCCCGTTCGGGAGCTTCATGGCGGCCATGTCGTCGGCCGACTTCACGGTGCGCAGCCGGTCGCGCACCTTCGTAGCCGGATTGACGCTGCCGATGACGGCGCCGTCGATCTTCACCGTGAAGACGGGCGTGCCGAGGGAAGCGGCGCGGTGGACGATCGAGAGATTGCCGAGAGGATCGGTGACCGCGCGAAACGGCGCCGCGTCGAGGATGGCCGGCGCGCCGTTCACCGTCGCTTCGATCCACTGAGACGACACGATTTCGATGGCGCGGTTCGAAAGGGCGGCGCCTTCTGCGCTCGTGAACTGCAGTTGCGACGACCACGAATCGAACACCTGCAGCTTTCCGTCGTCGGCCACCGCGATGTCGTTTCCCTTCCAGACGCTCTGCCGCGGATCGATCCACTCGTGCACCAGCTGCGACGCGTTGCGCAGCACCAGCTCGTCCGCGTCCTTCGCCGCATTGCGGATCGGCGCGAGGGCGTGCACGTTCTTCCTGACGACCGAAGGGAAGCTCCAGACACCGGATGCATTGCGCGCGATGCGATGCAGATCGTTCGCGGCCGTCAACGCCCACACGCTCGGCGACACCGCGTCGCCGCGGATGTGCATGGACACCACGCGATCGAGCGCTTCCGGCCGCGCGACGACTTCTCCTTGCGGCAGGCGCGAGGTCAGCGCCTCGCCCGGAAAGCGAACGATGCCGTGCCCGCCGACGAAGAGATCGGCGCCGCCGGGGATGATGGCGAGGGCGGCGGCATCCGGCGGGATCGCCTCCGCGGCGTATGTTCTCGAGTACGGCCGGTGCGCGCGGCCGACGAAGGTGATCGACGTCGTGCCGTCCGGCAGCCGGAAGAGCGCGAACGCACCGCGATACGCCGTCCCTTTGTCGGCGATGAAGCCCGGCTGCATGTCGAGCACCGCGGCGACGTCGACGGGAAACGACGGCACGTCGTCACCGGCGTTGAGCAGGTGCGGGCGGACTCGCCCGGACTGGTCTTTCACCGCCAGCGCCACCACCGGCTGCGCTTCGCCATCGGGCGCGGCAACCTTGAGCAGCGCGACCTCGCCCTCCGGCACGAACGGATGCTGCGTCCACTGCGACGCCAGCTCCGCATCGGCCGCCGGCAGCGTCATCGAATGCAGCTTGCGATCGCTGGCGACGGCATAGATCACCACGTTGCCGGCGGCATTCTGCGCCGCGTCGAAGCGGCTGATCGTCCCGTTGCTGAACGGCAGCTCTCTCTGCTTCCAGCCAGTGGGCGAGGCAGTGTCGTGGCGCGTCAGGAACAGATCGCCGCGCGGCGAGAGCGACAGCACCGCCAGCTCACCCGCCGCGTCGCGCACCGCAGCCAGTCCGCGAGGATTCGCTGCGTCGATGACCTTGCCGGTTGCATAGTTCTGCATCAGCTCCGACGAGAACGTCATCGTCACGCCTGGTGAAGAAAGGAGGTGAGTGCCGTCGACGATTGCTTGCATCGGTTCACCCTTCGTAACGGATGTCGAGACACAGGAGCGAGCGCTCCCGACGAGCGTCCTTGCAGTCGATTAGTGAAGACCCGGGGAGGAAGAGATCGAAGCGGATGCGCTTCAGCAGCAGGCCGCGCGACAGGGCCACCGTGACGGGCGAGACGTCGCGGTCGTACGTATCCCAGTAGAGGGACTGCGCCCATCGCCACAAGTCGGGCGGCTCATTCAACGACGGCGCGACATCGGGCATGTCGATCGGCGACACGGCCGGAACGATGCCGAGCTTTCCGCCGAGCAACGTCCGAAACGACAGGCGAAGATCAGCGCCGCCCGCGCGTCCCGGATGCCCTGCCAGCTTCAGCTCCTCTTCCGAAAGTTGGTAAGGCGCCGGCCCGAACCACCGGTCGCACCATTCGAAGTGGACCGTCAGCGTCGGGACGCCTGCGATCGTCGCGACCGACGCCTTCGCCGCGAGCTGCTCCGACATGACAAAGAACGCTTCGTACGTGGAATGGCTTGCTTTGACGAGCCGCTTGTCGAAGTCGAGCGAGCGGCCTTTGAACAGCTTGGGCAGGCTGGTAGCCTGGACGATCTGTGGCAATAGAAACGAGTCGATGAGCGGATCGTGCGGTACGGCGAAGACGCCGTCGCTGTACGGATCGTTCGGCACGAAATGCTCGACGAAGGGCAGGCCGGGATCGGGAAACGGTTTGTTCTCCGTCATCATCAGAAAATTGAGCGTGCTTCGCTCCGGCGTGCTGCGGCAGTAGACGGCCGCGTGGCGCAAGGCCGTCGGCGTGAAGGGACCGCTCGCAGCGCGCGCGATCGGGACCACCGCAAGCATCGACGGGCGGTCGATGAACTGGAAGACGCGCTCCATCAGTTCGAAGAAGCGCTTCTTTTCCGTCTCGTCGAGGCTCCCCCACCACGGCGCATTCGATGCCGACGCCTCGAAATCAGTTTCCGGTTGGATCAGATGCGTGGCGGCGAAGATCTTCTGGATGTCGAATTCGTCGTCGCCGTACTCCGCCAACGCGCGTTCGAGTGCCGGGCTCTCGAGAGCGCCGCGCTCGATCTTCTCGCTCTGCAGCGTCACCCGGAATGCGACCACCGACGCTGCCACCTCGACGCGTTTCTCTCCCGACTGGAACGTCGTGTTTGCGCCGAAGCGGAAGGCGACCGCGAAGCGGCCGGGCTGCAATTCGTTCGAGGTGCCGTCGCCCAAAATGGTCAGCCTGCGCTGGTCGATCGAGCCCGTCAGACGGCCCTGACGATCTCGGGTCTCCACCTCGAAACGCTTCTCCGCCGCATCGAGGCGCCTGTTGACAGCCGCCTGCGTGACGGCGAAAACCATGTCGCAAGGAAGCGACTCCGTGGCGTGCGCGATGTCCATCACTATGCATAGAATGACGACCTCCAAATTTTTCACCGGGGGAGTGGTGTAGAATCCGCGCGCCCTGGAACCCTGAACGCACAGGAGAGGGCTCTGTCTAATCAACGCCCTGTGCGGCACCCAACACATCACGGAGGATTTTCATGAAGTCCTGGACCATGCGCGCCCTGCTGCTGGCGCTGATCGCGAGTCTCGCGTTCGGTGCCATCGCGGTGGCGCAGGAAACCTCGGCGAATCCGTCGGCCAATCCGACGATCCCGCCTGCCCAGGCCACGCCGGCCGATCATCCGGCTGAGGCGCGAAGCGAAGCGAATCTCGTACTGCCGGATCTCGGCTCCGAGACCTTCCTCGGCGGCATCAACGGCAAGACCCTGCTTCTCGGCGGTCTCGTCGTCTGCGTTCTCGGCCTGCTCTTCGGCATGGCTTTCTACATGCAGCTCAAGGCGCTCCCCGTGCATCGCTCGATGCGCGAGATCTCGGAGCTGATCTACGAGACCTGCAAGACCTACCTGACCACGCAGGGCAAATTCATCCTGCTGCTCGAGGTCTTCATCGGCGCGATCATGGTGGTCTACTTCGGCTTCCTGCGCCATTTCGACGCAGCGCGCGTGATCATCATCCTGGCCGCGTCGCTGGTCGGTATCGCCGGCAGCTACGGCGTGGCGTGGTTCGGCATCCGCATCAATACCTTCGCGAACTCGCGCACTGCTTTCGCGTCGCTGCGCGGCAAGCCGTTCCCGACCTACTCCATCCCGCTCAAGGCCGGCATCTCCATCGGCATGCTCCTGATCTCGACTGAGCTCGTGATCATGCTGCTCATCCTGCTCTTCGTGCCGGGTGACTACGCCGGTCCGGTCTTCATCGGCTTCGCCATCGGCGAGTCGCTCGGCGCCGCGGCGCTGCGCATCGCGGGCGGCATCTTCACCAAGATCGCCGACATCGGCTCCGATCTGATGAAGATCGTCTTCAACATCAAGGAAGACGACGCGCGCAACCCCGGCGTCATCGCCGACTGCACGGGCGACAACGCGGGCGACTCGGTCGGCCCGACGGCCGACGGTTTCGAAACCTACGGCGTCACCGGCGTCGCGCTGATCACGTTCATCCTCCTGGCCGTCGCCGATCCGCGCGCGCAGGTGCAGCTCCTGGTCTGGATTTTCGCCATGCGCGTCCTGATGATCGTCACCTCCGCGGTGTCGTACTTCATCAACGAAGCGTTCGCGCGCGCCAAGTACCTCAACGCCGACAAGATGAACTTCGAAGGGCCGCTGACGTCACTGGTGTGGCTCACTTCGATCATCTCCGTGGCCGTCACGTTCATCGTTTCGCGGGCACTCATTCCGAACCTCGCCGGCGACACGTCGATGTGGTGGAAGCTCTCCACGATCATCACCTGCGGCACGCTCGCGGGCGCGATCATTCCGGAGCTCGTGAAAGTCTTCACGTCGACCGAATCGCGCCACGTGCGCGAAGTCGTCACCGCCTCGCGTGAAGGCGGCGCCTCGCTGAACATCCTCTCCGGTCTCATCGCCGGCAACTTCTCCGCCTACTGGATGGGTCTGGCCATCGTGGCACTGATGGGCATCGCCTCCTGGATCGCCGCCGGATTCCCGGCCGGCATGATGCTCGCCCCGGCCATCTTCGCCTTCGGCCTCGTCGCCTTCGGCTTCCTCGGCATGGGTCCGGTCACCATCGCGGTCGACTCGTACGGCCCGGTCACGGACAACGCGCAGTCGGTCTACGAGCTCTCCACCATCGAGACGCTGCCCGGCATCGACGAAGAGATCAAGCGCGACTTCGGCTTCGTTCCGGCCTGGGACAAGGGCAAGGATTACCTCGAGGAGAACGACGGCGCCGGCAACACGTTCAAGGCCACGGCCAAGCCGGTGCTCATCGGCACCGCGGTGGTCGGCGCGACCACGATGATCTTCGCCATCATCGTCATGCTCACCCAGGGTCTGCAGCCTGACCTGGTCCGCAACCTTTCCATCCTCCACCCGCAGTTCCTCCTCGGCCTCATCGTCGGCGGCGCGGTGATTTACTGGTTCACCGGCGCGTCGATGCAGGCCGTCTCCACCGGCGCGTATCGCGCGGTCGAGTTCATCAAGGCGAACATCAAGCTCGACGCCGGCGCCGAGCGCGCCTCCATCGAAGACTCGAAGAAAGTCGTCGAGATCTGCACGCAGTACGCGCAGAAGGGCATGTTCAACATCTTCCTGACGGTCTTCTTCTCGACGCTCGCTTTCGCCTGCTTCGAGCCGTTCTTCTTCATCGGCTACCTCATCTCCATCGCCCTCTTCGGTCTGTACCAGGCCATCTTCATGGCCAACGCCGGCGGCGCGTGGGACAACGCCAAGAAGATCGTGGAGACGGAGCTGAAGGCCAAGGGCACGCCGCTGCATGCGGCCGTCGTCGTCGGCGACACGGTCGGCGATCCGTTCAAGGACACGTCGTCCGTGGCCATGAACCCGGTCATCAAATTCACCACGCTCTTCGGTCTTCTGGCCGTCGAGCTGGCGGTGGAAATGACGCGCAACGGACAGGAAGGGCTGACGCGGATCCTGTCGGCAGTCTTCTTCGCCATCTCGCTCTTCTTCGTCTACCGCTCGTTCTACGGCATGCGCATCGGCAACGCCGCAAGCGATCGCGCGGAGAAGGAAGCGCGCGCCGCGCACGCCCACTGATCCAAATCGAAACGTTTTGTTCGCAGGGCCGCCCTCGTGGCGGCCCTTATCATTTGCGCATGAAGAAAATCACGCTTGCTCTGCTGCTCGTCGCGGCAACCGCCTTCGCCGGGGATGTGGTGAAGCGCGGCGACGCCATTTCCAAAGACGCGAAAACCGCGGCGCTCGAGGACGTGATGAGCGCGCCGGAGTCGTATCTGAAGACGCCGGTCGTGGTCGAGGGCGTGATCAGCGCGAGCTGCGAGCGCCAGGGCTGCTGGATGCAGCTCGTGCCGGAGAACGCGAAGGACGGCGTGCGCGTCACGTTCAAGGATTACGGCTTCTTCGTCCCGCTCGACGCGAAAGGCATGCACGCGCGCGCCGAAGGCGTGGCCTCGATCCGCACGCTGCCGAAAGACGAAGTCGATCACCTCGAGAGCGAAGGGGCGAAGATCTCGCGCAACGCCGACGGCAGCGCGCGCGAAGTGAGCTTCGTCGCCAACGGCGTCGAGCTCTGGAAGTAGCCGCCCTACTCGATGGTGTAGTCGACGAGCGAGCGGTAATAGCCGCGGTTCTTCTCGAACACTTCGCGCAGCACGAGTGACTCGCGGTCCATCGCACGATCGACCGCGAGCACGCCGTCGAGATGGTCGATCTCGTGCTGCAGCAGCTCCGACTCCGCGCGGCCCATCCGCTCCCACGTCTTCGCTCTTCCGTTCTCATCGACGTACGCGAGCGACATCGAATCCGCACGCGTGACGCGCACGAGCAGATCGGGAAAGCTCATGCAGTCGTCCCACATCGTGAACGTCTCCTCGGACGTCCACGTCACGACCGGATTGACGACGAAGAACGTGCCCTGGCCGAGGTTCACGGCGATGAAGCGCATGGCGATGCCGATCTGCGCCGCGGAGATGGCGCGGCCGAAGCCACGCTGTGCGCGAAACGCGTCGAGCGTCGAGGCGAGTGTCGCCAGCCCGTCGCGAAAGGCAGCGTTGTCGAAGTCCTCGACTTCGACGGATCGGTCGCGCAGTGCGGGATCGCCGAGAAGGAGAACTTTCGCGGCGTCCATTGCGATTACTTCCGCGCCCTGACCTGCTCGAAGAACGCCACGAGCTTCGGCGAGAAGGCGCGCTTGTCGAGACGCAGCGAACGATCGAGCGCGAGCGCCGATTCGAAATCGACGCGTGCCGCTGCGGCGAGCTGCTCGCCATCGCGCGCCAGCAGCGCGCGCGTGTAACGCGCGCAACCGCGCAGCACGTACGCCTCTTTCGACGGCGACGCAGCGAGCAGATTGTCGAGACGCGCTTCGCTGCCGGCCAGATCGCCGAGCGCAAACGCGCGATACGCCGCTTCGAGATCGCGCTTCGGCGTGGCTTCGATTTCCGCCGACGCCACTTCCGGCGCCACCGCCAGCGCATTCGACTTCGCCTGCGCCAGCTTCGTCGCGAATGCCTCGCGCCGCTGCGTCGCCGCGCGATTCACGGCGTTGAACGCGCCGTCGTCTTTCGCATGATCGAGCTGCACGCGCAGACGCTCGGTCTCGCGCATCTCTTCGCGCGCGATCCGGTGCAGCGGCGTGTTCGGCTTGTTCGAATCGGCCGCATCGACGACGGCGCGGCGATAGTCCTGCACCGCGATGCGCGCATCGACACGCGCGGCACTTTCGACGGGAGGGGGTGGAGCGGCGGCCGCCTCGGCCGCCGGGTTTTTCGGAGGAACGACGGCGGGCGAGGCGCCCGCCGCTCCAACGGTTGTCGTGACAGGCGTCTGCATCTGCGGCGGAGGCGTGATCGCTGCTGCGGCTACGGTCTGCGGAATCGGCTTCGCCTGCTGCTTCGGCGGCAACGCTTTCTGCGCCGCCTTCAGCTTCTTTCCTTCTTCCGCCGCGCCCGCGAACAGCTCGCTGGCCTGCTTCGCCGTCTCTTCGGCGCGTCCATACGCGCTGATGTCCGTGCCCGCTTTGTGAAAGAGCGACAGCGCGTCCTGCAGGCGCCGCTGCGCGTTGCGATACGTCTCGCTGCGATCGCCGCCCGCGGACAGCGCCGCGACCTGCGCTGCGAGCGCGCGGCTCAGGGCCGCGTCGGCCAGCTTCTTCGCGCCCGATGCCGCACTCTCCGCCGTGCGCTGCTTTTCGACTTGCGCGCGCGCCACCCAATCCTTCAGCTTCGAGTAGTACTCCGTCTTTCCGATCGCGCCCTGATCCTCGGACGTCTTCCACTCGCGCAGCGCGCCGTCGACGTCGCCGAGGTTGAACTTGGCGATGCCGAGCCAGAAATGCGGGACATACGTGATGATCTCGTTCTTCGTGCGCGCCGCCGTGCTCTCGGACGGCATTTCGTTGATCGATTTCTGCAGCGCTTCGGCGGCCGCGGAGTAGCTCTTCGCGTTCACCGCTTTCACACCGCGGTCGTAGGCATCCCACCACTTGTCCGCAGGCGCGGCGACGAGTGTCGTCGCGCAAAAGACGAGCAGCAGCGCGAGCCGTTTCATCGCTTCGCTCCGAACGACGGCAACGAAACCTGCGCGGGATCGGTGAACTGCACGTTCAACGTCGCCTCCGCGCCCGGCGCCACGTCCACGGTGCGCGTGATCGGAGCGCGGAACGCCGGATTCGACAGCGTCACTTCATAACGGCCCGGCGCGAGGTCGACCGGCGCGGGCGTGACCAATCCCGCATCGATGTCGATCGGCTGGCCGCTCTCCACGTTGCGGATGCTGGTGACGTTCGCCCACGGAAACGCGTTGATGCCGAGACGGCCGGGCGCGGTGGAGATGACGTTCGCCTGCACCGGCGCAGCCGCGGCGGCGGTGACGACCGGCGCGGGCTTGCGCCACATGAAGACGCCAATCGCGATGGCGACAATCACGATCGCCGCAGCGAACCAGTGGAGCGGCGGGCGCCCTCGCCCGCCGGTTTCGCGCGCAGATTCGGCGGGCGAGGCGCCCGCCGCTCCAACGTGCACGTGTTGAATTTCTTTCGTGATGACGGTCGGCGCATCCTGCGCGATCGATCGCACCGTCATCGCCTCCGACGCCGGTCCCGGCGCCTCGCGCGTCGCTTCATCCGTCATCTCGGCGAATGACGGCAACGGCGGCGGCGCACCGTGCGCATCGCTGAGACTCGACGCCAGCGCTTCGAGTGCATTCGCGAACTCGCGCGCGGTCGCGAAACGCTTCGTCCGATCCTTCTCCAGCGCGCGGAAGATGATCGCTTCCAGCTCCGGCGAATCGGTGACGCTCGGGTTCACCTCGCGCAGCGCGCGCGGACGTTCCGACGCGTGCATCACCAGAAACGCATGCGGCGTGTCGGCCTGAAACGGCGGCACACCGGTGAGCATCTCGTACAGCACGATGCCGAACGAATAGAGATCGGCGCGGCCGTCGATGCGCTCGCCCGCCGGGAGCATGCCGAGGTGCTCGGGCGAGCAGTACTTCCACTTGCCGACGAACATCCCCGTTTTCGTCCGATCCGCCTCCTCGGTCTTCTCGCCCCACTTCTTGGCGATGCCGAGGTCGATGATCTTCACGCGCTCCTGACCTTCGTCGTCGCGCGTGACCATGATGTTTTCGGGGCTGATGTCGCGATGGATGATGCCGGCGCGATGAATGGCGTCCAGGCCGTGCAGCGCCTGCGCCGCGAGGCGCGCGGCGTAGCGCGGCGAAAGCGGCCCGCGCTGATCGAGGAGCTCGTGCAGATTGTGCCCCTCGATGTACTCCCACACCATGTAGTTCGTGCCGTCGTCGAGCGTGGAGAAATCGAAGAGCGTGGCGACGCTCGGATGATTGATGCGCGTGGCCAGCCGCGCTTCGCGCAGGAAACGCTCGTGCGCGCCGGGATCGGTGGCGATCTGCGAGCGCATCAACTTGATCACGCGGATCGAGTTGAGATGAATGTGCAGCGCCTTGTAGACCTCGCCCATGCCGCCGGCGCCGAGGCGATCGAGCACCTGGTATTTGCCATCGATGGCCGCATCCGTGTAGCGGCGCATGAAGTCCGTCACCGCCTCGCCGCAAAAGGGACAAGCCTTGAATTTCGGATCGATCTCCGATTTGCAATGGATGCAGTGGAATGGCATTTGGGGGCGGATTGGATGCTGTGCTGCCGATTATAAGATCGACTGCATGAAAGAGACGACGTTTCGTGTGCGGACTGGCGAGCGCGAGCAGATCCTCATCATCACGCGCGAAGTCAACGCCGCGCTGCGCGAGCTCACCACCGGCGACGGCATCGCCACCATCGTCACGCCGCACACGACATGCGCGATCAGCGTGAACGAGAACGCCGATCCCGACGTGCCGGCCGATCTCACGCGCGCGCTGCGAGCGATGGTGCCGCGCGTGAAGTTCGATCACGGCGAAGGCAACAGCGACGCGCACCTGCTGTCGATGCTCATCGGCACCTCGCTCTCCTGGCCCTACCGCAACGGCCAGCTAGTGCTCGGCACATGGCAAGGTGTCTATTTTGTGGAACTGGATGGGCCGCGCGAGCGGAAGGTGACGGTGTACGTGGTCTGAGCTGTTGAGCCGTTGAGCTATTCAGCTGTTCAGGGTATGCGGGTGTGTGAAGTTACGAAGACTCCTGCACGAGAAATAGCGGGACGAAGCCGGACATCTGCCGGACGAAAGCCGGACAGAAGTTACTGATCTACCGGTCACTTACGCCGATCGGGAAACGCTGTGAACGGCGTCTCTTGGATCGGCCCTGTTTCGCAAAGTCGCTACGTAGCGACGAACCGTCGGGCGTCAGACTCTGCACGCGCAAGGTCGCGTAAGTAGCTGCAACGCCGTCATGTTACGCCACACGCTCCGACTGCGCAGCGTGACAAGCAGCTCGCGCCGAAGTGCGTTCGCGTGAGTGCGTCCGTTCTCCAGCCCGGAGCGTCGCGCTAAATAGCTTTGGTGGAGTGGCTTAGCTGCTAACACGCGACAGCGCGACGCAAGGTCGGGGCGAGTGCGTTTTGGTAGCTCAAATTTGCTTGACGGCGAACGGCGAGTGACTGTTCGCCGCGATGACCGCCCTACTTATTGACGCGCGGCCGGAGCCGCAAGTCACCGGCGACCGCGTGGCCCTTTTCCTGCCACTCGCCGAAGTAGCCGCGACGCTGGGCGTTGCGACGACGACCGTTCGACGCATGGTCTGGAACGGCACCGTCGAATCGCGAGAGACGCCGAACGGCGGCGAAGTCAACGTTGCGACGTTGCCGCCGAAGTACAGCGCCACGTTCGCCCCACAGCTCGCGCCCCGTCTGACATTAGTCAGTGGCAACGCCGAGCCCTTCTCTCCGCGCTACGGCGCCGCGCCAATCGCTGTTCGTCGGCGCGCCGATCTTCGATACGAGGCCGTGCAATCGTTCCGTGATGCACGCGCGGCGCGCGGTGCCGCCGAGACCCTCGCACAAGCTGAGCGGCGCTGGATTCACAACTTCCGCCGCAGCCACGAGGGGCTGAAGGTCTCGATTCGCTCCGTTAAGGCGTGGGATCAACTCCTGCGCGATAGCGGGGGCAACATCGACGCGCTTGTCGATCGAAACGACGGCGAGAAGCAGCGCGGCTCGCGCATTCCGAAGTGGGCCAAGCAGGCATTCAAAGATGAGTACCTGCGTGCTCACAAGCCGAACCTTCGGCTCATCTATGAGAAGGTGGAAATCTACGGCAAGGTCCGCGACCTAGGACCGGTCCCGAGTTACCACACCTTCCGCCGGTACGCGCTCTCGATCCCGAAGCTCGTCCGGAAGCTCCTGCGCGACAACGCCGATAACCCGCGCGCCGTGCTGCCGCATGTCCGGCGTGATCCGACCACGCTCTCGGCTTATCACACCATCCAAGCCGACCACCGCGAGATCGACGTCCCGGTACGGTGCGACACCGGCTGCGACACCTGCACCGGCGCTGAGCGCGGGAAGAGAGGCCGCAAGAAAGCACGTGGTCACTTCCCGATTTGGACGGTGTTCTTTGACATTCGTTCGCGCCGCATTCTCGGCAGCGAGATCTGGATCGACGCGCCGAACAGCGATCGGATTCTGAGTGTCTTCCGGCGAATCTGTGAGGAGAACGGTCTGCCGTGGCGGCTCTATCTCGACAACGGCAGCGACTTCCGGAAGGCCTTCGGCAAGCGCCTGCGCCGCGACGGCAAGACGCGGTGGGACGGGCCGAGCGAAGCGGAATTGCGCGGCCGATTCATCTCGATGGGAATCGAGGTGATTTACGCCCTGCCGTACAACGCACAGGCGAAACCAATCGAACGCATGCTTCGGACGTTCCGGCACCGGTTCGACGAAGACTTCGATGCGTACCGAGGCGCGTTCGGGAACAAGAGCGAGCTTGCCCGCGAGCTGTACTACCAGCCCAAGAACTTACCGACCGTTTCGGAACTCGCGTTCCTGCTCCAACTTCAGATCGAGGAATACAACGCCACGCCTCACACCGGCGCCGGCATGGACGAGCGCACGCCGGATGATGTCTTCTACGATCCCAAAATCCGCACGCCCCGCCGGGACCCGGACGCGTCGTTCGGCTTCCTCTTCTTCGATGTCGTGAAGGGAGGTCGTTTCGTCGGCAACAACGGCATCAAGTACGAAGGCCGTACGTACCGGCTCACGTCGCTCTCCAAACACTTGTCGTATTGGGGTGAACGCGTCGACATGCGCGTCAATCCCGACGATCAGACGCACGCGATGGTGTTTGATCGCCGGACGGGCGCGTTCGTGTGCGAGGCACGTGTGGACGTTCAGGACGCGACCTACAGCACGAGCGACGATGTGACCCGCCACCTGATCGGACGCGTCTTCCGCGATGGCCGCGACCTACTTCGCATGGCGAAGGCGAATGTCGAGGGCGCGGCGGAGAGGCTCATCGAATACCGCGCGGCGAAATTGGAGTACCTGACCCGGCGCGTTGTTGGTCATCGCGAGAGCCGCATCGCGAAGGCTGCCGCCCTCGCGGCGGACGGCGGAACGTCCGTTACGGTGATTGGGCCGCTCTCCGCGTACTCGCATGACCGTGCGGCGACTGCGGTGGACACGGACGCGACTCAAGAGGAGATCGTCTCCGTACTCGATGAAGATGCCGCCGCGGAGGCAGCGGCGCTCTGCGTTCCCGCCGGGCCAAAGCGCGTGAAAGGACCTTCGGCCTACCGCCGCTACGACGGTCTCAAATTTGCCGACATCGCGGCCCGGCTTGATATCGGCGTCGCCTCTCTCACTCGGTATCGCGCTGGACTGGCGCCGTGGCCGGCAGGCATGAAGGAACGCTTTGACGATTACCTGCGTCAACGCGCGACGGTCACCAGCGTCGTGGAAGCTGCCCGGCCGAAACAGGTGACAAAACTCAACCCAGATCTCTCATATCGCAAGATCGCCGCACACCTCGGCGTGAGTCTGGCGCAACTCGGGCGCTACCGCGCAGCGGTCTGTCCGTGGCCGGCGGGGATGAAGGAGCGCTACGACATGTTGCAGGCGCAGCGAATGGTTGCCGGACCTAGGTGCGACTGAGAGTCCACGCGAGTTTGAAGCGTCACGGCCCTAGCTACTCGATGCCGCAGGTCGGCGACGACGAGTTGCGGTTACTCGTCGTCGTCCGATCTCCCCTTGCCGTGTGCGCGACGCGCGACGCGCGACTGCTCGTCAGGGAACGGCAGCACGTCTGCTTCGGCAGCCTCCACGCTGGACGTGCGCAGGCATTGGTAGATTCGCTCCAGTTCTTCAACTTCAAACTCAACCTGCCGAGGGCCGAGCGGAATGTAGTGGATCGGCTCGCGCCGGCCCGTGGCGAGGAGTACGCCGTATCGCATCCACTCGCGTAACTTCTTCTCACCGACTCGCAGCTCGCGGCAGGCGCGCTGGAACGAGTATCGCGGCTTCTTGTGCCCAAGCTCATTCACTTCGGCAACCTTGGTCATACGGGTTTTCTTCGGCTCGAAACTGTTCGACAGCCGAGCCAAAGTCCCACCTTTCAATTGGGATCAATGTGTGTTGGACCGCGGCTACACGCTGGAGCAGCGCGTAAGCGAAGACGACTAATTTGGACGACTCGTGCCTGCTGCCTCGCTGCCTGTCACAGGCAGCGAGATTAACAGTTATTAGTTGAAACCTATTCCGCGCAAGCTGCTGACACTAAGTGGCTTAGAACAGGTTAGTTTCAGAGTTCCTCGGCCAGCACCTGCGACTAGCCCTTCGATGGTACGGCGCGTCTCCTTTCGGAGTCTAAAGATGTCGCGCTGCGGTTCCGCCATGTGAACCCGTCCGCTGCTTCACATGCTTGATCGAGGTGGTGAGGGCACGCGTAGCCGCCTTTGATGCAGCGGAAGGAAGTTGAGGACTGCGCCCCGCACTGGCGGCAGTCATCGCGGCCATTCGCGAATTAAGACACTCTAGGTGGAAAGAGGCGGCGGGATGCGGCGCGATACGGCCTGATACGGCGCGTAGAGGCTCGACCAGAACGGCGCGAAAGCCTATCTTTCGCAACGTGACAGCGGCGGCGAAAAACGGCGCTGCTAGGACGCGGGAAGCGGCTGGCACCTTCCGCGCCGAACACCTTCAGGCCAGCGTCGTCCAATCCGAATCCCAAGGAAATCCCACCCTACATGAACGCACTCTCGGAAGCCTCGTTCGCGCCGTACTTCGAAGGACGAGTTCTCGGCGAATGGCTCTGCCACAGCGGGCCGGACCGCTTCATGCGACTGGAAGAGAACTTCTCATTCATCGAAGCTCCAGCGACGGTCTGGACCGCACCGGCCGGGTTCGTCTTCGATGGCGCAACGATCCCGCGTCCGCTGTGGAGCGTCTTCGGCGATCCGTTCATCGGCGACTACCGCCGCGCCGCAGTGATTCACGATCTTCTCTGCACGCCGCTGTGTCAGCAGTGCAATTCGCTCATGGTCGACCGAGGCCGGAAGGCGACGCCGCGCTACCGCTGCCCGTCGCATCCTGTTGTTCGTCCGCGTTACCGCGTCACGTCCTCGGACGCTGCTCGCACCATGTACCTGGCGATGCGCGCCGATGGCGTGACCGGCCGCCGCGCGCGAGTCATCGAACGCGCCGTCGAGCGATGGGGACCGCAGTTCACGACTGAGTAGCGACCCGAAGTCCACGACTAGCAGCTTCGCGCCGGATCGCCGCTCGCACCGATGCAGGACTCCCCGCCGCCACCACGGGCGGGAACGAAAGTGAGCGCGCGAGCGGGTCGAGACCGCCGAGCCGAGCGGCGATTCCGGCGCGATGAATAACGACTGAAGAAAGGAGACACGGGAGACGTGTGTCTGCGCGGGCCGCGCCGGCGCACGTGAGAGGAAAGGGCGAGAGTTGCAGTAAGACATCGGGTACCGGGGTCGCGTCCTGAACGCCTACCTCATAGGAGCGAACCGGGCAACGGAGCCAGAGAGTCGTCGCACCGCGCATGAAAACACCCGTGGCGCGCGGACACGCAAAGCGGCGGCACCGCTCAACCACACCACAGCGGCGGTCCAACCATTCGCCCCCGATGTCTTTCTGTAGCTCTTGCCCCGCGCGTCGGGGCCGCATGTCGACGGCCTCATTCAAACGGACTCACCCCGACGCGCGGGCAAGGCTGCTTTTGGTCGGCGCCGTGCTCGCTCTCCGCAACATCAACCAAGAGATCGAGGACGAACTAAGAGGGAGCAATTCAACTACGGAGGCGAGCGCGGTGTCTTTCAACTGGAATCCAAACATCACCGAAATCATCATCACAGCCGTTCTGTCACTCGTGACGTGGACCGTCAAGCGCGTGAACGCGCGGCTCGATGAGCACTCAAAACGAATCGCCGATATCGAGCTGTCGCTCGCACGCGATTACGTGAAACACGATCACCTCGCGGACCTCAAACGTGAGCAGCGGCGCATCGGCCGAATGCTCGGCTACATCCAACTCCAGCTCGTCGCGATGGCCGCGCGCCTGAACGTCCGTGTCGAACCGTTCATCACCGAAGCCGAGGAGGAATCGAATGTCGCCGCATGACACAAAGCTGATTTGCGGTGACTGCCGCGATGTGCTGCGAACGTTCGCTGATGCCTCGCTCGATGCGGTGATTACTGATCCTCCGTACGAACTGGAGTTGATGGACTTTGCCTGGGACGGCTCCGGCGTCGCGTTTGAGGTCGCCGTGTGGCGCGAGGTGTTGCGCGTGCTCAAACCTGGCGGTCACCTTCTTTCGTTCGGAAGTCCGCGGACGTATCACCGCCTGGCGAGCGCAGTGGAGAGTGCCGGCTTCGAGATCCGTGACTCGATCCATTGGATTTACAGCAACGGCATGCCGAAGGGCATCGACGTCAGCAAGGCGATCGACAAAAGGCGCTACGACCGCGACGCCGTACTCCGCGTGACAGCATTCGTGCGCACCGCTCGGAACCGGACCGATACGACGAATGCGGAGATCGACCGATACGTCGGCACGCGCGGCATGGCGCAGCACTGGACGTCCACATCGCAGCCGGCCGTTCCCAAGCTGGAGCAGTGGGCGAAGCTCAAAGCACTGCTCGACTTCGGTGACGAGATGGACGCAGAGGTTGCACAGCTCTGCGAGCGCAAAGGCAAATACGGTGAAGCATGGGAGCGGCGTGCGATCACCGGGCAGTACGACGAGGGCGCACCCGGCCAGCAATGGCAGGCGCGATACGGAAGCGGTGACGCTGCCAAAGCGCGCGAACGGCGCGACGAAGCGGCCACACCGGAAGCGCGCGAATGGCAGGGTTGGAACACGACCGTCAAACCGGCGCACGAGCCAATCGTCCTCGCGCGCAAGCCGATGCAGAGCAGCGTCGCGAACAACGTTCTCCAGTTCCGGACGGGCGCGATGAACGTCGGGGGCTGCCGGATTCCGCGCGAGGATTCAAATCGCGAAGGACGCCTGCCGACCAACGTCATCCTCGGCGATGAGGCGGCAAACGATCTCGGAAGCGTCGCCTCGTTCTTCTACGTGGCTCGTGCGTCGCCGGGCGAACGCCGAGCGGGAGTGCCGAACGACGCTGTTCACCATCCCACGGTTAAACCGATCGCGCTGATGCGTCACCTTGTGCGACTCATCACGCCACCGGGCGGAATCGTTCTCGATCCCTTCACCGGGAGTGGAACGACAGGCATCGCTGCCGCCCTCGAAGAAGCGAACTTCGTCGGAATCGAGCGTGACGCCGACTACCTGGCAATCGCCAAAGCACGGATCAATCACTGGAAAGGAGAGAGCGATGAACGACGCGCAGCCTAGCCGCTCGGATGAGCTGAGCCGTCGCGCGCGCCGACGCGTGGTGCGTCTGTGGCGTGAACGCGAGCAGGGCATGGCGCCCCGCACTCACGCGGCTTGTGAACACTGCGCTCACTGTAAGCGCCAAGAGAAAGTCAGCGCGGATCGCCGGCATCTCGCAACGCCTCCAGACATTCGCGGTCGCCGTGGGCAGCCGCTCATTCCGGAGATTCCGGGGCTTGCTGAATGGATGGAGGAGCAGTTCAAAGAAGAACCGCGCCCCTCGTTCCGGCAGATCGAAACTCGCCTGAAAGAGACGACGTTCTGGAACAAGATCCGCGCGGCGGGCTTCCGCACCGGCAAGTCGTCCATTCATACACATTGGGTGCGGTGGAACGCCGAGAGCGCGCGAAAGCGCGTGGTCGCCGATGCCGCAGCCACCTACAACGCGAGCGGCAGCGCAGCCGACGTACTCGACATCGAAGCGGCGATCAGCGGCCTTGCGAACGTCGCGATTTTCGAAGAGTTGCAGCAGGAGCTGAGTGACGGAAAAGGCGTCACGGCAAAGGCCGGAGCGCTCATCGACCTCCACCGTAAGCTCCAGACATCGTCCGCGCGGCGCGAAGCAGAGCGGCGACAGTCCGGCGTCAGCACGCGCAGGGCGTACGAGTCAGCACGAGCAGAGATCGTGACGATCCTCGAAAGCCACCCGGATGTTCTGCAGCTCGTACTCGCCGCGATCGACAAAGCTCAAAAGGAGGCCGCATGAGCTTCAACGATGAGTCGGACGACAACGTCATCGACTTTGACGCTGGCCGGTCGCGCCGTGGTACCACCGATGAACGGCTCGTCGTCGCGGTCGTAACGGTCACCCGCTTTATCGGCGATCAGCGCGTGCACGCACAGTGTCCCGTGTTCGCTGACCAGATCGACACCAACGAGGGCTCTGATCCGCAGATGGTGCCCGATCTGGCGGAGTTGATTGCCGACCGCGCCGTCGAAGCGAACGGATACCTGGACCGCCTCAACGTCACGCGCAGCGCCCGACCGCGCACCGATTTCGAAGACAGCACACCTCAAACGGCCTAAGCGCCGAACACGCAAGAGAGCCGCACGCGGACGGCATCGGAAACTCCACACCCGCCGCGCCACATCAACCGCAAGGCGCCCTTCCGAGGCGCAAACCCATACCCCGCTTTCCGGCAGCAGGTCGGGACCTCCTACACCCGGTGCCGCCCGCGTGGGCTCTCTCGCTCAAAACTTTGAACGAAAAGGAAAGACATCCATGCCGAACAACTATCGCTACACGTACAAGCTGCCCGCCTTCGTCGATTACACCAGCGCGGATGCGGAGAAGCCGGAACTGACGGCCCGCGCAATCACCATCACCACGCGCAAGGAGATCGTCGTCACGGATCGCAAGAAGTCGGAGGCCCTCGCGCTCTTCGGCTTCGACAGCTCGAAACCGGAGGAGACCACGCGGAAGTGGCTCACCGAGGAGATCATCCAGATCGAAGAGAACTTCGGCGAGTGAGCTTCGCGTCGGGGCTCGCGCGCGACTTGCGCGCGCGCCGGGAAAGCGAGGCTGCCAACGCGGCCTCGCATAAACGACGCGGCCTATCGCTGCGCGAATTTCTGGAGCTGGAGGTCAAGACAGATCGCGGCGCGTGGTCTGCTGAAGGACACGAGCCGCTCGCCGAAGTGGTCGCCATCATCGACGACCTGATTCGGCGCGGCGTGAAGGATGCTCGGGTCACGACGATTAAAGGCGAGCAGATTGGCTTCACGACGCTCGCGCTTGCCGTTCCGGTATGGGCTGCCGTCGAGCACGGATACAACGGCGGCTACTTTCTTCCGGACGACGCGTTTGCGAAAGAGTGGGGACTCGCGAAGCTCTCGCCGATCATCAACGAATCGCCCTATCTCTCCGCAATCGCGAGCGACGGCGATGTCGAGCGCGGCACGCTGAAGCAGTTCCGGGACAAGCACGTCTACGTGCTCGGCCTCGCCAAGCTCAAAGGCGCGACATCGCGGCCGATGGACCTGCAAGTCTCCGACGAAGTCGACCTCACTTCGGAAGCCGTACGCAAGTGGAAGACGGGCCGAATGCGTCACTCGCACTTGCGCTTCGAGCTCGACTTCTCCGCGCCATATGCCGCCAACTCCGGCATCGACAAACGGTTCACCGAGGGCTCGCAACGCCGCTGGCTGGTTGACTGCGGCAGCTGCATGCGGACGGACGTCTGTTTGGAAGAGTCGTTCCCGGAATGCATGCAAATCATCGGCGACGCATGGCAGCGGGTATGTCCGTCATGCAAGGCGCCGCTCGATGTTGCAGGCGCCGGCCGTTTCGTACCGCTGTATCCGGAACGCGAGACGGGGAAGCAACCGCATTACTCGTTTCGCATCTCGGCGCTCGTCGTCACGGCGATCGACGGCAACGCGATCATGCGCGCGTACGAGGACGCGCTCGCGAGCGGTGATGCCGAGGACATGGCGATCTTCAACCGCTCGGTTCGCGCGATGGCCGACGCCGGTGCGATGCAGCCGATCACAGAGGTCGCGCTCAAGAAGATGGAGCGGCCGTACACGCTGCGACTCACGCGAGGCGCGAACGAGATCTTCTTCGGGATCGACCTTGGCAAGTCGTGTTGGTTTTGGGCCGAGGAGTGGCTCGCGTCAGAGCAGCGGTCGCGCCTCGTCTACGTCGAACGGATGCACAGCAACAGTTGGGAGCGACGGACGCACGAACTGATCGCCGCCCTCCAGCCGCGATTCGGCGTCAGCGACATGATGCCGCTCTTTGACAGCTCGCAACGACTCGCGTCCGAGTACCGACAGACGCTCGCGCTCCTTCAGTTCGAAAACGGCAAAGACCTCACACTCACCGAGCAACTCATCTCCGACGATTCGATCGGAAGCGCTCACCGCAACGAGGATTTCACGCCGAAGTTCTGGCTCGCGAAGGTCGATCGAAACCGGCTCCTCGCGCAATGGTGCGGCGAAGCGACGCATCCGCAGCGCGGGCTCATCATTCCGGATGAGAAGACGCCCGAGATGCTTCAGGTCCGCGAGCACCTGAAGAAGCTCCAGAAAGTCACAACGAAAGACGCGAAGGGCAACGAGATCCATCGCTTCATTGACAACGTTGACAACCACTACGGACTCGCCGCAGCGGCGGCGCGCGTCGCGCGATTGATCGCGCCATCGGTGATGCCGTTTGTTGTCGTGGAGTTGCCGCAGCGCACACGGCGCGACGCGCTGCGGCATTTGACAAATGATGCGGCCGATGACGAGACAATGCCGCTTAGCCGAGGCGAACGGCTGCGGCGTGCAGCGTGAGCCTTACTGCGCCTTCAACCGCGCGAGTTCCGCGGCAGCCTTGTCCGAGAGCCGTCCATTCGCCGCCTGATTCGTGGATTCGATAACGGTCACCGCATCCGCCGTTTCAGCCGTGGCCTGCTGACTGAATCGAACGGTCACACCACGCTCCGAATACTGCATCCACATATCGCGCCGATCGAGATTCTGCGGAACATCCGTCGTGAAATACCGGTAGCCATTTTCCAGCGCCAGCTCGGCCGCACGTCGCAGCATGAACTGCTGAACCTGACCCGGACCTGTGTAGCCGTTCCCGCGAAAACGAACCTGATAGCTCGTCTCGCTGAGCTTCACTTCTGAAAAGCCACCCGTTGCGCCGGACGGCTGATAAGCCGTCGTACAGCCGATCAACACTAGCGCCGCGAACGCGGCGGTGATGCAGCGGTTCATCTCTCTCTCCTCCGATATTTCGTCACGCCGCCGCTACTCGCGCGTGCGGCGAAAGGATACCGCAGCACTTCCCGAATGCCCTCCGACCCGATCCTTTTCGGCCCGTACAACGAGCAGCTAACGCTTCCGTCGAAGCTCGATACTTCGACGCAAGCCGACATCGGCCGTGTTCTCCACGGCGACCGGTGGGCATCTCGCGAGATCCGGGACATCGGCCCGGAGACGCTCGCACGAGTGCTGCGCAACACCGCCGATCTCGGTGAGATGTTCGCGCTGGCGGACCGCATTTTCATCGACGCACACTTCCTCTCGATCGCCACGGATCGCGTGTCGACGGTGGCCGGAGCTGAGTGGGACGTTCAGCCGTACACCGACTCACCGCAGACAAAGGCCAAAGCGGACGACAAGAAGGTCGCGGATTCAGTTGCTGAGAAGCTCTACGCGATTGCCGCGCTGGAGACGTACTTCGAACATCTCGCGTGGGGCGATGGCCTGTATCCACTAGCGGCAGCCGAGACGCGGTTCGATGCGAAGACGTTCCTACCCGAAGGCTTCAACCTGCCGGACGGCGTAAGGTTCCGTTATGTCGGTACTGAATTACGGCTACTCACCGAAGCGCAGCCGCTGTCCGGAGAGTCGCTGAAGCCGGGGCTGTGGACGATTCACTCGATCGCGCCGAACAACCCGCGCAAAACGCGCCTGTTCAAGGCGCTCGCCTTCTACTACATGGTCGCGCGGTTCGCGACAATCGACTGGCTGGCGTTCGCGGAGAAGTACGGCAAACCGATTCCTATTGCCTACTTCACCGATCCGAACGACAAGGCTTCTCTCATCGAAGCGGTGATGCGGATCGGCGTTGACTTCGCGGGCGTCCTTCCTGCCAGCGCGAAGCTCGACCTGGAACAGGCGCTCAACGCGAGCAAAGACATTTACGAAGGCCTCGCGCGCTTCGCCCAGGAGCAGGCGACAAAAGCGGTTTGCGGCCACACGCTCATCGTTGACGCGCAGTCCGGCACCGGCACGCTAGCAGGCGAAGGCGCGCAGCGAACGAACCTGAAGATCGCGCGAGCCGTGGCGAAGCGTGTCGCGGCGAGCATTCGGCAGGGGCTTGTCCGCACAATTGTTGCGCTTCATCACGGCCCCCGCTTCCTCTCGCGCCTGCCCGTCGTTCAGTTCAAGGTAGACCCGCCCGAGGACGCAAAGCAGAAAGCGTCTACGTACGTCGAATGGAATCGCGTCATCGAATCGGCCGGCTTGATGATCGATCCCGAGCACGTGAAGGAAGTCTCAGGCATTCCGAACTTCGTTCCGCGCGCAAGCGTCGCCGCGCCCGGTGGCACTGCTAGCGCCGAGGCGACGACGAAGGGAGCGGCAGCGGCGAATGACCAGCCGAACGAAGCCGGCGTTGCTACCACGCAATCGGTGACCGGCATCGGTATGGCGCAGGTGCGCGAGACGCTAAAGGACGTAACGCTCGGCGTCATCGCACCGAAAGCGGCCGTGAAGATGATAAAGGGCGCTGGGTACACGCTCGATGAAGCGGAAGAGATGGTCGCCGAGCAGCTGCGCCACGCGAAGCCGCCTGCCGACGCCAAATCAGCCTCCCCGTTGCCTCCGGACGACAACGCGCCCGGCGATCAGGCAGAAGAACGCTCCCGCGTCAGCTCTGCGCAGAAGCTCAGCGTCACCGCTCAACGCAGAGACGGCGTTCCCGTCATCCAAACACTCACCGACGCGGTGATCGCCGGAACGTGGATGCAGCAGCGCGCGAGCGCTCAACACACGACGCAACTCCTCGTCGCGATCGAAGACGCGCGACGCCGCAACCTGACACCCGAGGAGATGCGTGATTACGTCGTCGAGCAGTACGAGAGCTTCGATCACTCGCGAGCCGGCGAGGCGCTCGCCGAGGGCATGATCGTCGCTGAGGCAATCGCCATCGCTGACGAAGCGGAACGCGCGCACCGTCGGGAGGCTGCGTAGTGGAAGGCGCACGAATCGGCGTCTACCGCGAGGCGCTGGAGTATCACCAAAAGCGGACCGTACTTCTGGCGGGTGACTACTACGACCGTGCGATGGACGCAACACGGCCGCGCGCGATGACGGTTACGGGGCTTCACAAGCTCGCGTCGCTCGTGGCCGTTACGCGCGCGATCGACCGCGGCATCGCGCAGAACAAGACGACGTCAGACATCGCAGACGATGTGAGCGCCATTGTGAATGCGCATGGTGAGACGGTGTTATCCGGAAACCGCATCGAACTGATTGTTCACAACGCACTCTTCACAGCCCACGCGGCGGGAGAGTGGAAGGCGGCGATGGAGTTCGTCGACGACCGGCCCTATTTCCAGTATCGCGGCCCTGATGATGATCGCAACTCAGCCATCTGCGACCGCATCATCTGGCTCATCGTGCATTACACCGATCCGATTCTGAAACATATGTGGCATCCGAATCACCATAGCGAGCGCAAGCGATGGGAGTCGTTGGCTACTGACGAAGTTGACCACGCGAAGGTTTATCGGAGTGCCGACGGCTTCGAATACCCCGTGGTCAATGGCCAGATCATCAGGCCCGCCGATGGATGGGACTTCAATGCGGCTGATGCGATGGCAGCCGATGACGCGGCGTTCTCTGAAAACGTTCGGAAGCTCGGCGAGCAGCTCGGGCGGAAGACACCGGCCGACTACGCCCTCGCACCACTCGCCGAGATCGACATCGACCGGCTGCCGAAGGCACCACCCCTCGGCAATGTGGTGCCACAGGGCGCAATCGAGCGCGCGTGGGAAGCGTTCCAGAGGGCCGTCGGAATCGAGAATGGATCGGGAACGTGGGCGCTCGATTACGCAAACGAAGGCGTCCGACTCAACCGCGACACGTTCGACATTGCACTAACGGACGCCGGCGGCAACTTCAGCGGCGCGGGCGGCCGGTACTTTCCTCTACTGCTTCCGACATTGCAATCGCCGTTCGAATCATGGCTCGTGCCCTTCGCTACGGACAAAGGAACGACTTTTATCAAGCGCTACATCGGACTCTTCATCACGCGGTCCGGCGAGGTGCAGTCGATCGTGCTCGACCGAGCGGACGATGCCTGGCTGTGGCGAGTCATCGCGCCGCGCAACGTCGAGGCGTACCGCGCGGGTCTGCTCTTGCGCAGCCACGGGCGAACGGGAAGCTAGCTATCTGCCCTGCGCTGGAATTCGATTCGCGCTTGCGCGAGGACACGATCGCGTGTGATCGCCTCCGGCGTGTTCGCCTCGTATTGCGAGCGCGCGACGAGTTCCAACAGAAGCACCGCGGAATGCTGCGCTTCAGCGACCTCCGTCCATGCGACGTCGGTGCGTGTTTCAAGTTCCGTCAGCGCGGCATCGGTTCGATTTTGTAGAACGTGAATGAGCGCCGCCGCGTCATTAAGAGCTGTCCGCAGCGCTTCTCGAGTTGAGGACCGGTTCATGACCGACAACGTACCTTCGCCCGCTTATACCGAGCAACCGCCTCGCGCCCGCGACACGGTAGCAGTCACATTTTCCACCCGGCCGGAAATCCCGAGAGCGATCACACCTCAATGCGAAATAACAACACGACGGAGCCCGCTCTGCTGTGGCTGCGTGCGGGGGCGCTGCGACGCAACTCGCAGAAGATGGGCGGTCCCGCTCCGGAGTGGGTACAGATTTTCCCGCATCCGCTCTATGTCGGTGAACTCGACGGCGACAAAAAGACGTGGATCACAGACGACATCAGCCAGCAAAGTTGTGTCGACTTCTTCAACCTACGCAAGAACGATCTCGTCATTGACTATGAACATCTTTCCGATAAAGACGCCGAGGCGCCTGCCGCCGGAAGGATCGTTGAACTACGCGCCGCCGGAAGCGCCGGCCTGTTGGCGCGCGTGGAATGGACAGAGCGTGCGCGCAGAATGATCGAAGCCGGCGAGTACTACTACGACTCGCCGAGCTTCTTCTGGTCCCGCGATGACGACCGAATCTATGGCCTTCGTCATCTCGCCCTCACCAACAACCCTGGCTCGTGGGGCCGCCCGTACATCACCGACCACACGGTTGCCGACTACGGAATCGAGCGCGCCTCGCAACGTAGCGGCGGAGAACGACTGCAGCTCGTATGTGCGCGGCAGAGAAACACAACCAAGATAGAAAGGAGGGAGAGAGTGCTTAGTAACGTTCTGGAGAGTCTTCGATTCACAGTCGGGAGACCCGCCGCAGTGACAGGGAAAGAGCTTCGCGACGACCTTCTCAAGCTCGCGGAACTCGTGCCGGACAGTGACGAGATGATCTTTCTCGATGAAGCGGCGGAATCAGGGACCGACGCAACCGGTAAACGAATCGCTGATCTGCTCGGCGCCGAGATTGGTGCTGCGACGATCGAAGCGGCCTCGCAGAAGGCCGGCGGCACGTCGGCCGACCATTCGGAATCGAGATCCGGCTCATCGACCGATCTTACGCCGCTACATCTCGCTTTGGGCGTGGCGTCCGACGACCCGCGCGAACTAGCGCTTGCCGTCATGAGCCTGAAAGCGTCGACCGTTCCTATCGCGACGCTGCGCGAGATGGAGGCGCGCCTCGCGTCGGCGGAATCACGCACAGGCGAGGAGCGCATCGTGCTGGAGATTGCGCGGCAGCGAAACGACGGTAAGCAGATTACGCCGGCATTCGAAGCGGAGCTGATCCGCGTTGCGCAAAGCGACTTCAATCTCGCGAAGTCGTCGCTCGACGGTCTACAGCTCACGTCGATCGATCTCAAGACGCAGGCCGATGCGCCGGCGCCAACCGTCGAGCGCAACGAGGCGACGCGTGAACGTGCACGCGAGACGGCCGGAGCGCTTCCCGCGAATGCCACCGCGTCGCTGAAGGCATCGGTGTCGGCTTTCGACGAGACGATCGCTATCGCTCGCGACAAGGGCGTGACGTACGGCGAAGCCAATCGCCTGCGCCTGACGATGCCCCGCGCTGCCTAGGCGCGCATTTGACCGCATCCCCACCTACACCCGAAGAAAGGATTCCCCATGGAGTATCCCGGTAAGACGCCACTGTCTACCGAGACGTATGCACCGTCTGGCGTTGTGAAGGCTGGCCGCTGGATCGACAAGAACGGCGATCAGACGACCGTCGCCGGATCGCGAGCCGCCGCGGTCGCGTTCGACGACTTCTCACAGAACGACGTCGACAACCGAAATGGCAACCCGCCGTCGCGCCTAACGGGCGTCAACTTCGGCCCGACGATGGTCGAACTTGGCGTGACCGTGCCGGACAAGAGCTTCGGCACGACAGACGGCGTGGGCCGCACCGTCGTCGCCGACACGGATAACGACGAGGTGCTCTGCTACGTCCACATCGGCGGCAACAGCGGCGGGCGTCGTGAAGCCTTCGTGTTGCCGAACTTCGACACACGTCTTCCGGCTGCCGCACTCGCCGACCTGCCGGGCAACGCCACACTCGCCGATGTAATCACCGCCTTTAACGGCCTGCTCGCGCGCCAGCGCGTACAGAAGATCATCAAAGCCGCGTAGTCCTTACGCGCCAGCCGTGGTCCATCCGCACTGACCACCGGTCACAGCCAATCAACCACAACGCAGTAATGCCCGGCTTTCGGCCGGATAGGGAGAGGGAGTGAGGGCAACCACCCGCTATGGAATGAGTGTCTCGCAAATCGAGGCACTCGCAATCGCGAGTCAATCGCGAACGGAAGACTTGCAGTCCGGCCTTCCGCATGAGAGCGCACTGATTTCAGGCTATGGACGGCCGGACTTCGTCGGCGCGAACGAAATTCTGCCGACCGTCGATGTGACGCGCGAGCGCGGCAGCTGGACGGAATTCGGAGCCGATGGCCACCGCATTGTGGCCGGCCTTCAACAGCCGCTCGGAGAGAAGCGCAAGAGCGTCTCGATTCAGATCTCGCACGGCGACTACAAGATGGTGAAGCTCGGGCTCGACGCCATCCTGTACGACGAGGAACTCAATGAAATCGAGCCTGACGACAAGGAGGGATTCAAGGACAGGACGATCGAACGCGCGGGCGACGCGCTGACGCTCTTCAAAGAAAAGACGGTTCGCGACCTCGTTTCGAGCCCGGCCAATTTCGCGCCCGGCTTCAAGGAAACCATCGGCGCGTCGGCACTGCGGTGGAGCGACTACATCAACTCCGATCCGAACGTGGACGTCGATCGCTGGTGCACTGCGCTGGAAGTGTCGCACGACGTCGACCGACGTTCATTCACGGTCGGTTTGCCGATGGATGTCTTCGCGAGGGTGAAGAACCATCCGAAGTGCCAAATCATCTCGACGACCGGCTTCCGCGTACCGGCCACCGAAGCACACCTCGCCTCGATCTGGGGCGTGAAGGAAGTGAAGATCCTTTCGGGCAAGTACCAGACGCAGATCGACCCGAAGGACCCGCGAACGATTCAGTTCTTCCACCTCTGGTCGAACGTCGTCGTCATCTATCGCCGGATCGAGAAGCCCACGATCGACGCTCCGCTCGCAGGCGCAATCGTCCGCCGCAAAGGATTCCCGATCGTACGCGAGCCGCACCGCGACAAGGACCGAGACGCGGACATTTACCCCGTCGTGGATAAGTGGGGCGTGATGTGGCGCGCCACGGCGAACGGCAATAACCGCATCTTCCTCGCCGATCGCGTCATCACCTAACCCTCCCGACGAGACCGCCCGCATGAATGACCACTACTTCACTCCGCGCGCGGAGCGACACCACCTTTACGACGACCGCGAGATCGAGCGCGTCTCCCGCTGCTATCGCTGTCGCGGACATCACGCCGCCGAGCTGTGCGCGCCGCGATGCGCAACGTGGTTCGCCTTCGTCGCTCTGGCAGCTGCGCTTGCCGGCGCCGCCTGCGCCGCGCTTTGGCTTCTCACCGCCTGAACACACAAGGAAACCCCACAAACCCATGTCCAACGACACCACGCCCGCGGAGCGTGCCTTCGAAGTACACGGCACGATCAACCTGGGCTACAAACCGCAGACCGACGACAAGGCACCGCGTCAGCTCGATATTCGGACGGCTGGCGATACTGTGACTGAAGCGGAGCTCGACGCAGTCGGCATGACCGGCAGCGATATCGAGAGCCTCATCACGAACGGCACGATCAGCGATCCGGACGCGCCGACCCGCCCCTCGCTCGCTCCGATCTACGTCGCTCACAACCTCGCCGCGCGTCTCTGCAAACACTTCGGTCTCCTCAAACAGAAAGGCGCCGACTACACGTTCGGCGGCAAGACGTACCGCGGCGTTCAGGCGTTCCGCGACGGCGTTGCCGTCGAGCACATGGAAGCCGCCATTCGCGCCACTCGAAACGAAAGCGAGAACTAACAAACATGAAGAACAAACACATCATCGCGACGGCGCTTGCCGTCGCCGTCCTCCTCTTCACGACCGCCTGCTCGTCGGCGGGACCGCTCTTCCTCAAGGCCGTCTTTTACGGCGCTCTCGTGGTCGAGAAACTTCAGGACCGCCTCGCCGGCACGGCCGCCGAGCGGAATGCGCTGTGTGATTACTACACGGCTCACCGCGAAGAGATCGAAGCCGTGCGCGAGTACGCGAAAGCGAACTGGCAGCAGATTCCCGAGCAGCACAAGCCGGCTCTTCTCGCGATCAACGAGCAGCTGAATGCGTGCGACAACAACGTGAAGGCTCGCCCGACCACGGCGCGCGCGCTCCTCGACGCATTCAAGTCCGCCGTATCGCTCTACCGCACCCTCAAGACTTCGGGCGTTCTGTAGGTGGAGCGGGAGAGCGGCTGTGTATCCATACGACTTCAAGCAGGAGGACTTACACGAACGATTGACGCCTGCGCGCATTGACGAGATCACGGACGGCGATGACACCCGCGTCGAACAAGCAGCAATCGATACGGCAGGCGAGATCGAGCTGTATGCCGGAAAGTATTACGTCACGCCCCTCGCGCCGTTTACGGCGGGGCTCCGGACGGTCTTTCTCGATTTGTGGCGATGGCGTCTTCTCTTCAACTGCAAGCCGGAGTGGCTGAACACCGACGACAAGGAGAGCGAAGAGTACGCAATCGCGCAGCGGCGCCGGCGTCTGGAGAGCTGGCTCGCGGGACTGTCGAGCGATGACCGCTCGACGGTCCTCGCCGGTGTCGTCGAGCGCGGGAGCGGTGCGACTTCTACGGGCGGGGCATGGTCAACCGGCAGCCGGGCCGTGATGACGCGTGCGTCGCTCCTGAAGCTCTGACGTGACGCTGCAGTCGATCGAGACGATTGGCCTTGCAGATATTCAACGACGCATCGCGCGACTCGGCGACCGGCTCAAGCCGGGCGCGCTGCGGCGGCCGAGCGTTGACGTTGCGAAGCGACTCGTCGCCAGCAACCGCAAACGGCTCGGCCGAGGCGTGGATGTTTACGGCAGGCCGCTCCACTCCGAGATGGCGAAGCGTCTCGGCCTCATACCTCTCGGCGGCGAGTACGGACGCTTCGCGCGATCGGTACACGCCGAGCCGATGTCCGGAGGCGACGGCGTAGACCTCTACTCAACATTCATCGGTGCCGACGTCGCCTATCAGGGCAAGACAATCACGCCGCGGAACGCCAAGTACCTGACGATTCCGCTCGAAGCAAAAGGCGGTGAGTTTTCGCAGTCCGACAGCGGCGGCTTTCTCTCCGCAGGTCTCAGCATCAAAGACAACTTCACAGGCCGGCGGGCGCGTCACTACGACAACACCTTCACGCTTCAGACAGACGGCAAGCTCTTCATCGTCCAGAACGACAAGCGCAAGAAGTTCAACGGGAACAACGAGAAGAAGCTCCGCTTCCTTTTCCTCCTCGTCCGCAGTACGCGCTATCCGAAGAACGTCTGGCTCGGCGCCGCCCGCGAGGATCAGGAGATGGCCGCCACCGTATACGGCGCCTTCATCGACCAAACCTTCATCGAGTAACCCTCAGTGACCAAAACCATTTTCGCAATGACGCTCGCTCTCTTCGCGAGCGCTGCCACCCGTGTGTGGTGGGAGGACCAGCAAATGCCCCTGACGCGCGAGATGCGCATCGAATACGAGACGAACTATGCGAGCTGCACGACGCGGCCCGAATTCATCGAGAGGACGAACAAGGCCGTTGCGCGGATGACCGCGGCGCGGCCACGGTATGAGGCGGTCGCCACGGCTACCTCGGTGCCGTGGCCCGTGATCGCAGCAATCCACACGATGGAGTGCGGCGGCGATTTCGACTGCCACCTTCACAACGGTGACTCGCTCTCGCGGCGGACGATCAACGTTCCCGCCGGGCGTCCGATGAAAGGTAAGCCGCCGTTCACATGGGAAGAGAGTGCGGTCGACGCGCTCACGCTCGACGGCTTTACGAACTGGACCGACTGGAGCGTTGCGGGAACGCTCTACAAGTTGGAAGGGTACAACGGGATGGGCTACCGCAAGCGCGCTGTGCCCTCGCCGTACCTCTGGAGCGGTTCGCAGCACTACACGCGCGGCAAGTACGTGGCTGACGGCCGCTACGACGCCAACGCCAAATCGTCACAGGTCGGCGCCGCGGTCCTGCTGAAGAACCTCGGCGCGTTCCCGCGTCCTCTCTCGGCTGCCGTGCGTCCGGGCGACCGCGATTGCGTCGGCGTCCGGTAGCGCAATGGCGATCGACTACCTCGTCTTCGACGACGAGAATCAGGCGCGCCTCCGTTCGCGCGTCACCGATGCGAAGAAAGTCCTCGCCGCGGACGACATCGAAGACGCGATCACGAAACACGAGAACTCACCGCTTCTGTGCACGATCTTGCCGAGCGGCGAATCCGACGGTCCGCTCGTGGCGAGTAAGGTAATCCTCGATCAACGCGAAGACGTGAAGCTCATTGTCGTCGTCATCGCGGAGAGCTTCCGCGACAAGAGTGACGGCACGGCCGGTGCCTATCGCCTGATCCAGCTCGTCAAAGCAGCGATGCGTGCGAAGGACTGGAAGAACTCGCAAGCGGACGGGCCGTTCGTGCTTGAACGCTGGCGCTTC
>DASSMK010000397.1:0-6745 GCA_035688915.1 Thermoanaerobaculia bacterium
GGGCGCCCTCGCCCGCCGTTTTGCCGCGCCATGTGCGACGGCGGGCGAGGGCGCCCGCCGCTCCAACGTGTTAGCGCGTGAAGAACGCTTCCAGGCGCTGCACCACGTGCTCCACGCGCCACTGCTCGGCCACTTCGCGGCCGCGCGCGCGGAGGCGGTCGCGCAGCTCGTCGTCTTCGAGCAGTTCGATCAGGCGTTCGCCCATTTCCACCGGATTCTGTTCCGGGGCGAAGAGGGCGTAGTCGTGCGTTTCGTCGAACGAAAGGTATGACGGGATTTTGGTGAGCAGGCAGGGGAGGCCGGAGGCCATTGCTTCTGCGGCCGGCAGGCCGAAGCCTTCTTCGCTGTGATTCGGTGCGATGAGCAGATCGCAGGAGTGCATCAGGCGCGTCATCTCCTGCGTGGTCAGGCCGACGTGAAACTCCTGCACGGCGTCGAGCGGCTCTTCGCGCGATGGCGCCCACGGCGAGACGCGGATCAGATCGAGTTTCTGATGGAACCATCGCGCGTGCGCGACGGCGCCGTACGCATCCTGCACGCCTTTCAGATCGGCTTGCGCCTGGCCGCACACGAGCACGCGCGGCGGCTCCGATTCGCGCGGCGTGCCGCGGCGATAGAACTCGTCTTCGACGACCTGGCCGATGTACGTCACGTCGTCCGTGAAGCGTTTGCAGATCGGCACGAGCGACTTCGTGACGACGAGCTTCGGGATCGGCAGCGCATACGCGGCATCGATGTCCGCCTTGATCGGTTGATACGCGGAAAACGATCCCTCGTAGCCCTGGCAGAGATGCACTGCGCGCTCGCCCGCGACTTCGTATGCGGCGGGCACTGTGCTCCAGAAGGTGCCGAGGACGCAGTCGTCGGTGCTGGCGTCGTATTGGCGGAAATCGTCGACGTAAATCCAGTCGGCACTCGAGCCGCGCCAGGTGAGCGGCGCGCCGGGCGTCACGAGACGCACGCGGTGGCCGCGCGCAATCAGCGCATCGGCGTGTGCGAGCTGCACACGCACGCCACCTGATTGCTGCGTGTCCGGAACAAAGTAGGCGATGTTGAGAGAACGCGACATCAGGAATTCTGGGCGATGACGTAGTAGCCCGCGGCGAGCAGATCGTCTTTCGAATACGGTACGTTCGCGGCGTCGAGCCGGCTGAGGAGCTCTTCGCGGCCGCTCGTGGAGACGACGTGCTGCGGCGAGATCTCCACCACCGACCAGCCGGCGATCGACAGCATGTCTTCGATCGATTGCTTCGTGAAGAAGCGCACGTGGCCGACGCAGGTCAGCCCCATGTAGACGTAATCGAAGCGGCCTTGCAGCAGATCGGAGATCACCGACGCGTTGGCGAGATTAGGGAGCGAGAGCAGCAGATGGCCGCCCGGTTTCGTGATGCGGCGCAGCTCGTCGAGGAACGACCACGGCTCATCGAGATGCTCGACGATGTCGCCGCCGACGATCCAGTCGAACTGCTCGTCGAGAATGGTCACGATCTCGCGCACGTCGCCGCGATAGACGGAGTCGATGCGCTTCTGCGCGATCGCAGCAGCTTCGGCGTCCAGCTCGATGCCGACCACGCGGCATTTCTGCCTTCGCTTGAGCGCTTCGCCGAGGGTTCCTTCGCCGCAGCCGAATTCGAGGATCGACTTCGCGTCGGGACTGATGAGCGTCAGCAGATCGAATCGCGTTTGTCCGCGCAGCGAGCTCCAGCGGTGGATGTAATCGTTCGGCGAGATCGCGACCTCGCGGCCGTTCAACGATGCCGCGAGCGTTTCGCGCATAGTTGCCAGCGTTTCGGTGCGGCAGAGGAAGACGGCGGGATCGCCTTTCTCCCACGTCACGCGCACGGCCGGCTGCGTCTGCTCCTCGGTGCGCTGCATCGCGTCCTGCAACTCGCGCAGCGTGAGATACGGAACGATCGGCGCGCGCTGCTGCCGCGCGTTTTGCGCTTCGTTCGAGACCGGCAGCGCGGCGTCGCCCCCTTCGCGCACCAGCACGTCGCGCAACCGCGCGGCGAGATGTTTACTCGGGACGAGCAGCGGATCCGTGACGACGAGCACGAACTCCGTGTCGACCTCGGCCGCAAGCGCAGTTCCGCTCTCCTCGCGATCGTAGAAGATGATCTCGTGGTGATCGTCGCCGGCGCGCAGAAGCATCTGCGTCTGCCAGCTCGCGTATCGTTCTTCAATCGCCGGATGGTCGAACCGGGGGTAGAGGACGGCGATGGGCATCAGCGGGAGAGCGTTTCGCACGATCTGCGCCGCCGTGTCAACCCGGCGGCGGCGCGGAGCGCCGGGCGCCGCTGCGCGGCACCGCGAGGCTCATGGGCTCATAGGCTCATGGGCTCATAGTTAGCGCCGGCATCGCCAGCGCCCTCACTTCTTGCCTGTGGCTCGTGCCGCGAGCCCGCGAACTTGCCACGTTTGCGCTGCTATGAGCCCATGAGCCTATGAGCCTCGCCGTCGGGCGGACGCGGGATGACATCGCCCCCTCCGCGCGTTAGACAGCGCGAAGTCCCGAGCCGTACCATCCCGACGCAATGCCCACCCTGGTCGCCACACACAGAATCAACCCGTATCTCCACATTGATACGGACCGGGTCTACAACCCGTTGACGGACCGCGCGCTCGTGGCGGGCGACGACGCGTACGCGCGCTTCCGCGCGTTCGAGCGCGATGGGGAAGTCGATGACGCGCTGCTGCGCGACGGCTGGATCGTGGCGGCCGAGGCGGATCTGTCGGCGGCGTACCGGCTGAAGATCGTGTCGCTCGAGACGATGACGACGTGCAATCAGAAGTGCTACTTCTGTCCCGTCTCCATCGCGCCGCGCGAAGACGAGATGATGCCGGACGCGCTGTTCCACCGGATCGTCAATGAGTTGACCGCTTTCCGCGGCACGCTCGAAAGCGTCTTCCTGCAGAGCTACAACGAACCGACGCTCGACCGCCGCTTCGTCGATCAATGCCGGACACTTTTTGAGGCGGGCCTTCCGGTGGCGGTGCTGAGCAACGGCTCCGGCCTCACGGCGGCGAAGGTGGACGCGCTGATCGAATCGGGTCCGCTGCGCTATCTCTGCATCAATCTCTCGACGCTCGACCGCGAGCGCTACAAAGCCGAGCGCGGCGAGGATCACCTCGGCGTCGTTCTGCGCAATCTCGATTACCTGAAGGATCGCCCCGTCGCGCAGGAGATGCGCATGGTGGTTCTCGGCAAAGGCGACGACACGCACCAACGCGATTTCGAAGCGATTCGCGACCGTTTCGCCGGAACGCGTTTCACGGTCGATCCGCAGGTGGTGATGGATCGCGCCGGCTGGCTCGATGTGGGGATGAAGCCGGCGTCGAAGCAGAAGCAGCTCGCGGGCTGCGACAACGTGGGGTCGCGGCCAATCCAGCATCTGCACATCACGCCGCGCGGCCGCTGCGTGCTTTGCTGCGAGGACTACGACGAGAACTACGTCGTCGGCGATCTGACGAAGAACACCATCGCGGAAGTGCTCGAAGGTCCGGAGCTCGCGCAGATGCGGCGCTGGGTGTACGGCCTGGAAGAAGCGCCGGACGACTTCATGTGCCGCGACTGCGTCTTCGCGCGCACGCGCTGACGCTCACCGCCGGAAGTCGAAGAGGCGATAGCCGTACTCGCCGCTGCGATAACGCTCGCGATAGTTGCGCCCGCTGTCGATCAGCTCGTCGACGTGCGCGTCGGTGAGGCCGAGGTCGGATTTGAGGATCTCGCGGAAGCGGGGGAAGCGGACGTTGAAGTAATCACTCGTCGGCGCCGCCTTCTCATCGAGGTTCAGCTCCTCCGCGATCGTGAAGCCGTGGCGTTGCGAGGCGGCGACGAACGCTTCGCGCGTGTGCAGGCCGCCGGCGTCGCGCAGCGCGAATTCATCGAGCACCAGCACGCGTGGCGCGAGTTCTTTCGCGTGCGCGAACAGCGCCTCGGCATCGATGTACTGCGATGATTCCTGAAAGAGGATCACGTCGAACGAGCCGGTGAAATCCTCGAAGCGCGACGGCTCGACGCGCACGCTGTCGCCGTAGCGCTCGCGGATGTACGCGACCTGCTGCGCGTCGGGCGTGATGCCGGTGACGTCGTAGCCTTCGCGCGTCAATCGATCGAGCGTCGTGCCGATACCGCAGCCGGCGTCGAGCAAGCGTGCCGGCGGCTTCGGCAAACGCGAGAGGAGCAGTGACGTCGAACGCTCCTGCGCTTCGATCAGCGGTTCGTTTTCGTGCTCGAAGAGGCCGTAATGCAGGTACCGCACGTCGCCCTCTTCGAGCGTGAGGATGTGCATGAAAACGTTGAGGGGATAGTAAAAGTCGCGATACGGCAGACCCGGCACGGCGCGCATTGTATTCGGCGCGAAGCCGGTATGATTCGCGGCATGAAGCAGTGGACGACCGTTCTCGCGCTCGCGCTTCTCTCGCTGGCCTGCCGCAAGGAAACGTCGGCTCCTCCTGCGCCGAAACAAGGTGCCGCCCCGCCCGCGCAGACGTCGACCGCGCCTGCGGATCTGAGCCATACGAACCTGAACGTGCTCATCGAGCACCGGCCGGACGTGCTGGAGCGCTCGACGGTCGGCAGTCAAGTCGCGAACGGCGCCGTCGTCACGACTGCAGCCACGTTCAAACCGAAAGAACCGGTCAGCCTGACGATGTGGCTGAAGGAATCACCGCCGGAGCTGCAGGTCGCGGTGCGCTGGCTCGACGCGAAAGGGAAAGAGGTCGCCGCCGAACGCAAGCCGGCGAACGGGCAGAAAGTGATCACCTTCACGCTCGGCAAAGCGCTGTCGCGCGGCAAGTACCACGCCGAAGGCTACTGGGGCGGCAACCTCGTCGCCGATCACGAATTCGAAGTGAAGTGACGCGCTCAGAACCACGGCTCGTCGGCGGACGGGCCGTAGATCGACGGCACTTTGCCACCCGCCATGCGCAGGTAAACCGACATCTGCCCGCGGTGGTGAATCTGATCGTGCAGCATGAACCAGAGATATTCCGCGGCCGAATACTCGCCGGTCTGCTTCGGTCCCGTGAACCACGTCACCGAGCCTTTGATCTCGGCGCTTTCGAGTAGCTTCGCGACTTTCTCGCCCTGCTGATCGAACGCGTCGAGCACTTCCTGCCACGTCGCAGGATCCGGCGGGAAGCCGCCGCCCATCGCCGGCTGCTGCCGCAGCACCTTCTCCATCAGCTGTTCCTCGATGACGAACGTCCAGCCAAGATGATGGGCAGTGACGGAGCGCTCATGCGGCTTGAATTGCGTCTGATCCGCCGGAAAGGCGTGCAGCACTTTGCGCGTCGTGGCGTGCTCGCGGAGATACGTTTCCCGAAAACTCATGCATCGCTCCTTTAGTTGTGCGAGGGATCGCCGCGCCGGCGGAACGGTGCGAGAAAACGAAGGCTCTCGATACGATTCGAGATCTCGTTTCCCACCTCCTCCGCGCGCGCGATCACATCATCTTTCTCGAGCAGCTTCTGCTTCTCTTCGATGTCGAGATTGAGCGACATCACCAGCGCGTTCGTGAGCGCTTCCAGTGTCACCGTTTCGATCTCCGGCACCGCCGTTTGATCGGGCAGGTATTTTAGATATTGATGCGAAAGATCGGCGAGCCACTCCCGCTGCGCGTACGTCTGATCGAGCGCGCGCGGCGCCTCCGGCAACGCCACCGCACGCGCCGTGCGATACGGCACCCGCGACACTTCTTCGATGATGCGAAAGCGCACGTCGCCGCGCACGAGGATGTTGTAGCGGCCATCGTCGAGCGGCACCGCCTGCTCGATCGTTCCGAGCGTGCCGATGGTGTACGTGTTCGGCGAACCGAAGTAATCGGCTTCCCAACCGGGCCGCAGCAGCACGATGCCGAACTTCTGATCCGCTTCCATCACGTCTTTCACGAGCTGCCGATAGCGCGGCTCGAAGACGTGCAGCGGTAATCGAGTGTGGGGAAAGAAGACGAGATTCGGGAGCGGAAAAAGCGGGAGCAGAATCTCTCCCTCGGGAAACGCTGCCATCTCGTCAAAGTCTAAACCACGCGCCGGTGAGACGCTCGATCTCTTCGCGGCTGGTGCGCGTACGGCGCAGCAGGAATTCGCCGACTCGCGGCCGCGGAACGGCGGCGAGCGCGGCGTCGAGCAGCCGCGGACGCGAGAGCAACGATGCGACACGACGGCTCCACGCGATGCGCGAAGCGAACATCCGGCGATGCGCGCGGCGGTAGTCGCGCTCGATGCGCGCGCGCTGCGACGGCGATTCGAGCAGCTGCACGAGCAGCGGCGCGAGGAGCAATGCGGATTGAATGGCCATGGCCATGCCGTTGCCGGTCAGCGGATCGATGACGCCCGCCGCGTCGCCGATCATGAAGACGCCGCCTTCGACGGCGTCGCGCGCGCGAAAGATCACCGGCTCGCTGGAAAGGAAGCCGTCCTGCGCCGGCTCGTGCTGCGCGTACAGCGCGTCGAGGCGCGGCTCTTCGCCGCGAATCGTTTCGACAAATTTGTCCCAGCGCCCTTTGTGTCCCGCCAGGCGGCTGGCGTGGACGAGACCGCAAATGTTCGTGAGGCCGCCGTCGATGGCGTTGACGCCGAGGTAGCCGCGGCGGAAGGAGTAGAGCTCGATGGCGTCGGGCTGGCGCGGTCCGAAGTAGTGGCGCTTGAATCCGAAGTTGCGATGCGAGCGGTCGCGCACGAATGCGCGTCCGAGCTGCGTGTCGAATCGGCCCCAGCGTCCCCACGCGCCGGCGATCGCTTT
>DASSMK010000398.1:0-20276 GCA_035688915.1 Thermoanaerobaculia bacterium
TTCCGCAGCTCCTCTTCGGCATACCCCGTCACGCGCTCCGCCGCCGGATTCATGAACGTGACGCGGCATTCCTCATCGAGCATGAAGAGACATGACGCAGCGTTGTCGGTGATCGCTTTGTTCAGCTGCCCTTGATCGAGCAGCGCCAGGTTCGCGCGCTCCAGCTCATCGGCCTGCCGCTCGACGATCTGCCGCGCACGCACCTGCTCGGTGATGTCGTTGCCGTGCGCGAAGATGCCGGTGATCGCGCCGTTCGGATCGCGAAGCGGCTGATAGACAAAGTCGACGAAGCGGTCTTCGAGGATGCCGCTGCGCTCGAGCTGAATGCGCATTTCGTTGCCGATGAACGGCTCGCCGGTGGTGTACACGCGATCGAGCAGCTCGAAAAATCCTTGTCCCGCGACTTCGGGCAGCGCGAGGCGCGCGGGCTTGCCGATGATGTCGCGGCCTTCGCCCACCACGCGCATGTAGATCGGATTGGCGATCTCGAAAATGTGCTCGGGCCCGCGCAGCACGGCGATGAACGCGGGCGCGCGCATGAAGACGTCGCGCAGCCGCACGCGCTCGGCGTCGAGTGCTTCCTGCAGCCGCCGTTCGACGGTGACGTCGGTGTGCACGCCGATCCATTCGCGAACGCTGCCGTCGTCCGCGCGCAGCGGCACCGCGCGCACGGACATGAAGCGATACTCGCCGTCGTGACGGCGCAGCCGCTGCTCCATTTCGTAAACGGAGGTGCTGCCGCTGAGGAGCGCGTTCCAGAGCCGCACGGTCGGTTCGCGGTCGTCGGGATGCACGGCGTCGAGCCAGCCGTAGCCGCGCAGCTCTTCGAACGTCTGGCCGGTGAATGCCGTCCAGCTGGGCTGCTCGGTTGCGAACTCGCCGGAAGCGGGCGTGTTCCAGACGATGGCCGCCGTCGCGTCGATGAGCGAGCGATAGCGCTCTTCGCTGCGGCGCAGCGCGTCGTTCGCTTCGCTGCGCACGTGCGCGACCGCGAGCATGCCGCCGACGCGGGCGAGCAGCTCGCGCGCGCTGAACGGCTTGACGAGGTAATCGTCGGCGCCGGCCTGCAACCCTTCCACGCGCGCTTCTTCGCCGGCGCGGGCAGAGAGCATGATCACCGGAATGGCGGCGGTCTCGCGGCGATCGCGCAGCTCGCGCAGCAGACCAAAGCCGTCGAGGTTCGGCATCATCACGTCGGTGAGGATGAGATCCGGCTTCTCCGCGATCGCGGTCTGCAACGCTTCCGCGCCGTCCGCGACCGCGACGACGTCGTAGAACGGCAGCAGCAGACGGCGCACGTAATCGCGCATGTCGACGTTGTCATCGGCCAGCACGATCTTCTGTCGCACCGCATTGGAGGAGCTGTCGAGATACGGCAGGACGGGAGCGGCAGCGCGATGCGATTCGCCGTCCGGCAACCAGCGCAGCGCTTCTTCCACGTACGCGCGCGCGGCAACGTTCGTCGATGCCAGCGTGCGCTCGCCGCCGATGCGATCGGCCGGCAGATGCGTGCGGCCGAGGGGGATGGTGACGGAGAAGGCGCTGCCGTTCCCGAGCTCCGATTCGACGGCCACGCTGCCGCCGTGCAATCGCGCCAGCTCCTGCACCAGCGCCAGGCCGATGCCGGTGCCTTCCTGCGTGCGTCCGCGCGCGCCTTCCACGCGATGGAAGCGATTGAACAGCTTCGGCAGCTCGTCGGACGGGATGCCGATGCCGCTGTCGCGCACGGTCAAGATCGCGCGGCCCTCTTCTTCGCGCAACGTGATGGCGATCTCGCCATCCAGCGTGTACTTGAACGCGTTCGAAAGAAGATTGAGAACGATCTTCTCCCACATGTCGCGATCGACGTACGCACCTTCGCGCAGCGGCGGCGTATCGACGACGAGGCGCATGCCGGCCTTTTCGATCGCGGCGCGGAAGACGCTCGCCAGCTCGGCGGTGTACGCGGCGAGATCGGTCGGCTCGTACGACGCCTGCACGCGTCCCGCTTCGATGCGCGAGAAATCGAGCAGCGTGTTGACGAGCTTGAGGAGACGCTGCCCGTTGCGGTGCATCACCTCGAGCAGCTCGCGATTCGCGTGGTGCACCTGATCTTCGGGCTTGGCCAGAATGTCTTCGAGCGGCCCGAGCATCAGCGTGAGCGGCGTGCGGAATTCGTGGCTGACGTTGGAGAAGAACGCGGTCTTGGCGCGATCGAGCTCCGCCAGCGCTTCGGCGCGCTCGCGCTCGTCTTCGTACGCCTGCGCGTTGGCGATCGTCGCGGCGATCTGCATCCCCACCAGCTCGATGAAGCGGCTGTAGCTGGCGTCGTAGAGTCGGAAGGGATTGAGGCCGACGATGAGGATGCCGGCCTGCCCGTCGGTGCCGGACGGCGAGATCGGCAGCGCCACGGCGGCGTGCGGCGGCTTCTCCCACGCGCCGCGCGGCAGCGAATCGAAGCGCTCCGCGAGATCGGTGATCAGCACCGCATTGTGCGTTTCGAGCACCTCGCGGAACGGCCACACGCTCGCTTCATCGAGCAGCACCGATTGCGGCGCGGCGGGATGCCCGCTCTCGATGCCCGCCGTGCCGGCGAGATCGAGCGCGTTTCGCTCGCGATCGGCGAGATAGATCATCGCGAACGGGATGTCGCGCGGATTGCCACGCAAACCCGCCGCACTGCGCGCGCAGGCATCGACGAACGTGCGCGCATCTGCGGTGGCGGCGGCGAGATCGCGCAACAGCGCCAGCTGCCGCTCCCCAATGATCCGCTCCGTATCCTCGGTGTTCGCGCAAAGGATTCCGCCGTTCTGCCCTTCGTCATTCGGCACCGGGCTGTACGAGAACGTGTAGTAAGTCTCTTCGGCGTAGCCGTGCCGCTCCATGATCAGGAGCAGCGCTTCGTCGTACGTGCCTTCGTTCGACTGCATCGCCGTGGCGGCGCGAGGCGCGATCTGATCCCAGATCTCGCGCCACACCACGGACGCCGGTTGTCCGAGAGCCCAGGGATGCTTGCCGCCGGCGATCGATTTGTAGGCGTCGTTGTAGAGATTGATCAGCTCTTCGCCCCACCAGACGAACATCGGCTGGCGCGAGGTGAGGATGATGCGCACGCACGTTTTGAGGCTCTGCGGCCAGTCGTCGGGCGGACCGAGCGAAGTCTGCGACCAATCGATGGCGCGCATGCGCGCACCCAGCTCGCCACCTCCGGCCAGGAAGTCGACGGAGGAAGCAGGGATGACAATTTCGCTCTGCATGTGCCCGGGACGAATTTCTTCGCGCGGGTGTAGCAATTGAGATGCCGTACTGGACTGTGAGGCAAATGACGACGGGAAGAGCGTCGATCAGGCCGCGATCACCGCTTCGCCGAACCCATCTTCACGCTCATCGCCGTCTTCCCATCTTTGGCGAGTTTCACCACCACGCGCGCGCCATTCGCCAGATCCGCGAACTGCGCGGCGGAGCCGTCGGCGTGCAGATACTGCGTCGTATTCGCCACCTGCACGCGCAATGCAGCGCCGTCGGTCTTTTTCATCATGAAGCTGCCGTCGCCATTCACGGCCGTGACGGTTCCCATGTACGTGTGCATCTCACCCGCATGTGCAAAGGCGAGTGTCGACAGGGCGAACAGCAGCAGCACGGCAATCGAAATCGTTCGTTTCATTCATTCCCTCAGTGGTGATGCGGATGCGACGGCGGCGGCGCAGTGACTTCCTCGCCTGCCAGAAAGGCGCGTTCGTCTTGTAACTGCCGCCACTCCTCCGGAGATTTCGGGTTGAGCAATTCCATCTCCGCAATTTCCGCCGGCGTCATGCGCGGCAGGTGCCGGATGAAGTGCACGAGCGTCCAGCTGCCATACGCCGAGTCGGCGGTGCCGCTGCCGAATCCTGGCATGCCGGTGAGACGCACGCCGTTCTCGATGATGGAGAATAGCTCGCCGTCGGAACGCGATTGCGTCGCCGCCAGCGTCATGTCCGGCGCGCGCGGATACATCTGCTTCCCCAACGCCTCCCCTTTGCCGTCATTGCCGTGACACGACGCGCAGTGATCGGCGAAATGCGCGCGCGCTTCCGCGAGAATCGCCGGCGTCAGCGGCACCGGATTCTTCGCATGACGCAACTCCGACGGCACGGCCCAGCGCCGCACCACGCGCGCCACGAACGCTTCCGTGGCCGTCGGCTCGCCCTGCGTGCTCAGCCCCGAACGGAGCATCGACGCGATCGTGATCGTCGCGACGACGATGACCACCGCGACGATCGCGAGCAGCGCGAGCGCGCCGCGTTTCATGAGCCGTGTCCTCCGTGGTGATGCTCCGGAGCGGCCGCCGGCATCGTCGACATCGCATCGACCTTCCAAGCCTGCGTGCCGCGCGGCGCTTCATACCAGCCGGGATCGCGGTCGTAATCGATCTCGTTGCGAATCTTCAGGATCGTGAACATGCCGCCCATGTCGATCGGGCCGAACGGCCCCACGCCGCCGCGCATCGGAATGCTGTTGCGCGGCACCGTCATCATCTGTTGATGCTCGGCCATGTCGCCCATGCCTGTCGTGCCCATCACCATCGTGCCGGGCGTCAGCGCGTCGAGCCGCGCCTGCGTCGGAGCGGGATCGATGCCGAGGAGGTTCGGGAGATCGTGGCCCATTTGATTCATCGTGTGATGCGACTTGTGGCAGTGCAGCGCCCAATCGCCCGGATTGTCCGCCACGAACTCCAGATCGCGCGTCGCGCCGACCGGTACGTTGACCGTGTTCTCCGGCACCCACGCCGACTGCGGAATCGGTCCCGCGTCGGTGCCCGTCACGTAGAAGCGATGCCCGTGAAAGTGAATCGGATGCGAATTCATCGTCAGGTTCGCGAGCCGGATGCGCACGCGATCGTTCGTCCGCACGAGCAGCGGATCGGTGCCGGGAAAGACGCGCGAGTTGAAGGTGAACGTGTTGAAGTCGAGCATCACCGTCGGATCGGGCGTGGACGTGCCAGGCTTGATGAACCATTCATTCAAAAAGATCGCGAAGTCGCGATCCACGCGCCGCGCCCCGGCATCTCGCGGATGGATGATGAAGAAGCCGTGCATGCCGAGGGCGATCTGCACCATTTCGTCGAAATGCGGGTGGTACATGAGCGTGCCGCTCTGCCGCAGCGTGAACTCGTACGCGAACGTTTCGCCCGGCGCGATCTTCGGCTGATTGAGGCCGCTCACGCCGTCCATGCCGTTCGGCAGGATGAAGCCGTGCCAGTGGATGGACGTCCCCTCCGGCAGTTTGTTCGTGATGAGAATGCGCACGCGATCGCCTTCCACCGCTTCGATGGTCGGCCCGGGCGTGGAGCCGTTGTAGCCCCAGCAATTCACGACCAGTCCGTCCGTGAATTCGCGTTTGACCGGCTCGGCGACGAGCCGAAATTCCTTCACGCCGTTGTCCATGCGATACGCGAGCGGCGCGCCGACGTTCGGCGTGACGACCGGCGCGCGTCCGCTCGTGCGACGCGCAGGAGCGAGCAGCGGATGCAAGCCGCCGGTGCGCACGCCACTCGGCTGCGCTTCCACGCTCTTGCGCGTCAGCAGTCCGCCAACCGCTCCGGCGACGCTCGAAAAAAGTACGTTACGGCGACTGATCGCCATCAGTGACCTCCTCGGGAAATCGTGGCGCGCTTGCCCTGCCCCTGATCGGTGGCCGGCATGAACGACGAGTCGTCGGCGACGCCCTGCAGCGCGCGATCGAGATTCGTGCGCGCACTCCAGTACTCGCGCTGCGCGTCGATGAATTCGCTCTCCGCGCGCGCCAGGTTTTGCCGCGCCTGCAGCAGTTGAAAGACGCCGACGAGCATGGCGTTGTGCTCGAGCTTCGTCAGTTCGACGATGCGCGCGCGCCGCGGCAGCACGACGTCGCGGTAATACTCGACCCGCGCCCGCGCCTCACCCACCACCGTTCGCGCGGCGCGCAGCCGCGACGACGATTCCGCTTCGAGCGCATTCACCAGCGCCTTCGCGCCGAGCCACCGCGCCTCCGCCCGCGTCCGCGCCGCACGTCCGTTGTTAAAAATCGGAATCGGCAGCTCGATGCCGGGACCCACCGTGTGCTCGCCGGTGGGCTCGCGCTGGTAGTGCACATCGGCGATGACCTCGCCGAGGGCCGCGAGACGCGCGATCGGAACCTGCCGCTGCGCGATCTCGAGCTCACGCCGCGCCAGCGCGACATCGAGCCGCTGCTGCGCGGCGAGCTGCTCCAGTTGCTGTTGATCGAACTCCTTCGCCGGCAACGGCGGAAAATCCGCGGGCAACGTGACCTCGCGCGCGACGCCGAGGTTGCGCGCCAGTGCTTCGCGTGCGACGGCGGATTCGCGCTCGGCGCGGGCGAAATCGAGCTTGGTCTGCTCGTAGAGCGCCTGCTCGTTCTCCAGATCGAGATCGGTGATGTTGCCGGCCGCATGCTGCCTGATCGCCACTTCCGCAGCGGCCTGCGCGGCCTCGGCGATCGTCCGCTGCTGCTCGACATGGCGCGACGCAGCGAGAGCATCAAAGTACGACGCGCGCACATCGCCGGCGAATCGCAGCACCTCGCCGCTCACGCGCAGTTGCGCGGCATCGAACGCGGCGCGGCCCAGCGCGCGGCGTCGCGGCAGCTGAATCAGATCGATCAGCGATTGCGCGAGCCGCAATTCGTAGGCGCGATACGGCTCGCTCGGGAAGCGCACTTCCAACTCGAAGAACGGATTGGCGATCGTGCTCGCTTCGATGAGATCGGCGCGCGCGACACCGAGCTCCTCGAGCGTGATCTGCAATCGCGGATTGTTGACGACGGCGATGGCCACGGCCTGATCGGCGGTGAGCTCGCCGTCGAGTGGCGCGGCGGTGGGGAACGGCTGCCCCGTTCGCGCCGCGATGGCCTGCTGCACTTCCGCCAGCCCTGCGTCGCGCGGAACGCTCACGCACGCCGCCAGCACGAGCGGAGCGAGCGCGGATACCAACCACTTCATTGAGAGTTCTCCTGATCTGAATCGGTGACGTGCCGGGGAGCACGCGATTCAGATCAGGAAGGTGACGACGAGGACGTGCAGGCCGACGTCGCGATCGCAACGCAGCGCGCCGTGCGCGATGAAGCTGCGATACGCCGTCGCCGCGAGCGGCGCAGCGACCGGCGCGACGTTCGCGATCTGCATCACGCGATGCGTGAACGGCGCGTCGGTGACGAGGCGCTTCACCGGTTCCTGCTTTTCGTGCGCGGGAGTGGCGGGATGCGTGTCATCATGCGTCGCGCCGCCGGCCATCACAGCGGCGGCGGCGTGACAGAGCGGCATCGCCTTGTGCACGATTCCGTGCAGCGGCAGGACGCAGCAACCGAAGAGCAGCACGGCCGAGGCGAGGAGCGGCAGGGTTGCCGCCGCGAGCCAGAGTGCCGCAATGGTGATGCGCTTCACGCGCCGATCGTACCGCCAAACGGCGGCGCGGGCGCAACGCGCCACGTTTCGTCGCGGTCGCTAAACGCGAAACATCACGGCAACAGCCGCGCCGCCGCGCTCTTGCACACGTACCTTGTGGCCATGCGTGCTCTACGGCTCGTTCTTCTCGTGGTGTTGGTAGCTGGCTGCGCTTCCGAGGCGAAGCGGGATGCGGCGCTGGATGCGTCGGTGACGCGGGAGCTGGCGCGGCTCGATCGCGATCTGAAAGTGGCGGAGGCGAATGGCTTGCCGTCGTTTCTGGTGCCGCTCGCGAAACGGCATCGCGCGGCGCTGGACGAAGTGCGCGCAAGCGCGTCGCCGGAGCTGAAGCTGTACCGCTTGCGCGATCCGTTCATCGGCATCGAGACGCTGCGCTTCGTCGCGTCGCACGGAGCGGCCTCGCAGAACCTGGCGGCGTTCGAATCGGTTTGGAATGACGAGCGGCGCACGTTCGACGCCATCGAGCCGGTGCACGGCACGGCGCTGCGGCGCGCGCTGTATCAAAGCGCCGCGAATCGCGGACGCGTGCTCGCGCTGGCGAGCCTGCCGTACGGCCGCACGAGCGCACCGGGCGAAGGGCTGTTCTACCTCGCCGAAGCGGAAGGGAATCGCCTCTTCGCGCATTTCGTCGCCTCACTCGATGACACGAGCGTGGGCGATGAACCGGCGGCGACGCGCGGCGCGATCGCGACGGCGGCCGATGCGCTGGAACGCGAGACGCTCGCCGCGTACGACCGCCAGCCGACCGGCAAGACCACCATTCCGGTGAGCGTGCGTTTGAAGGAATCGCGCGAGCTGCTCGCGCGCGGCTGGGCCGACGGCGCTGCGCTGCTGCTGCTCGAAGCGCGACTGGAGTTGTCGCGGCGCAACGGCGGCACGACACACGCCACGGCCAGCGCCCCGCGCCACGACGGCAGTTTCGCGTCGCTCCTCGGCGAGCTGTCGCGCGATCAGAAATCGGGGCAGATCGTGAGCGCCGATGTGGTACCGCTCTTCGACAGCCTCTTCGACGCCGGCAGCGGCGCGGATGCGATTCCGTTCAAGGCGCCGGTGGTCGTGACGCTGGTGCGCTGGCCGTACACGTGAGCGCTGTCCGATCCGGCAAGTTTGCTGGCTCAGGAAGTGGTCCGCGACTACCAGCCGCGCGTCCGATTCGCCGTGCAAGACCTCGGCGCCTCGCCGCTCGCCGATCGCTTCGGCATCGATAAATATCCGGCGGTGTTCGTCGATGACGCGCTCGTGGCGCGGCCGGAGGATTTCTTCGGCTGGGGCAGCAAGGCGAAAGGTCGTTACATGCCGTGGAGCGAAACGGCGAGCAAACGCGCGTTCCAAAGCGATCTGCGCAAGCTCGTGTCGCTGCGGCTCGAGGGCCGCGCGATCGCGTCACTCGCGCCGGAAGCCGCTCCCGCGGCGACGTTGACGCTGGAGCCGCTCGACGTGACCGATCTCTCCGGCAAGCGCTTCAGCCTGACGCGCACGGCGGGCAAGCCGCGGCTGATCGATGTGTGGGCGACGTGGTGCCCGCCCTGCCTGCAGTCGCTGTCGTGGCTCGATCATCTCGCCGGACCCGGCCTGTCGGTGGTGACCGTCGCCGTCGAATCGAAACGCGAGAATGTGGAGAAGGTGGTGAAGCAACTCGCCGTCGAATCACCGGTAGTGATGGCGACGAAAGAGATTCGCACGCTGGTCGGCGGGCCACCCGCCGTGCCGACGCTGATCCTGATCGACGGCCAGGGTCACGTGCGCAAGACGTTCTACGGCGCGCCGCCCGACCTGCACGAACAGGTGGAGCGCGCGCTGGCCGAGCTGCGCTGAATCAGTTCGCTTTCGGCACGAGCACCGCGCCGCATTTCGGGCAGTGGCCCGCCGTTGCGCTGACGACCTCGGGGTGCATGGGGCAGGTGTAGAGCGTCTGCGCGTTCGTCGTTGTCGCGCCGCTGCCGATGTGCTCGTGCTGCGCACTCGCTTCGCTCGACGCGCGCGCGGCCTCCGCGACGGCGATCGGAGCCGGCGCGTCGAAGGCGTCGGTGCGGAGGGCGATGGGGGCCGGTGGAGCGGTCGACGCGGCTGTGCCGGTGGCCGAATGCGCGGAGTGATCCATGGTCATTCCGGGCATGGTGTGATCGTCGTGTTGCGCGGTGGTGGCGTCTGCGTGCTGCATCGCACCGCCGTGGTCCGCGCCGCCGCCATGCGCTGCGTGGTGCATCGTCATCGCGCCCGTGCCGTGAGCCATGTGCTCGCCGGCCGTGTGATCGCCGTGCTGCGTCGCACTAGCTTGTATCGCGTGATCCGCATGCATCGCGTGATCCCCACCCATCGCGCGCTGCGCGTCCGCGCCGATCGCGTGACCGCCATGCTCCGCGTGCTGCGCCGCATTCGCGTCCCCCGCCCCCTCGCTCCGCTCCCCACCGCCCTCCCCGTGCGCGGCGTCCCCCGCCGCCTCCGATGCGGCGGCGGCGGGGTGACCACTCTCCGCCTGAAACGCCGCCGCGCTCCTGGACGCCATGGTGTCGTGGCGCGAGCAGGCGGCGAGAGCGAGGGCGGCAGCGAATGCGAGTGTCTTCTTCAACGAGGTCTCCACGTCGTCCCGGTGCAACGCGCGATCCGGCGGAAGAACTCCGTTCACCGCGTCAGGCGGCGATCGATCGAGAAGCGTCCGCCGCCGAGCACGATCACGGTCGCGGCGAGTGCGATGCCGATGATGAGGTATTCGACGCCCTCACCTTTCTGATTGCCGAACCAGTTCATGAAGAAGCCGAACTGCAGGTGCACCATCAGCGCGGCCACGGCGAAGTTTGTCGCCACGCCGAGTGCGGCCAGGCGCGTGCCGAGGCCGAGGATGAGTGCGAGGGCGCCGAGGGTTTCGGCGGCGATGGCGAGGGCGCCGAAGAAGGTCGGGATGCCGAGCGATTGAAAGTAGCCGAGCGTGCCGGTCACGCCGTAGCCGCCGAACCAGCCGAAGAGCTTCTGCGCGCCGTGCGGAAAGATCACCAGGCCGAGGATCAGACGCAGGGCGGTGGCGCCCCAGCCGGCGTCGGTGGCGAAGACGAGCGTGGCCAGGCGGCGCAGCAGCGAGGAAGAGGTGGCGAGACGGGAATCGAACGTCGCAGTAGTCATCATTTCTCCTTTTTCGTTTACATGTAAAGTATCGGACAAATCGACGTCACTCGTTGGCGTCGCGGATCTCCTCCAGGAATTCGATCAGCTGCTCGATCTGCGGCTCCGACAACTTGCCCATCGACGAGGAGTCGTATTCATCGATGGCGTCGTCGAGGCGCTCGAGCAGTTTCAGGCCGGCCGGCGTGATCTGGCAGAGCACCTGCCGGCGGTCGCCGGACCACGGCTCGCGCCGCAGCAGCTCGCGCTCCTCGAGCACCGAGACGAGCCGCGTGATTCCAGGCGCCTGCTCTACGAGGCGCGCCGCAATCTCCATCGTCGGCAGCGGCGCGCGCGCGCCTCGCAGGATGCGCAGGATGTTGTACTGCTGCAGTGTCAGCCCTTCGCGCATGGTGACGGCTTCCGCGCGCCGCCGCAGGAGATTGGCTGTGCGGAGCAGCCCCAGGGCCGCCTCCGTCGCTTTGTCGCGGAACGGCCGTCCCTGCTTGATCTCCTCGGCCAGTCGTTTCTTCGTCACGAGCCGCAATGTAGGTTCGATTGTTTAACATGTCAAGTATCGCGCGTCCTGTTTTTAGCGCCGCTGCCACCGTGGCCCCTTCGCTCGACGGCAGCGAGCCGGACGTGGTATCCGACGATGCGCCTCTTCCGGCAGCCGCGCGACGGCGAGTGGGAAGACGTACGCCAGCTCCATGATCTCCACGCCGGCGTCGTACGCGACCGCAGCACGCTGGAGACGCCGCCGCGCGAGGTGCCGTATCTGCGCGCCGCGGCGGCCAGTGGAATCCGAAGCGCTCCCTCCGCTTCGAACGGCGTGGCAGCCGGTGATCGACGTCGTTCCGCACGCGCTCCGCGAGCTCGCCGCGCGGCACGAGCGCGAAGGTTATGATCGCGCGCATGCAGCCGCGCTTTCATCTTTCGATCGGCGTGCCGTCGCTCGATGAATCCATCGCCTTCTTCACCGACCTCCTCGGCGGCACCATCGCCCATCGCGATCCGAGCGGCTACGTGAACGTCGATCTCTTCGGCACGGAGCTGACGCTGAAGACTTCGCGCGATGCGATCGCGGGCGACCTGCACTTCGGCCTGAACTTCGCGCGCGATGAATTCGACCGCATCGCGGCGCGGATTCTCGCTTCCGGCTACGCAGGCGTCGTCGCCGCGCCGCGCGTCGTCGATGCGGGCACGAGCATCGAGCGGAAGAAGATGTACCTGCGCTGTCCGGCCGGCTATCTGATCGAGCTGAAGGGCTACTGATCTGGCCGAAATCGTGCTCTTTCGGCACGTGATGAAACGGATTCTCTCGTCGCTCGCGCTCGTCACGATCACCGCCTGCGCGAGCGCATCTGCGCCGCCGCAACAAACGACGACGCCCGCGACGACCACCGCGCCGCCCACCACCACGACTGCGCCGCCTCCCGCGAGCACCGCGCGCAACGTGCTGCCCGATCTGCCGCACTGGCGCGTCGACTACTGGTTCGAGCGCTTCGGCCAGGGCGACAAGAAGCCGGAGATCGATGCCGCCTTCGCGCGCAAGCCGGAGCTCGAGCCGATGATCACCGAAAAGCTGCGCCGCCGCGGCATGCCGGAAGATCTGATCTACCTGGCCATGGCCGAATCGGGACTCAATCCCGCCGCGCACTCGACAGCCGAAGCCGCGGGCATCTGGCAGCTCGTTCCCGCCACTGCGCGCCGCTACGGCCTGCACGTCGATGACACGGTGGACGAGCGCACGGACCCGGAGAAATCGACCGACGCGGCGCTGTCGTACCTGTCGTATCTCTACAACCGCTTCGGCTCCTGGTACCTCGCCGCCGCGGCGTACAACACGGGCGAAAATCGCGTCGGCCGCATCCTCACCGAAGCGAACGGCTCGGAACACGGCACGAACGAGGACTACTACAAAGTGTGGGATCAGCTGCCGGGCGAAACGCGCGATTTCGTTCCGGCGACGGTGGCGTTGATGCGGTTGGGACGGGATCGGTAGGCGCGAAGCGCCGCGTTGGCCGGCGCTAAGCGCGGCTGTGCCGCGACAGCTTCAGCGTGCACCGTCCGCGTCACTGACGATGAATGTTCGCGACGAACGGCCCCATCGTCACGTCTGAGCACCGCAAAGACGCGAACCAGATGATCGCCGGGATCGACGCGATCGTCCGCCATGGCGCGACTTCCAGATGCCGTTCGCGGGGAGCGGTGTTTCAGGCAGTGCACTCATGGTGAATCTCCTCCGCCACGAAGAGACACCACTCGAGCGATTTCGTGGCGCTCGCGAAGCCTCCCCACCCTCACCCCATCCGCTCCAGCACGTGCCGCGTCATCGCCTTGGCCAGCTCGTGCTCGCCCATGAAAATCGCGCCCGCGTTTTCTTCGCGCAGCAGTTGCGCTTCTTCGTCGCTGTGCGTCCGCACCACCACTTCGATGTTCGGGTTGAGGCGGCGCGCGAGGTGGATCATCGTGCGCACGTTCACGATGTCGGGCGTGGCGATGATCAGCATCGCCGCGCGCGCGACGTGCGCCTGGATCAGCACCTCGGCTTCCGACGCATCGCCTAACACTGCGCGGATGTTGCGTGCGCGGAGCTCTTCCACCAGTTCGCGATTCTCTTCCGCCACCGTGAATGAAATGCCGCGCTCCGCGAGTGCGTCGGCGATGCGACGGCCCACGCGGCCGTAGCCGACGATCGTCACGTGGCCGGTGAGCGTCGCCGCATCGACTGTGTCCGGCAGCACGGCCAGAGGATCGGCACGGCGTTCCAGGCGGCGCGCGAGCTCGGAGCGTTTGCGCAGCCAGCGCTGCAGCGGATCGATGGCCGCGAACATCGCCGGATTCAGCGCGATCGAGATCAGCGCGCCCGCGAGAATGAGGCTCTGCCCTTCCGGCGGCAGCAGTTTGTATTGGACGCCGAGGCCGGCCAGGATGAAGGAGAACTCACCGATCTGGGCGAGGCTCGCACCGACCAGCAGCGCCGTGTTGAGCGGATAGCGAAACGCCAGCACCAGCGCCATCGCCGCGAGCGTCTTGCCGAAGAGAATCACCGCCACGACCTTCACCACCGCCAGCGGCTCGCGCGCGAGGATCAGCGGATCGAAGAGCATGCCGACGGAGACGAAGAAGAGCACCGCGAACGCGTCGCGCAACGGCAACGACTCCGCGGCCGCGCGATGGCTCAAACTCGACTCGCGCATCATCATCCCGGCGAAAAACGCACCGAGCGCGAACGACACGCCGAACAGCGCGGCCGCGCCGTAAGCCACGCCGATCGCGGCCGCGATGACGCAGAGCGTGAACAGCTCGCGCGATCCCGTCTTCGCCACGAGCCAGAGCACGCGCGGAAAGACGCGGCGTCCCGCGACGAGCATGAGCACGATGAACGCGGCCACTTTCGCGAACGTGATGACGAGCGTCGCGCCGATGCCGCGCGATCCGGCGCTGGCGGTGCCGCCGAGCAGGTTCGCGAGCGGCGGCAGCAGAACGAGCACGAGCACCATCACCAGATCTTCGACCAGCAGCCAGCCCACCGCGATGCGGCCGTTGAACGTCTCCAGCGCGCCGCGTGCTTCGAGCGCGCGCAGCAGCACGACGGTGCTGGCCACGGAGAGCGCCAGACCGAACACCAGTCCCGCGCCGAAGCTCCAGCCCCACCACATCGCGGTGAGGGTGCCGAGGGCGGTGGCGGCGATGATCTGCACGACGGCGCCGGGAAGCGCGATGCGGCGCACGGAGGCCAGATCTTCGAGCGAGAAATGCAGCCCCACGCCGAACATCAGCAGCATCACGCCGATCTCGGCGAGCTGCCCCGCCAGCGCCACGTCGGCCACGAAGCCGCGCGTGTGCGGACCGATGACCACGCCCGCGAGCAGATAGCCGACGAGCGGCGGCACCTTCAGCCGCGCGGCCAGAAAGCCGAAGACGATCGCCAGGCCGAACGCGGCGGCGATGGTCGTGACGAGATTGAGCTCGTGTCCCACGGCGGGAGGGTAGTCGGAGACAGTGATTAGTGGTTAGTGGTTAGTGATTAGAGCGCGGGGCCGGTCGCGCTGCGCGTGCTTCCCGGGCACTGATTCGCCAACATGCCGAGGCTCAAGAGCAGCGGCTGCGCCTCGGCGTGCACCAACTAATCACTAACCCCTAATCACTAATCACTGCAGTAACCGCGGCGTGGAAATCAGATCGATGAACTTCGCCCACCACATCTCGCGCGGACGCGATTCGATGTACGCCTTCACCGCGTCGCGGCCGGCGTTGTAGTTGATGACGTACGTGCGATAGCGCTCGATGAAGTCCACCTGATGTTGCGCGCGCGCTTCGGAGTAGAGGCCGTTGTGCACGAGCCACTGCACCGCCTGCTCGCGCGTGATCGAGCCGTCGAGATAACGCCGCGCCGCTTCGTTCGGCGCGTACGCCAGGCGTCCCGACAGCGCCATCACGCGGTGAAACTTCTCCGCCTCCGCCGGCGGCAAGCCGGCCAGCGGAAAGAGCACGTCGCGATCGAAGGCCACTCGCTCCGCGCCGGGAAACGCGAGCTCCAATCCATAGTTGCCGCTCCCTTCCGCCACCAGCGACTGCGGGCTGAACAGCGGATAGACCGAGTACTCCACCCAGCCGCGGCCGCGCACGAGATTTTTCTCGAGCAGCATGTTGAACGCGTGATGGCCGGGATAGCCTTCGTGACACGCGAGATCGAGAGCGCGCGCGATCGACACCGGCAGATCGGTGTTGATCTGGATGACGCTGCGGTAGTTGCCCTTGTACCAGTTGTAGCCGGACCACGGCTGGTTCTTCACGTACTCGACGGTGAAGCTTTCCTCCGCCGGCAGCTTCGCGTGCATGAGCGTCCGCGCGCGACACTCATGCATGGCGCGACGAATGACTGCATCGAGCTTCCCGGCGGGGATATCGAAACGCTTCCGATAGCTGTCGATGCGATCGGCGAGCGCGCCGCTGCCCGGCAGCTCCTTCTCCAATGACGCCAGCGTCTCCGCGAAAAACGCGTCGTCGTGATGTGGCGGCACGATGCCGTACAGCTGCCGCGCTTCTTCATCGAACGGCAGCTTCTTGCCGCGCAGGATTTCCGCGCGCGTCACGATCGCGCCGAGCTGCGCATCGAGATACGTCCTTCGCATCGGGATGAGGCGATCGTGCGTTTTGATCTTCAGCGCGTGCACCTGCTCGCGCAGCGCGCGCGCTTCGCTTTCGATCGCTTCGACGCTTTTCTTCTCCTTCTTCGCCTGCTCGCGCCATTCCGCCGGGCCGTAGTAGGCGTCGACGAAATCAGGGTCGTGCTCGCCGAGGGCGAGGGCGAGGCGGACGTAACGCTCGGCGATCGGATCCATCGGACCGGCAGCGCGCAGCGTCGGCACAGCGAGCAGAAGAAGAACGAGAAGGATGCGCTTCATCGCCGCCGAAGGTAACGCAACGCGGTGTGCACTCCGCGTCTCGCCACCGAGTCGTCACCGCATGTTTTGCAGGCATGCGCCGCGCATTCGTCACGCGCATGGCGATGAAAAAGACCACGACGCAGAAAAGCACGAACGCCACCGTCGCGAAGCAGCGCAAGATCCAGGCGGAGATCGACGCGGGCGAGAAGAAGAAAAAGTCGGCGAAGAAGAAAGAGAAGCCGGTGCAGGCCGGCGCGCGGAAGCATCCCGAGAATCCGTTGCCGAAGCAGCATCAGGCCAAGCCCGGCATCGAAGCCGAGCTCGATCCGCAGCCGCATTTTCGCAATCCGGACTACCGCGGCAGCGGCAAGCTCGAGGACAAAGTGGCGCTCATCACCGGCGGCGACTCCGGCATCGGCCGCGCCGTGGCGGTGCTGTTCGCGCGCGAAGGCGCCGACGTGGCCATCGTCTATCTCGATGTCGAGCAGGTGGATGCCGAGGAAACGGCGCGCGTGATCGAAGAGGAAGAAGGGCGCCGCTGCCTGCTCATCCCCGGCGATGTGAAGGACGCGCAGTTCTGCCGCGACGCCGTGGAGCAAACGGTCGCAGAGCTCGGCGGCCTCGACATCCTCGTCAACAACGCCGCGTTCCAGGAGCATTCGGAATCGTTGGAAGACATCACCGACGAGCATTTCGATCTGACGTTCCGGACGAACATCTACGGCTACTTTCATATGGTCAAAGCCGCGCTCCCCCACCTCGGCGAAGGCAGCGCCATCATCAACACCGGCTCGGAGACGGGCATCTTCGGCAACAAGATCCTGCTCGACTACTCGTCGACCAAAGGCGCCATCCACGCGTTCACGAAATCGCTTGCCACGAATCTCGCGCCGCGCGGCATCCGCGTGAACGCCGTCGCGCCGGGCCCGGTTTGGACGCCGCTCAATACTGCCGATCAGCCGGAGACGAAGATCTCGGAGTTCGGCTCCAGCACGTCGATGCACCGGCCGGCGCAGCCGGAAGAGATCGCGCCGGCGTACGTCTTTCTCGCGGCTGCGACCTGCTCGAACTACATCACCGGCATCGTGCTGCCGATCATGGGCGGCGTCATCGGCGGCACCGAATCGTGATTCGTTGAAACGTTTCGGGGTCTTCCGTCACTAGCAAGACGGAGGATCCCGAAATGGCCGCACGCAAAACACCCCGCACCCGCGCCGCATCGACGCCGAAGCCGGCGAAACCCGCTCCCGCCGGCGCCAGCCGTCTTTCTTCGCCCATCAATGAAATGCTGCTCGCCGCGCTCGATCGCGGCGACGCGTCGCTGCAAACCGGCCGCTACCTGATGACGTTCAAGGAAGGCGCGACCGATTCCGGCGCGCAAGCCATCGCCGCCTCCCTCGGCATGCGCGTCGCCGACGCCCGCGATTTCGCCGAGCAGGCGGTTGTCCTTGAGAACGTCGCGGACGCAGACGCGGTCATGTTTCCCGAGATCGGCGTAGCGCTGGTCAGCCGCGACGCCGCGGAAGAGCGCGGCATGGCCACGATCGCCGAAGCGACGATGAGCGAATCGATCGCGTCGGTCGATCCCGAGTACTTCGTCTTCGCCGACAGTGTGCTCGATGACTACCTCAGCGCGACCGAAGGCGGCGTCAACGCGAGCGACTACCTGCGCGGCTTCATGCGCGCCACCGAAACGATCACGCGCGACCTCGGCACCGTGCTGCTGCCGTCGCCGCCCGACATGCGCGAAGAAGCGGAAGCGCTGAACGCGACGTGGGGCCTCTCGGCGTGCCGAGTGCCGCAAAGCACGCGCAGCGGCGCCGGCATCAAAGTCGCCGTCCTCGACACCGGCATGGACCTCGGCCATCCCGATTTCGTCAGCCGCACGTTCGTGAGCGCGACGTTCGTCGGCGAGCCGGTACAGGATCTCAATGGCCACGGCACGCATTGCATCGGCACCGCGTGCGGACCGCAGTCGCCAGTGGCCACGCAGACGCGCTACGGCATCGGCTATCGCACCGCGATTTACGTGGGCAAGGTGCTGACGAACAGCGGCACGAGCGTCGGCGGTTCGGTGCTGGCCGGGATGAACTGGGCGATCGCGAATCGCTGTCAGGTGATCTCGATGTCGCTCGGATCGCAAACGAATGTGCAGCCGTACTACACCGCGGCCGGACAGGCGGCGCTCAACGCGGGATTGCTGATGATCGCGGCGGCGGGCAACGCGGCGAAGCCGACCGGCGCGCCGGCGAATTCGCCGACGATCATGGCCATCGCGGCGCTCGATTCCTCGCTGAAACCGGCGTCGTTCTCCGATTACGGCAAGATCGAGCTCGCGGGTCCGGGCGTGAGCATCTTCTCGTCGGTGCCGCGTCCGGCGCTGTACGGCTACAAGAGCGGCACGAGCCAGGCCACGCCGCACGTTTCCGGCTGCGCGGCGCTGTGGGCGGAGTCGTCGCCGAACCTGCGCGGGCAGGCGCTCTGGAACAAGCTGCGCAGCGCCGCGAAACCGCTGCTCTATCCGTCGACGCGCGTCGGCAAAGGGCTGGTGCAGGCGCCGTAGCGCCGCGCACGTACAATCGAGCGCGCCATGTCGCACGAGACGAAAGACTGGGTGGTCATGACGACCGGGAAGCGCCCGCTCGCGGACATCGCGAAAGAGCTGCGCGCGAGCGGCTTCCACGTCGAGCACATGCTCGACGAGTTGCACATGATCACCGGCCAGGCCATCGATGGCGTGGCTGCGAGAGTACGCAAGGTGAAGGGCGTGGCCGATGTCTCCGCCAACGTGGGTGCAGACATCGGCCCGCCCGACTCTGACGTGTCGTAGCTACTTCGCCGGATTCTGCGCGAAGAGTTTCGCGAACGCGCCGGTGGTCTGTCCGAGCACCGCACTCGCGGCCGCGGTGTACGCGTCGTTCGTCGTCTCGGCCACATTCTTCACGCGCTTACTCGTCGAATCGGCGCCGTTGAGGCTGAGCACCTTTCCGGTCTTGGTGTCGACCTGCGAGAGCTCGGCGAATTCGACATCGGTGTCGATGGTCTTCGTCAGCGACAGCGCGCCGTCGTCGCCTTTGGTCACGAGGCCGCCGTAGCGCGTCTGCTCCGCGCGCACGACGCGCGTGTAGAAGACCGGCACGCTCATCGCCAGCGTGGCGCCGACTTCCGCGCGGCGCTGGAAGAGCGCGCTGCGATTGCCGCTCGACTGCATCTGCGCAAAGTCGACCACGATCATCGGCGCGACGGAGATCGAGGCGCCGAGCGCTTTCGACTGATCGTTGAAGGCGCGCATGTTTTTCTGGCTGAGACCCGCGTCGCCCCACGAATCGCCGACCTGCCACCACAGCGGCATTCCGGACGGGCTGAAGGCCTTGCCGCGCAGGAGACCGGAATCGACCGGCTGCGGCACCGGCGTCACGGTCTTGAACGCGGCGAACGACGCCGCATCCGGCACGACCACTTCGCGGCCCGCAGCTTTGAGCTGATCGAGGAACGTCTGGTACGCGCGATCGGTGATGGCCTGCATCGTCGCGTCATCGACGCCGGTGAGGTCGACTTCCATCTTCGCGCGCGCGGTGCCGCGTTCCACGCCGCCCGGCAGGTAGCTGGCGCGCGAGATGGCGCGTGCTTCGTTGTGCGTGACGAACACGACGCGGAAGCCGGTCACAGCCACGCGATTCGATTTCGCGAACGCGGTGACGGTCTTCGCGCCGAACGTGCCGCCCATCTTGCCGTCGAACCATTCGGACGGATTGAGATCGGGAAGCGTGATGGTGGCGGCTTGCTGCGCCATGACGGGGACGACGGACAGCGCGGCAAAGACGAGCGGCGCCGCGAGGCGATGCAGCTTCATTGGAGTTCTCCCATTCGGACGTTTACTGAAGATCGCGCAGAACGCGCGCAAAGTTCCTCACGCGATGCTGCGGGCCAGGCGGCGGATGCCTTCGCGGATGGCGCTTTCGGTGAGCGTGGTGTAGCCGAGGATGAGGGCGACGTGGCGCGGCGGGCGGTGGTAGTACGGGCGGGCGCTGTAGACGGAGACGCCGTGCGCGCGCGCGGTTTCGATCACGCGCGCGTCGTCGTGCTGCCGCGGGAAGCGGAGAAAGATGTGCGTGCCGGATGCGGCGCCGGTGGCGATCGCTTCATCGGGCGCGAAGTGATCGGCGATGGCGCGCACGATGGCGTCGCGTTTCGCCGTGAGCGCGCGGACATTGCGGCGCCGCGTGCTTTCGTACGCGCCCGATTCGAGCAGCGCCGCCACGGCCTGCTGTTCGAGCGGCGGGCTGCCGCGATCGGCCAGCCACTTCACGGCGCGAAACGCGTCGCGCAATGCGGGCGGCGCGACGATGTAGCCGAGGCGGAGGGCG
>DASSMK010000399.1:0-9066 GCA_035688915.1 Thermoanaerobaculia bacterium
GGCCCCCCCCCCCCGCCGGCCTTCTCGCTTCACTCTCTACTTCGGTCCGCCGTTTGCTCTGTCTGATGTCGTCGAATGCCCAGCGAACAGATCACGATCTCGGAAGAAGAAAAAGCCGATCTCGAGCAGATCGAGGTGGGCTTGCTCACCGAAGGCATCTACCAGCATTACGGCTTTGACTTCCGCGACTACTCCATGCCCTCGCTGCGGCGGCGGATCTGGAAGCGCATTTACGCGGAAGGGCTGACCACCGTCTCCGGTCTGATCGAGAAAGTGCTGCACGACCCCGGCTGCATGGAGCGGCTGCTGCTCGATCTCTCGATCAACACCACGGCCATGTTCCGCGATCCGACTTTCTACCTGTCGTTCCGGCAGAAGGTCGTGCCGCTGCTGCGCACCTATCCGTTCGTTCGCATCTGGCACGCCGGCTGTTCGACGGGCGAAGAGGTCTACTCGATGGCCATCCTCCTTCAGGAAGAAGGCCTCTACGACCGCTGCCGCATCTACGCGACCGACATCAACGAAGCCGTGCTGCAGAAAGCGAAGTCGGGGATCTTTCCGATCTCCACGATGCAGGAGAACACGGCCAACTACATGGCGGCCGGCGGCACCGGAACGTTCTCCGATTACTACACCGCGCGCTACGACTACGCGATCTTCCGCCCGTCGCTGCGCGAGAACGTCGTCTTCGCGCAGCACAACCTCGTCACCGACGCCTCGTTCAATCACTTCAACGTGATCTTCTGCCGCAACGTCCTCATCTACTTCAACAACGCCTTGCAGGACCGCGTGCAGCAGCTCTTCCTGCAATCGATGGAGATGTTCGGCATCCTCGGCCTCGGCCGCAAAGAATCGATTCGCTACACCGCCGTCGCCGAGCGTTACGACGAGATTGACGTCGACGAGAAGCTCTACCGGAGGGTGCGTTGAACCGCGCGCGCACTTCGAACGGCGCGGGCTCCGGCGACATGCCGCCGCTCCCTCCCGGCATTCGCGCCTGGAAAGACGGCCGCGTGCTCGAGCCGGCCTTTCACAAATACGAGCTGATCGTGATCGGCTGCTCGCTCGGCGGCATGCAGGCGCTGACTTCGGTGCTCGGCATCCTGCCGAAGGATTTCCCGCTGCCCATCGCCATCGTGCAGCATCGCTACAAGACGTCCGCGGAAGGGTTGCCGTCGTTCCTTCGCCGTCATGCGGAGCTCGACGTGGTCGATGTGCTCGACAAGCAGTGGATCCGTCCCGGGACGGTTTACCTCGCGCCCGCCGATTACCACCTGCTCGTCGATCGCGGCGAGTTCAGTCTCTCCGTCGATTCAGCCGTGGCGTATTCGCGGCCCTCGGTCGACGTGCTGTTCGAATCTGCCGCGCAGTCGTATGGCGCGGGTGTCATTGCCGTCGTATTGACCGGCGCGAACTCCGATGGAGCGCGCGGAGCGAAAGAAGTGAAACGGCACGGCGGCTTTGTCCTCGTGCAGGATCCCCAAACGGCTGAGGCGCCGTCGATGCCGCAATCGGCCATCGACGCGACTCGCGTGGACCGAATTTTGCCTCTCGACCGGATCGGGCCGTTCCTCGTCGAGCTCACTCGAAACAGCCGATGACCGACGATAAAGTCAACATTCTGCTGGTGGACGACCAGCCCCACAACCTGCTCGCTTTGGAGTCCATCCTCGGCGAGTCGGGCGAGAACCTCGTCCGCGCGGAATCCGGCAAGGCTGCCCTTCGCGAGCTCCTCAATCACGATTTCGCCGTCATCCTGCTCGACGTGCAGATGCCCGAGCTGGACGGCTTCGAAACCGCCACGCTGATCCGCGAGCGCGAACGGTCGCGCGACACGCCGATCATCTTCCTCACCGCACTCTCACGCAGCGAGACGAACGTCTTCCGCGGCTACGAGCTCGGCGCGGTCGACTACATCTTCAAACCTTTCCATCCCGACATCCTCCGCTCGAAGGTGAACGTGTTCGTGGAGCTGTTCCGCAAACGCGAAGCATTCAAGCGGCAGGCGATCGAACTGGCGCGCCTCAGCCGGCAGAACGAATTGATCCTCAACGCCGCGGCGGAAGGTGTGTTCGGCGTCGATCTGCAGGGGATGACCACGTTCGTCAATCCCGCCGCGGCACGCATGATCGGGCGCCGGCAGTCGGACGTCGCGGGACGCGACATCCACGCGCTCGTCCATCCGCCCAACCGCTGCAACGTCGCCACCTGTCCGCTCTATGCACTCGTGCACGGCGAGACGGTGAAGGACGAAATCGAAAGCGTCTTCTATCGCCTCGACGGCAGCAACTTCCCGGTGGAGTTCTGCGGCTCGCCGATGCGCGATGAAGACGGCGCCACGCACGGCTCCGTGATTACGTTTCGCGATGTGACCGAAAAGCGCGCCGCCGCGCTCGCCGCCGAAGCGGAGCGCCGCTACAAAGAAGCGGAAGCGCAGAACCGCGCCAAGGACAACTTCCTGGCCACGCTCTCTCACGAGCTGCGCACGCCGATGACTTCGATTCTGGGCTGGGTGCAGTTTCTCCGCAGCGGCCATTACGAAAAAGCGGAGCTCGACGAAGCACTGCAGACCGTCGAATCGAGCGCGCGTTTGCAGGCGCGTCTCATCGACGACATGCTCGACGTCTCGCGCATCATCCTCGGCAAGTTCCAGGTCGATCTCAAGCCGATCAAGATGTCCGACATCATCGAAGCCGCACTGACGATCGCGCGGCCCGCTGCAGTCGATCGTGAAGTGCGCCTGAACTCCGACATCGAAGATCGCGAATCGGTAGTCGAAGCCGATTCGTCGCGCATGCAGCAGGTGATCGGCAACCTCCTCTCCAACGCCATCAAGTTCACGCCGCCCGGCAAGCACGTCGATCTCAAGCTCGCGCGCCAGAACGGCAAGATCGAGATCAGCGTCACCGATCAGGGCGAAGGGATCGAACCGTCGTTCCTGCCGCATGTCTTCGAGCGTTTGCGTCAAGCCGAGGGGTCGCAGAAACGGAGCGGCCTTGGGCTCGGACTGGCGATTGCGCGGCATATCGTCGAACTGCACCACGGCGAGATTCACGCGGAAAGCGCGGGAGTCGGCCACGGTGCCCGCTTCACGATCGAATTACCGATCGTGAAGGCGGGAGTGCGCGAGCCGTCGCGCCACGTGCTCACCGTTTAGAACATCCAGTTCAAGCCGACTGCGAAGCGCGTGAGCGGATCGAAATCCGATTCGTCCGAGCGCAGCAGGCGCGTTGCTTCGACACGCAGAGCGGTGCGCGGCGTCATGCGGATGCGCACGCCCGCTCCGGCTTCGCCGCTGAGACGGTCTTTCAGGCCGTAGCCTTCATGCACCTGCAGCGGGTTCGGCGTGCCCGGCGTGATGACGAATGTGGACGGCTGCGACGGATCGTCCGGCGCGCTCACATACCGCGCGCCCGCCCGTACATACGGCGCAATGGTCTGGCCCGCATTGAAGTGCCGCGTAATGGAGAGATCCATCGGCGTGACGCGGTATTGCCGAAACTCCGTGACCGGCACGACCGGACTCGGTTGTCCCTCAGGAAACGGCATGATGAAGAAGCGCGTGTACGGCGAGCGGTGCGATTGCGTAGCGACAGTGAATTCCGTGTCCCATTGTGGCGTCGGTTCATAAGAAAGGCCGACGCTAACACCAGCATGCGCATCAGGGGACCACGGCTGATTGCCGGACGAAATCTCCGCCGCCAGTACGCTGATGCGCCAGCGTCCCGCATTGTTCTCCGCAGCGCGGAGCGAAGTGAATGAAACAGAGAACAGCGAGAACAGCGTCAACGTCAGTATCAGTCGCCGCATAGTGAACGGCCTCCTCGCACGTTAGGACGCGATGACTGCATTGAGGTTTCGGATGCAACGACAGTCCAACCTTTCTCCGTTTCATACGTCATAGGGGGCCATGATTCACACCCACTTTGCGATTCGCGAGCGCGTCTACGCGCCCGGCATGCGCATGCCGCGGCACGCGCACGACTTCAGCAACGTCACGGTCGTGCTGAGCGGCGAGATCGAAGAAATCGCGGAAGAGGGACGGTATCGCGGCCGCTCGTGCAGCGTCGTGCTCAAGCCCGCCGGATGCGAGCACGAGAATCGCGTGAGCGGCATCGGCGCGCGGACGCTCACCATCGAGCTCACGGGCGGGCGCGTGGCGGACGAGATCGCGGCGCGGCGCTGGGCGTGGTTCGATGCGCCGGAGGTCGTGCGCGCCGCCGTCGCGCTACGGCGCGCTTCGGCCGAGGAGAGCGAAGGCTGCGCATGGGCGCTGCTCGCGGCGCTCCCGCATGTCATCTCGAGCGTAGCGCGGGACCTGGGTGGAGGGGCGGCGTGCAAAGCCACCGCTCCGTCATGGATCGCCGCCGCAATCGAAGTCATCGAACAGCGCTTCGATGAGCCGCTGCGCCTCGAATCACTCGCGCACGACTTCGGCTTCCATCCGGTCTACTTTTCGCGCGCGTTTCACCGTCACACCGGCACGCCGCTGCACGATTACGTGCGCACGGTGCGGTTGCGGCACGCGCGGCATCTGCTCGCCACGTCGAAGCGCAGCGTCACCGCCATTGCGGTTGCGTCCGGCTTCTACGATTCGAGTCATTTCTCGCGCACGTTCTCGAACGCGCTCGGCGTCACGCCGAAAAAATATCGAAGCCTGTGCGGCGAGGTTCAGAGCGTACAAAGCGAAGCGGCGCAACGCTCTTAATCTCGTTTCATGCGAATCGCATCCTCTCTTCTGGCTCTCCTTCTTCTCTCCTCTTGCGCCACCGCGCCTCGAGCCGGCACGGACGCCGAGCTGCGCGACATCGATCGCTTCGTCACGCACACGCTGCAGACGCTGCCGGAGCTGCCGAGCGTCGGCCTGGCCATCGTGCGCGACGGTAAGGTCTACGCGCGCGGTTACGGCTACGCGGACGTCGAGAAACGCGTTCTCGCCACCGCCGATACGGGCTACTACAACGGCTCGAACACGAAGGCCTACACCGCCGTCCTCTGCACGATGCTCGCGGAAGAAGGGCTGCTCGATCTCGAAGCACCGGTGACGAAGTACCTGCCGGAGTTGCGATTCGCACCACCGCTCGACGCGTCGCAACTGACGCTGCGCCGCTTCCTCTCGCACACGTCGGGCGTCGACAACCCGGCCATCACGTACCGCACCGCATTCAGCGGCGAGCACACGCCGCAGCAGCTCGTGCAAATCCTCAGCATGAGCAAGCCCGGTAAGCCCGGCTTCCGCTACGACAATCTCGGCTACGTCGTCGCCAGCCTCGTCATCGAGCGCGTCACCGGCCGCAAGTGGCAGGATGTGCTCGCGCAGCGCGTGTTCAAGCCGCTCGGGATGAGCCGCACCACGACCGCCATGTCGGAAGCGCGAAAGCATCCCATCGCCACGCCATACGACATGAACGAAGCCGGCACGATGGCGCGCCAGGAGTACGGCTGGAAAGACGATTCGACGATGCACGCCGCGGGCGGCATCGTCACGACACCCAACGATCTCGCGAAGTGGCTGAACGCGAATCTCACGGAGGGACGCGTTGGTGCGCGGCAGGTCATCCCGGCGCACGCGTTTGCTGAGACGCATCGGCAACAGACGCCGGCGAAACGCGACAGCTTTCTCTTCGACGGCACCGGCTACGGATTCGCCTGGTATCAGTCGGATCTGCACGGCGAGCCGCTGATCTATCACGGCGGCGGATACGAAGGGTGGCGCTCGGTCTACTCGTTTCTCCCGGCGAAGAAGATGGCCGTCGGCGCGATGACGAACGCCGGTCTCTCGCATTCACCGCTCGAACTCATCTCCGCCTACGCGTACGACCGCCTGATGCACGTGCCGAACGTCGACGCCACGTACGAAGAGAAGCTCGCGCAGGTGCGCGCGCGCTTCGACACAGTGAAGAAGAACCGCATCGACGAAGTCGCGAAACGCGCGCAGCGCACATGGACGCTCACCAAACCACTCAGCGCGTACACGGGACAGTACGAAAGCGTGGCGTACGGCACGATGACCATCACGCAGCGCGGCGACAAGCTGATCGCCAGCATCGGCCGGCTTTCCGGCGAGCTGCAACCGTTCACCGATCCCGACAGCGCGCGCGTGGAACTGGTGCCGGGAACGGGCGAGGTGCTGCAGTTCCGCTTCGCGAACGGCGCGTCCACGCCCGATGCACTGAAGTGGAACGACGAAGTGCTGCCGCGGAAATGAACGTGGCAGTTCGCCGCCACAAACCGCGCGACGGCGTGTCCTCAGTCGCATGCTCGCCCTTTCGATTCTTTCCGTCGCCGTGAGCGCCGGATCGCTCGTCCTTCTCCTCTGGCTCGTCGTTCGTCGTCCCGCAGCCGCCGATGACGGTGCCGTGCGCCGGCTCATCGCCGAGGAGTCGGCGCGCAGCCGCGAAGAAGCGCGCGCTGCCGCCAGCGCGCTGCGGCAAGAGGTGACCGCGCTCTTCGCCACGCTCGCCACCTCATCGCAATCTGCGGCCGATGTCTCCGCGCAAACGCAGCGCGAGCGCTTCGACCACTTCGCAGCGGAGATGCGGCGCCTGATCGCGGACAGCACCAGCGCGTCCACGTCAGCGCGGCAGGCGCTGGAGACGATGCTGCTCGCGCAGTACGACAAAGGACACAGCGAAGCGGCGGAGAATCGCCGCGCGCATCGCGAAGAGATCGCGCGCCGTCTCGACGCATTCAACGAAACGCTCGTGGCCGCGGTGACCGCTCACGGCACGACGCAACGACAGGATCTCGAAGCGATGCGCGCGCAGGTCGAGAAGCTCGCCGAATCGAACGAGCTGCGCATGATCGACATCCGCCGCAGCGTCGACACGCGATTGCAGGAGATCGCCGCCAGCAACGCGCGCGAGCTGCAGGAGATGCGCGCCACGGTCGACGAGAAGCTGGAAGGCACGCTCACGCAGCGCATCGGCGAATCCTTCGCCCTCGTCACCCAGCGTCTCGAAGAAGTCCACCGCGGCCTCGGCGAAATGCGCACGCTGGCAAATGGCGTCGGCGATCTGAAGAAGGTCTTCTCGAACGTGAAGAGCCGCGGCGGCTGGGGCGAAGTGCAGCTCGAATCGCTGCTCGAACAGATGCTCTCCTCCGAACAGTTCGAGCGCAACGTGGTCACGAAAGAGGGGAGCCGCGAGGCCGTGGAGTTCGCGGTGAAGTTCCCCGGCAAAGGCGACCTTCCGCTGCTGCTGCCGCTCGACGCCAAGTTTCCGGTGGAGGACTACCAGCAGCTCATCGACGCGCACGAAATCGGCGACGGCGAAGCGGTGGAGGCCGCGGCGCGACGCCTCGAAACCTCGGTGCGCAACTCCGCGAAAACGATTCGCGAAAAGTACATCCACCCGCCGGTGACGACCGACTTCGCGATCATGTTCCTGCCAACGGAAGGTCTTTACGCGGAGGTCTTGCGGCGGCCCGGATTGGCCGAGCAGATCCAGCGCGAGCAGGGCGTGCTCATCGCCGGCCCGACCACGCTCACCGCCATTCTGAGCAGCCTGCAGATGGGCTTCCGCACGCTCGCCATCGAAAAGCGCTCCAGCGAAGTGTGGCGCCTCCTCGAAGCAGTGAAGACCGAGTTCGGCAAGTTCGAGGACGTCATCAAGAAGACCATCCGCAATCTCGACAGCGCGCGCAATCAGATCGACCAGCTCGGCGTGCGCACACGCGCCGTGAATCGCAAACTGCGCGACGTGCAAGCGCTGCCCGAGCCGGACGCGAAGCTGTTGCTCAACCTGTCCACGCCGAACGTGGAGGCGGATGACGACGAGGACGCGTGGGTGGAACCGACGGCCGAAACGCAGGTGAGGCTCGATCGCACGCAGCCGTAGCGCCCGCCTTCCGTAATGGTGTAGCGTTCGCGCACTCGGTCCGAAAAAGAGGAGTGCAGCGATGGCGACGATCAGCGGAGTTGTGCAATCAGGCGGGGCGTCCGGAAACATCAAGCGATTGGGCGGGGCGAAGATCGCGCTGCGGACCACGAGCTCGCCCAACTCGTACTTTGGCCAGACCGTCGCCGACGGCAACGGCGCGTTCCAATTGAGCTATCCGTTCCAGGAGACCGGCGGGAGTTACTACCTGCAGGCCGAAGTGAATGGCACCGCGGTCGTGCTCATGGCGCTGCTCGGACCGACCGTGCCGGCGAATGTCGTCATCAACGAGTTGACCACGATCGCCGCGGGATATGCGGGAGCGCAATTCCTCGCGATGGATGGCTCGCTCACCGGCGATGCACTGCCGATGCAGATCGCCGCGGCGATGAGCGCGAACATCGTCGACATCGCGATCGGCGCGCCCTCGCAGTTGCTCAGCAACTCCCCGAACGCCGGCCAGACCATCGCCCTCGGCGTCACGCAATCGCTCGCGAATCTGCTCGCATCCGCCGTTCGCTCGCCGAATCAATATCTGCAGCCGCTCTTCGCATTGGCCACGCCGCCGGATGGCAGCGGTGCACCGACGAACACCATTCGCGCGATCGCCAACATCGCGCGCTTTCCCGCGAACAACGTGGGCAGCATCTACACGCAATCGCAGGTCGAGAACTGCTACGGCACGCCCGTCGCCGCCGCGCCGGTGGCGTGGACGATCGCGGTGAAGGTGAACGATTCCGGCAACATCACGCAGATGTTCGGCGGTCCCGCCAACGTGGCGTTCGACTCGCGCGGGCGGCGGCTGGATTCCGAACAACGTCATCCAGGGGAAGCCGGATTCGGCGCCGTACTCGATGGTGCTCGACATGGGCGGCCATCCCGCGGTGGACGACACGGGAAAGGTGATGTCGCCGATCTCCGGTGGCGGCATGCTCGGCGCCGGATTCGGCGTCGTGGTCGACAAAAAGCAGCGCGTCTGGCTCTCCGATTTCGGTTGGACCAAAGAGACGTTTCCCGTCGGCAGCGTCTCGCTCTTTGATGGCGTCGCCAATCCGCTTTCGCCGTCGCCAAACGGATACGTCAACGGTGTGAATCGCGTGCAGGGTCTCGCGTTCGACGACGCGGGCAATCTCTGGATTTCGAACTACGGCATCGGCACGGTCGCGGTCTATCCGAACGTCGCGAACAT
>DASSMK010000400.1:0-12509 GCA_035688915.1 Thermoanaerobaculia bacterium
TCCCCCAAACTGGAGGTGATGCGGCCATCTCAGCCACCGTGGGCGCCCGACCAGAGGGAGCCCGGGAGAAACTCCATGCATCCGAGAGCGCGCCAGCCGCTGTATGTCTCCGTCACGTTGCATTCGTCGGTGGCCGTGGCGCGGATCGGATTGAGCAGCGACGGATCGTGGCGGCCGGAGGTGATCAGCCGGTAGAGACCGGGGAAGACCGCCTGCACGCCGTAGCGCACCTTCAGCTTGAACTGCTCGAAGTCGACGATGCCGAGGTTTTGATGCGGCGGCGCTTCGGCGTCGAGCATGAGCGAGACCTGCCCCGAGTCGATCGATTCGTACTCGTTCAGCGGCATGGGGATGCTGTGCGTGGACAGGCCGTACAGCGCGGATAGCCCGAAGATCACGTTGCGCGAGACCGCCGTTTTCGCGCGCCGCTCCGCAATGATGTCGGGCGACAGCAGAACGTCGTCGAGGATCGTCATGGTGACGGTCTCCGTCCTACGAACAGCCGAAGCACTTGGCGATGCAGTTCGCGGTGTCGTTGTGCTTGCGGATGACGTCGAAGCACTTCGCCTGGATGTGGATGCCGTTGCTCAGGCAGCCGCACGCGAGAACGGCGCTGATGCAGCCTTCCACGGTCTTGGCGTCGAGCTTCTGCCCGCCGATGTGAATGTTCACGCCGTCGCCGCCCTGAGTCACGCTGACGTTTCCTTGAGCCATGATGTCGCTCCTTTCGGAAACGACCTTACAAATGGCCTTCCGGCACGGTCAATCGCGATCCGTTGGTGGCAACGCGTCAGGCTTGGTCGGACCGCGGCGCGCTTGGTAGGAGTTGCTCGATTCTTCGATCGATGCGGTATTCGCTGGGGCTCACGCCGAACATGTGGCGGAAGGCGTGATTGAAGTTCGCCACGTCTTTGTAGCCGACGGCCCAGGCGATTTCGGAGACGCGCTGATTCGTTTCGACGAGCATCGCGGCCGCGGCTTCGAGGCGGCGATCGCGCAGATGGTCGCGCATCGATTTGCCGGTGTCGCGCTTGAAGAGGTGCTCGAGGCGCGTCAGACACACGCCGAGCTGGGAGGCGATTCCGGCGTAGTCCGGCACACCGGAGTAATCGCGATCGAGTACCGACAGCACGGCTCGCACGCGCTTATCCATACGCGAATGGGTTGGTGCCTTAAATATAGGAGTAAAGAAGGCCACCGTCAATGCGGCGACGCGTCTACGCGGCCGTAAAGTACATGGCCTGCTCCTGGCCGCACTTGCCGCACTGGCGCGTGATGATCGTCAGATCCTGCTCGCCGTAGCGTGCGCGCTGCACGTCGGCGTCGGAGAACAAACGCGCGCCGCAGCGGCAGGCCAGGTTGGAGAGATGCAATCCGATCTCGTGTTCGTGCCGCACCGGCACGGCGCTCATCGGCGCTTCGCCCGGACCGAATCCGCGACGCGGCGCCACCGCAGCGATCTCTTCGACGCGACGCGCACGCCGTGCACGTGGCACCGCGATGTACGTGGCCACGCCCACGAGCAGGCCGATGAACGTCACGCCGAACGTCCACTTCCATACGGCGGGCGTGTCGCGAATCGCGCGCTGGATGTCCGCAGCCGCGCTCGTGTCTTTCTCCGCGGTTGCGGGCTGCGCGCCGTCAGGTGAAAGCGAGAATCCGATCTCGCTCCAGATTCCGTTGAGCTTCGTCAGATGATCAGGAACAGCGGCTACGTCGACGACGTCTTTGCGTGCATGGAGCGTCTGCTTGACGACGATCGTGCGTCCGTTGCGATCGATGGTGTATTCATGGCGGAACGTCGGCGTCTCCGTCACGCTCGACCGCCCCTCCACACTCAACTCCTCGGGGAAGTTGAACGTCACCGTCTCCGCCACGTCGAGCGGATAGTCGAACGCGAGCGGCATCGAGCGGATCATCGTGTCCGGCCGCTGCAGATGCGATTCGATCTCGCGCGGATACCACGTCCAGCTGCCGTCTCTCCAAAGGTCCGGCACGCGGTACTTTTCTTTGATGACGATGTTGTTGCGGAGGCGGTCGTCGAAGATCTGCAGCGCGCCGGCCGCTTCGATCTTCGGCTGATCGGCGGCGAGATCGTTGATGCGATCCTTGGCCAGATCGGCCTTCGACATCGTGGCCAGCGCCGAGCGCATCGCGTCGGCTTCGCCGCCGCTGTACGTCGTGCGCACGTCGAGCAGCACCGGCTCTTTGTAGTTGCGCGTGGTGTACGTCTTCTCGACGCGCGTGGCGCCTTTTTCGTTCGTCTCGATCTTCGCGAGCGCGGTCGACTCCGGCCGCACGACCAGCGCGTAGCCGTCGTTCGGCGTTTCGAGCGATGTCAGCGCGCCGCCCTGATCGGAGATGGTGCCGTCGATCCAATACGTCTTGCCGGCCACGATGGCCTGCACGATGACGTGATCGAAGAGGAACGGGGAGGGGAGGCGGTTGATGAGGCGCGAGCGCAGCTTCGTGTTGACGAGCGCGGGATACGCTTCGACGCCGAGCTCCCGCAGCAGCGCGGAGAGCAGCAGCGCTTTGTCTTTGCAGTCGCCCCAGCGCTGGTCGAGCGTTTCGGAGGGTTGATGCGGCTCGTGCGAGTTGCGGCCCATCTCGATGCCGAGGTAACGGATGTCGTCTTGCACGAAACGGATGGCGGCGGTGAGACGGCCGTCCGGCGTGAGGTGCTCGCGGCGAATTTTGTCGGCGAGCGTTTTGATCGCGGCCGATGATTTCGCGTCGACTTTGAACATCGCGGTCGACCACTGCGCGACTTCGCTCCACGACGCGAACTCGGAGAGCTGCACGGTTTCCCACGGCTCGTACCACGACGGGATTTCGTCTTCCACGTCGAGCGCGGCGACGTCGCGGCGTTCCCAGACGAACACTTGCTCCGCGCCGTTCGTGGCGATGCGCGGCTCGGCGCCGCGCCACTGCAATGGGCGGCCGAGGGGCCAGACGATGCGGGTGCGGACGAGGCGGGCGGGAACGCCGGAGCTCAGCTCGAACGTCTCCGTGAACTTGCCGGCCAGCAGCGGATTCGCTCCGTCGATGGACCAGGAGTAATCGATGATGTCGCCGGGCCGCACGTCATTGAGGAAGAGCAGAGCAGTGCGCTCGCCGTCGTAGATGCGATCGTCGGCGTCTTCTTCTTTTTCGATGACGCGCACGTCGGCAGCGTCGAACGCTTGAACCGATTTGCCGTCGCGCACGATCGACGCGCTGTGAATGGTCAACTTCTCGAACGTCGGATCGAAGTCGAACGACAGCTCCGACGCGTTCTGCACGCCGCTCGGCGAGAGCACTTTGCGCACGGTGCGGTAGTAGCGCGAAGTCTCGCCGCCGTGCACGCGCGTCTGCTCTTCGCTGAGGATGTCGTAGATGCCCCAGCGGACGTTTTCCTTGGCCACGTTCAGCGTCAGCTCGGCGGCGGTTTTCTCCACCCACTGCGGCGCGGGCCGGACGGCGAATTCGCGCGCGCAGACGGGCAGCGCGAGCGCAAGCGTGGCGAGAAGGGAAAGGATTGTGGACCGCACCGGCGCGAATTATACGCGGAGTTATTTGCGTCTGCGCGCCGCCCACGAACAAATCGGGCACCGCGCCGCATCGTGATTGCGCGCCGGACAGTACTCGCGTCCGAAGTAGATGATCTGCAGATGCCGCTTCGCCCACTCCTCGGGCGGGAAGAGCTTCTTCAGATCGCCCTCGGTCTGTTCGACGGATTTGCCGGAGGAGAGTCCCCAGCGCTGCGCGAGGCGGTGGATGTGCGTGTCGACCGCGAACGCGGGGATGTTGAATGCTTGCGACATCACCACGCTCGCGGTTTTGTGTCCGACGCCGGGCAGCGCTTCGAGCGCTTCGAAATCGGCGGGCACTTGGCCGTCGTGCTCGTCGACGAGCGTCTGCGCGAGCTTGCGGATGTTCTTTGCTTTGCCTGGGGCGAGACCGCAGCTGCGGATCGCGCCGAGGATTTCCGATTCGGTGAGGCGGGCCATCTCCTGCGGCGTTTGCGCGAGTGCGGAACAGCGCGGGCGTGACCTTGTTCACCTGCACGTCCGTCGTTTGCGCGGAGAGCAGCACCGCGATCAGCAGTGTGAACGGATCTTCGTGCTCGAGCGGAATGGGTGGCGCGGGATAGAGCTCGTCGAGGATCTCGCCGATGCGCTGCGCCTTCTCGCGTTTCTTCATGAGTGGCGTCAGCGCGCGTTCTCCGCATCGCGCCACTGCTTCACGAACTCCGGCAGCTCCGGTGCGGGTCGATGGGCGATGCCGGCCAGTTCGAGGAACGCGCGCGTGGGGATGTTCTCCTTCTTCTTCAGATGGCGCAGCAGCACGCGCGCGTGACCGGTGACGCAGAGATCACCGTTCCGTTCGATGAGGTGCTCGAAGTAGAACCATTTCTCGTCCCAGCCGATGACGCGCGAGCGGATGGTGAAGCGCTCGAACGGCAGCAGCGAGCGGCGGAAGCGCACCACCGCGCCGCCGGCGATGGGACGCCAGCCACGCGACATGACTTTGCGGAAGAGGCGCGTGCGGCCGAGAAGCTCGACGCGCGTGACGTCCATGAAGCTGAGGTAGCGGCCCGCGTTGACATGAACGTTCAGATCGCAATCCGTCGGCAGCACCGTGAACGGCACGACGGATTCGCCGAGGGGATCGATGCGCGGGCGAAAGAAGCTCGCGATCATGACGGCGATGAATCGGAAGAGGAGGAGCATGGAGCTCCTCCACTGTATCAATTCAGATCGAACAGCAGCACTTCGCCCGAGCCCGACAGCGTCACGCGCGATTCATTTTCGATCGCCGCGCCGTCACCGGCCTGCAGCTTCGTTCCGTTCAGTTGCACTTCGCCGCGCGTTACCTGCACCCAGCCGTAGCGATCGGGCTTGAACTCGTGCGACAGCTCGGTTTTGCCGTCGAGCAGAGTCGAATAGATGCGCACGTCCTGATGCAGCTTCAGCGAGCCGTCGCTTGCATCGGGAGAAGCAACGAGGCGCAACGTGCCGGTGCGCTCCGCGTCTTCGAACTTTTTCTGCTCGTAGCTCGGCGTGATGCCGCGGCGCTCCGGCAGGATCCAGATCTGCAGAAAATGCACGGGCTCGTCTTCGGACGGATTCATCTCGCTGTGCATGACGCCCGTGCCGGCGCTCATGCGCTGCACTTCGCCCGGGCGGATGACGGAGCCGGTGCCCATCGAGTCACGATGCGCGAGCTCGCCTTCGAGCACGTACGACACGATTTCCATGTCGCGATGCGCGTGCGTTCCGAAGCCGCGTCCCGCGGCGACGCGATCTTCATTAATGACGCGCAGCGCGCGAAATCCCATATGCGCTTCGTCGTAGTAATCGGCGAAGGAGAAGGTGTGGTTCGTATCGAGCCAGCCGTGATTGAAATGGCCGCGCTCACTGGCTTTGCGGACGGTGATCATGGGTGCCTCCTGCGCTTCGTAACAAACGTGCATTCCGTGCGCCTCCGGCCTCCGCCCCCCTGCCCAGGCTCATAGGCTCATAGGCTCATAGGCTCAGAGCAGCACCGGCGGCGCGAGAGCGGTTCTCCTCGCGGGTGGCATGTTGCGGATCGCGCGCCGTGCGCGGAGCTGCGACTGTCGCTTGCGCGTACAGCCGCAGGTCGCGCCGCTGGTGCTGCTATGAGCCTATGAGCCTATGAGCCTATGAGCCTGGATGGGGCGGCGACGCGCGGAGCGCGGCGCGGGTGGCGCCGCGGTATCATCCCTCCCGCCCGATGCACGACAAGCCGGTGCCACGCAGACTGCAGGAACGGACGGGGAAGCATTATTGCGTTCGCTGTCTGGCCGAGGTTTCGGTGGAGGAGTATCTGCGCAACGACCATATTTGCGACCAGTGCGCGGCCACCGACGAGTACCCGTTGAAATCCACGCCGAACGCCAAGAAGAATGAGCGCTGAGCGCGGCTACGGTCGCGTGGCCGTCGTCCACGACTGGCTGACCGGCATGCGCGGCGGCGAGGCGGTGCTCGAAGGAATCCTCGACGTCGTACCCGACGCGGAGCTCTTCACCCTCTTTCATTTCCGCGGCTCGGTCTCCGAGAAAATCGAAGCGCGTCCCATTCATACGAGCAGGTTGCAATCGCTGGCCATGGGCGCGAGCGATTACCGCCGCCTGCTGCCGCTTTTTCCGCGCGCCGTGCGGCAGTGGGATCTGTCGCCGTTCGATCTCGTCATCTCCTCCAGCCATTGCGTGGCCAAAGGAGTGATCGCGCGTGCGCCGCATCTCTGCTACTGCCACACGCCGATGCGCTACATCTGGGATCGCTTCGACGATTACTTTCCGCGCAGCAAGCCGCTGCAGCGCGGGGCCATGATGGCCATGGCGCCGTGGCTGCGGCGCTGGGACGTCTCTTCGTCGAACGGCGTGACGGAGTTCGTAGCCAACTCGCGCTTCGTGCGGGACCGCATCCGCAAGCATTACGATCGCGAGGCGGAGGTGATCCATCCGTTCGTCGACGACGAGTTCCTGGATCCAAGATGCCGCCCTCTCACGGCGGCAACACGGGACTACCACGTCATCGTCTCCGCGCTCGTCCCGTACAAAAAGATCGACCTCGCCGTCGACGCCGTTGCCGCGAGCGGTCGCAAGCTCATCGTGATCGGTACCGGGCCGCTGCTTCGGGATTTGCGGCGCCGAGGCGGACCCAACGTCTCGTTCCTGGGGCACGTATCGAGAGCGGAGATCATCGAGCACGTCCGCGGCGCGCGCAGTCTCATCCTGCCCGGCGTGGAAGACTTTGGGATCACGCCGCTCGAAGCGATGGCGCTCGGCACACCGGTGACGGCGCTCGCCGAAGGTGGCGTGCTCGACACGGTGCAGGAGAACGTGACAGGAATTTTTTTCAGCTCGCCGACGGTACAATCGCTCGTTCGCGCTCTCGAACAAGTCGAGTCGCGTGAATGGGATCGCGACGCGATCCGCGCCCACGCCGCCACGTTTTCACGCGCGCGGTTCGAGCGCGAGATGCGCGCCGCGATCGAGCGAGTAGCCCACCGGCGATGATCGAGAAAAAACACAAAGGCCTCGCCTCGGTCTACCTCGTCGTCGACGCCGTCGCGTCGAACCTGGCCATGCTCGTGGCGTGGTTCCTCCGCTTCCCCTTCGAGGTCATCCCCGTCACGAAAGGGCAGCAGGACTTTGCGACGTACGCGCATCTCCTGCCGCTCATCACCATCGTCTTCCCGCTCGCGTTCGCGGTGCAGGGGCTGTATCGCATCCGCCCCACGCGCGGTCGCGTCGAAGAATGGCTGGCCGTAGCCATCGGCTCTGTCGTGGCGACGGTCGTGCTCTCCGGCGTGCTGCTGTGGGTGCGTCCCGGCGACGCCGAAACGTCGTATTCGCGCGCCACGCTGCTGATCTTCCTCGGCTGCGCGATTCTGCTCGTGACGGTCGGCCGGACGATCGTGCGCGCGCTGGTCGAGCGGCGGCACCGCGCGGGGAAGGATCTCGATCGCGTGCTGATCGCTGGCAACGGTGAGCTCGCGCGCGCCGTTCTCGAGCGCATCATCGCGCACCGCGATCACCTCGGCTTCAACATCGTCGGCTACCTCCGCAACGGCGACGACAGCGTCCTCGAACCTCTCCCATGCCTCGGCTCGATCTCCGACGCGGAGCGGGTGATCGCGGAGCAAAAGATCGCGCACGTGTTCGTAGCGCTGCCGCATGCATCGACGCAGGCAATGATGTCGCTGCTCGATCGTCTGACGCGCAGCGTCGTCTCGATTCACGTCGTGCCCGATCTCCTGCAGTTCATGGTGCTGCGCTCGCGCGTGGAAGACCTCGAGGGACTGCCGACCATCAATCTCTCCGAGACGCCGCTGGAGGGCTGGAGCCGCTTCGTGAAGCGGGCGTTCGATCTGCTGATCGCCGCCGCCGCGCTGATCGTCTTCTCGCCGGTGATGCTGGCCGTGGCGCTGGCAATCTGGCTCGAAGACCGCCGCCCGATTTTCTATCGCCAGGTGCGCATGGGACTGGACGGCAAGCCGTTCGAGATCGTGAAGTTCCGCTCCATGCGCGTCGGCGCGGAGAACGCCACCGGCGCGAAGTGGGCGGAGAAAGACGACCCGCGCCGCACGAAAGTGGGCCGCTTCATCCGCGAGTGGTCGCTCGACGAGCTGCCGCAGATCTGGAACGTGCTGGTCGGCGACATGAGCGTGATCGGCCCGCGTCCCGAGCGCCCGGAGTTCGTCGAGCAGTTCCGCGCCGAGTTCCCGCACTACATGCTGCGCCACAAGGTACGCGCGGGCATGACCGGCTGGGCGCAGGTGCACGGCTGGCGCGGCAACACCTCCATCCGCATGCGCATCGAACACGATCTCTACTACATCGAGAACTGGTCGCTCTTTCTCGATCTGAAGATTTTGTTCATGACGGTGACACGCGGATTGCGGCACGAGAACGCGTATTAGCCCCGCCGGCCTGCGGCCGGCTCCTCACTAGGCTCAAAGGCTCATAGGCTCATAGGCTCAGAGCAGCACCCGCGTCCCGAGTGCCGCACGTGTGGCCTGGACCGACCTCATGCTGAAACGCACGATCCGCGGCTCTCGGCAGGCGCGCGCTACTCTGAGCCTGTGAGCCTATGAGCCTATGAGCCTGGGCGGCGGGCCATCGGCCCGCCGCCCATATAATCCCGCGCCGACATGGGTAAGCAATCGGATGCTCTTTTTCAGCGTGCACAGGAAGTCATTCCGGGCGGCGTGAATTCGCCGGTCCGGGCGTTTCGCGGCGTCGGCGGCACTCCGCCGTTCATCGACATGGCGCAGGGCTCGCGCATCTTCGACGCCGACAATCTTCAGTACATCGACTGCGTCGGCTCGTGGGGGCCGATGATTCTCGGACATGGCCATCGCTACGTCGTGGAAGCGGTGAAGAAAGCGGCCACGCGCGGGTTCTCGTTCGGCGCGCCGACGGCAGGGGAGATCGAGCTCGCGGAGATGGTCGTGCAGGCGGTGCCGTCCATCGAGATGGTGCGCCTGGTCAACTCCGGCACCGAAGCGACGATGAGCGCGCTCCGTCTGGCGCGCGCGGCCACGGGTCGCGACAAGATTCTCAAGTTCGACGGCGGCTATCACGGCCACGTCGATTCACTGCTCGTCAAAGCAGGATCGGGCGGCGCGACGTTCAATCTTCCCGATTCCGCGGGCGTCCCGAAGGACGTCACCGCGCTCACGCTGAGCGTTCCGTACAACGATCTCGACGCGGTGCGCGAAGCGGTGAAGGAACACGGCAGCGATCTCGCCGCGATCATCGTGGAGCCGGTGGCCGGCAACATGGGTTGCATCCCGCCGCAGCCCGGCTTTCTCGAAGGTCTGCGCGCGATCTGCGACGAGTCAGGCGCGCTGCTGATCCTCGATGAAGTGATGACCGGATTCCGCGTCGCGTACAGCGGCGCGCAGTCGCTCTACAACATCAAGCCGGACATCACCACGCTCGGCAAGATCATCGGCGGCGGCATGCCCATCGGCGCGTACGGCGGCTCGCGCAAGCTGATGGAGCTCGTCTCACCACTCGGCCCGATGTATCAGGCGGGCACGCTTTCCGGAAATCCCGTGGCGGTGGCCGCGGGCCGCGCCACGTTGAGCGTGTTGCGCAACTCGTCGATCTACGACGATCTCGAAGAGCGCACCGCGGAATTCGAGAGCGGCGTGCGCGCGGCAGCGGAGAAGCACGCCGTGCCGATCACGATGAATCGCGTCGGCTCGATGTGGACGATCTTTTTCAACGACGGACCGGTCATCGATTTCGAATCGGCCAATCGTTCCAATCGCGAGAAATTCGCGCGCTTCTTTCACCTCATGCTCGGCGAAGGCGTCTACCTGCCGCCGTCGCAACTGGAAGCTGCGTTCTTCTCCGCGGCGCACGCGAAGAAAGACATCCTGCAGCTCATCGAGCGCGTCGATCGCGTGCTCAAGAAGATCGCGTGGGAGTTCGAAAAGTAACGGCATGGAGCGGCGCTTCTCGCGTTACGTCGCCATCGGCGACAGCACCACGGAAGGGTTGGATGATCCCGATGGCCAGGGCGGCTATCGCGGCTGGGCCAATCGCCTGGCCGATGCGGTCAATGCGGCGCAAGGTGGCGGCTTGCTCTACGCGAACCTGGCCATTCGCGGCCGCGTGACGCGGCACATCAAAGAAGAGCAGCTCGCCCGCGCCGTGGCCATGCGTCCCGATCTGGCGACCGTCAGCGCGGGCACGAACGATCTGCTGCGGTTCTCGTTCGATGCGCGTGTGGTCGGCGACGACATCGAAGCGATGTTGCGCGCTCTCACCGGCATCGGCGCGACCGTGATCATCTTCACGCTGCCGGATCTCCGCGACGTGATGCCGATCGCGAAACTCTTCGGCGAGCGCACACTCGCGCTGAACGAGGAAGTGCGCCGCGCCTGCGCGAACACCGGCGCGCTGCTGCTCGATCTGGCGCGGCATCCGGTCGCTGCCGATCCGCGCGTCTGGTCGGACGATCGCCTGCACGCCAACTCCGCCGGCCACGAGAAGATCGCCGCCGCCATGTCCCACCTCCTCGGCATCACGAGCGACCTGTCGTGGTCCGACGCGCTGCCGCCGCTGCCGCCGCCGACGTTCGGCGACATCGCGCGTGCAGAATGGGCGTGGGTGCGCAATCATTTCGCGCCGTGGCTGTGGCGCCACGCGCGCGGCATCTCGTCCGGCGACGGACGCACCGCCAAACGACCGGAGCTGACACCCGTATGACGATCCTCGCCGTTCTGCTCTTCGTGACCAATGCCTCGCTGCGCGGCCTCTGCGTGGTGAGCGATGACGTGGTGTGGGCGAGCGGCACCGGCGGCACCGTGATCCGCACCAACACGGCGGGCCGCTCGTGGGAGACGTACACGATCGATCCGTCACTTGACATCCGCGACATCAGCGCATTCGACACGACGACCGCCGTGGCGATGGCCACGGCCGGCCGCATCTTTCGCACGACCGACGGCGGCGCGCACTGGACGCCGGTGTGGAAGGACGAGCGCGTCTTTCTCGACGCCATTGCGTTCAGCGATCCGCAGCATGGCTTCGCGATGGGCGATCCGATCGACGGCCGTTTCGTGCTGCTCGAAACGAGCGACGGTGGCGCGACGTGGCGCTCGCTCGAAGGACCGGCCGCGCGCGAAAACGAAGCGGCGTTCGCGGCGAGCGGCACGTGCATCGCGGTGGAAGGCGATGATGTCTGGCTCGCCACATCGGGCGCGCGCGTACTGCACTGTCGTGGCGGGACGTGGGAGTCGATCGACTTCCCGATGCCGACGGGCAACGATTCCAGCGGCGTCTTCAGCATCGCCGTGCAGAACGGACAGCTCTTCGCCGCGGGCGGCGATTACAAGAAGCCGGACGACGTGATCGACAGCGTCGCCGTTGGCCATCGCGTGATTCTCCGCTCGCCGTATCGCTCCTCGATCGCCGTGCACGGCAAGACGATCGTCGTCACCGGCACGAGCGGCACCGACGTTTCGCACAATGCCGGCCGCACGTGGTCGCACGCGGGCAAGGGCTACAACGCGGTCGCGTGCGCGAAGACGCGCTGCTACGCGGTCGGTCCGAACGGCGCCATCGCTACGCTCGCGCTCAACGCGAAGCCAGCACTTCGAGAAATAAGCGCGCCGCCAGCTTCGCCGTCAAACCGCTGACGTCGTAAGGCGGCGAGAGCTCCGACAGATCGGCGCCGATCAGCTTCGGCGAGCGCGCGATCTCGCGCACGATGGCGATCGCTTCGCGCGACGTCAGCGTTCCCGGCGCGGCCGCCGATGATCCCGGCAGCTCCACCGCATCGATGTCGATCGAGAGAAAGATCGCATCGCTGCTCGCTTCCAGCTTTTCGCGCACTTCCGCCGCGATCTCGCGCGCGCTGCGCGCATCGAACGCATCCACGCCGATCGTGGTGATGCCCTGCTCGCGCGCCCAACGGTCGTAGTGCGAGGAGTTCGCGAAATCGCGCGTGCCGACAATGAACGTGCGATCGCCGGAGGCGATGGAGGTTTCGAGTGCGCGGCGATACGGCGTGCCGCTGGAGAGCGAATCGTCGTCGTCGTATTCGCGCACGTCGTAATGCGAGTCGATCACGACCAGCCCGAGCTTCAGCTCCGGCCGCGCTTCCGCCAGTCCGCGAATCAGTGCGCCGGTGAGGCCGTTGTCGCCGCCGATGAAAAACGGCGTCGCGCCGCTCGTGAAAATCGCGCGCGCCGCTGCCTGCACGCGCTCGTGAGCCACACGCACCGACGTGCCGGGCAGATCGAGATCGCCGAGGTCGCGGCAGGTGCGGTGGGAGAGCTCGACGCCGGCGCCGAATGTGGTCAGCGAGGGCAGCGCCTCGCGAAACGCTTTCGGGCCGAGTTTCGCGCCGGGACGCGAAGGGATCGACGCGTCGAACGGCAATCCGAGGAGCACGAACTCGCCGCGCGAAAATTCAGAAGCCGATACGAGCAGCGATGACGCGCGCGGATCACGCGGATCGGCGGACTTGCGAGGAAAC
>DASSMK010000401.1:0-28437 GCA_035688915.1 Thermoanaerobaculia bacterium
GGTCTACGCCGCGGACGCCGTCGACATCACCGACGTCGTCGTGAAGCGCTTCAACGACGCGATCGGTTCCAACGCCGCCGCGCCCGTCAAGAAGTAACGATTTCCTCGCGTTTCCTGAAAGCCTCCCGCCCGTCGGGAGGCTTTTTCATTTCCGCTACAATCCGCGCCGCTCATGCCGTCCGTCCCTCTCTCCGAGATCGTCCGCTTCGTCGAAGGCCGCTACGACGGCCCGGAGACGACCATCGCGGGCGTCGCGCCGCTGAACGACGCGGAGGTGGGGCAGATCAGCTTTCTGGCGAACCCGAAGTACGCGCCGCAGGTCGAGACCACGCGCGCGACGGCCATCCTCGTGGCGAACGATTTCGAAGGCGATTCGCCGCGCTTCATCCGCGTCGCCAATCCATACTTTGCGATGGCGCGCACCGTCGCTCGCTTCTTCGCCGCGCGGCCGATGCCGAAAGGCGTTTCCCCGCTTGCGTCGATCGCGCCGACGGCGAGGCTCGGCGTGAACGTCGCGGTCGGGCCGTTCGTCGCCATCGGCGAGAACGTGGAGATCGGCGACAGCGCGGTGATCTATCCGCACGTCACCATTGAAGCGAATGCGAAGATCGGCGAGCAAACGATCATCTATCCGCAGGTCTCCATTTATTACGCGTGCGTCATCGGCCGGCGCTGCATCGTGCACAGCGGCGTCGTGATCGGCTCGGATGGCTACGGCTTCGCCACCGAAGGCGGCCGCCATCACAAGATCCCGCAGGTCGGCATCGTGCGCATCGAAGACGACGTGGAGATCGGCGCCGGCTCGACCATCGATCGCGCGGCGCTCGGCGAGACGGTGATCGGCGAGGGAACGAAGATCGACAACCTCGTGCAGATCGGCCACAACGTGAAGATCGGTAAGCACTGCTTTCTCGTCGCGCAGGTGGGCATCGCCGGGTCCACCGAGATCGGCGATTACGTCGCAGTGGCCGGGCAGTCCGGCTTCGCAGGACATCTGAAGATCGGCAATCGCGTGCAGGTCGCCGCCAAAAGCGCCGTCCTCGGCGATGTGCCGGATGACACGAAAGTCATGGGCATCCCGGCCGTACCGTTCCGCGAATTCGCGCGGCGCGAAGCGGCGCTCCGGCGCCTGAGCAAGAGAAGGTAAACATGCTGACCATCCACGAAATCATGAAGCTCCTGCCGCATCGCTATCCGATGCTGCTGGTCGACCGGATTCTCGAGATCGATCCGGGCAAACGCATCGTCGGCCTGAAGAACGTCACGGCCAACGAGCAGTTCTTCCAGGGGCACTTCCCCGGCGCGCTGGTCATGCCGGGCGTGCTGATCGTCGAAGCGATGGCGCAATGCTCGGCCGTGCTCTTCCTGCGCGACATCGAAGATCGCGAGAAGAAGCTCTTCCTCTTCGGCGGCGTCGACAAAGCGCGCTTCCGCAAGCCGGTCGTTCCGGGCGATCAGCTCATCCTCGAATGCGACGTGCTGCAGCGCCGCGGCGGCACCGTGAAGGTGAAAGGCATCGCCAAAGTGAATGACGCGGTCGTGGCCGAAGCCGAAATGCTCAGCGTGATGACGCTGAGGCCGGAGTAGGGAATGGCCACGATCGATCAGACCGCCGTCGTCAGCAGTGACGCGCAAATCGGCGCGGACGTCACCATCGGGCCGTACGCGATCATCGGGCCAAACGTCACCATCGGCGCCGGCACCGTCATCGGGCCGCACCTGCGCATCGAAGGCCCGACCACTATCGGCGAGCGCAATCGCTTCTTCGGCCAGGCGTCCATCGGCACCGAGCCGCAGGACCTGAAGTTCAAAGGCGAAGCGACCGAGCTGCGCATCGGCAACGGCAACACGTTCCGCGAGTTCACGACCATCAACCGCGGCACCACCGGCGGCGGCGGCGTGACGACGATCGGCGATAACAATTTCTTCATGGCCTACTCGCACGTGGCACACGACTGCCACGTCGGCTCGAACACGATCTTCGCGAACAACGCCACGCTGGCCGGACACGTCGACGTCGGCGATTTCGCGACCATCGGTGCGTTCAGCGCCGTCCATCAGTTCTGCCACGTCGGCGACCACGCCTTCATCGGCGGCGGCTCGATCTGCACGCAGGACGTACTGCCGTTCGTGAAGACGGTCGGCAACCGCCCCGCGCAAACGTACGGCATCAACACGATCGGCCTGGAGCGCAAAGGCTTCGCGAAGCCAACCATCGAAGCGCTGCAACGCGCCTATCGCATTCTCGTCCGCTCGCACCTGAAGCTCGCCGACGCACTCGCGCGCATCGACGCGGAGCTGGGCGACGTGCCGGAGGTGCGGTACTTCGCAGACTTTGTGCGGAAGGCGCAGCGAGGCGTGATTCGATGAAGGTCGGCGTCTTCGGCACCGGCTACCTCGGCCGCCTGCACGCGCGCGTCCTCACCGAAATGCCGGAAGCGCGGGTGGTCGGTTTCGTCGAGCCGAACGCCACGATCGCCGCGCAAATCGAATCCGATCTGAAGATCACACGCTTCGACGATGCGCGGAAGCTGGCCAGCGAGATCGACTGCGCCGTCATCGCCACGCCGACCACGAGCCACTTCGAAGTGGCGAAAGACCTGCTGAACGCCGGCGTCGACGTCTTGATCGAAAAACCGATCACGGCCACGACCGACGAAGCGCGCGAGCTCATCGAACTGGCGGCACAGAAGAATCGCGTCGTGCAGGTCGGCCACGTGGAGCGCTACAACCCGGCCATCACCGCCGTCGCCGATCTCGTGCGCAATGCGCGCTACTTCGAATCCGAGCGCCTCGGTGTGTTCGTGCCGCGCTCGCTCGATGTCGACGTGTTGCTCGACCTCATGGTGCACGACCTCAATCTCGTCCTCTCTCTGCTCAAGCAGAAAGTGGTGGAGATTCGCGCGGTCGGCGTGCCGGTGCTGACGGAGAAGGTCGACATCACGAACGTGCGGCTGGAGCTGGAAAACGGCGCCGTCGCCAATCTCACCGCCAGCCGCGTCTCGCAGGAGCGCGTGCGCAAGCAGCGTTTCTTCGGCGGCGATTTCTACATCTCCGTCGACACGAAAGAGCAGGAAGTGAAGGGCTATCGCCTCATCGAAGACGACACTTCGAATGTGCTGCGGCCGTTCGAGCTGCAGGTGACGAAGAAGGAGCCGCTGCGCGCGGAGCTCGAAGCGTTTCTGCAATGCGTGCGCGACCGCTCGCGGCCGATCGTCGCGGCGGAAGATGGACTGGAAGCGGTCGATCTCGCGCTGCGCGTCGGACAAGCCATCGACGCGGCGGTGAAGAAGTTCAAGGGCATCACACCCCGTTAAGGATCGAAATGGACGCGCAAATCGGAATCATCGGAGGCTCCGGCCTCTATCAGATGGAAGGTCTGGACGTGCTCTTCGAGCGCAGTCTCGAAACGCCGTTCGGCGAGCCTTCCGATCCGTTCGTGATCGGCGAAGTGGACGGCGTGCGCGTGGCGTTTCTCGCGCGCCACGGCCGCGGTCACCGCTTCACGCCGACCGAAGTGAACTACCGAGCCAACATCTTCGGCTTCAAGCTCCTCGGCGTGCACACGATTCTCTCGGCGAGCGCGGTCGGCTCGATGAAAGAGAACTACCACCCGACCGACATCGTCTTCCCGCACCAGTTCATCGATCGCACGCGCCACCGCGCCGATACGTTCTTCGGCAACGGTCTCGTCGGACACGTGCCGTTCGCCGATCCGATCTGCGCCAGCGTCGCGTTCCTGATGAGCGAATCGGCGAAAGAGCACGGCGCGACCTACCACGTCGGCGGCACGTACCTCTGCATGGAAGGGCCGCAGTTCTCCACGCGCGCGGAGTCGAATCTCTATCGCACGTGGGGCGTCGACGTGATCGGCATGACCAATCTCACCGAAGCGAAGCTCGCGCGCGAAGCGGAGATTTGCTACGCCACGATGGCGCTGGTGACGGACTACGACTGCTGGCATCCGGAGCACGACGACGTCAGCGTCGACGCGATCCTCGAATACCTCCGCAAAAATGCGTCGATGGCGCAGAAGATCCTCCGCTCGTCCATCGCGCGCGCGGCGTCGCGCCAGCGCGAATGCGGCTGCGTCAACGCGCTGCAATTCGCGCTGATCACCGATCGCGGCTCCATTCCGCCGAAGGTGAAAGACGATCTCTCGCCGCTCATCGGCAAATACATCTCGTAAGGAAAAGCACTCATGTCCATTCTCGTTGTCGGTAGCGTTGCGTTCGATGCTCTGCAGACGCCGTTTGGAAAGGTGGACCGCTGCATCGGCGGCTCCGCGACGTACTTTTCGGTCGCCGCGTCGTTCTTCACGCCGGTGGAGTTGGTGGCGGTGGTCGGCGACGATTTCACCGAAGAAGACGTGTCCGTTTTCCGCGGACGCAAGATCAACATCGACGGCCTGCAGCGCGTCCCCGGCGCGAAGACGTTCTTCTGGAGCGGCGAGTACGGCTACGACCTGAACGTCGCCAAGACTCGCGACACGCAGCTGAATGTGTTCGCCGATTTCCAGCCAAACCTCACCGAACAGCAGCGCAACACCGACGTGCTGTTCCTCGCGAACATCGATCCGGAACTGCAGTACGACGTGCTGAAGCAGTGCAAACGCCCGCGCCTCGTGGCGCTGGACACGATGAATTACTGGATCACGTCGAAGCGCGACGCGCTGGAAAAAGTGTTCCGCGAAGTCGACCTGATCATCATCAACGAAGCGGAAGCACGCCAGTTCACGAACGAAGCAAACCTCGTCAAAGCCTGCCGCCAGATTCTCGCCCTCGGCCCCTCGTACCTGGTCGTGAAGCGCGGCGAATACGGCGTGCTGATGATCACGAAAGAGGCGATCTTCGCCGCCCCCGCGTATCCGCTCGAAACCGTCTTCGACCCCACCGGCGCCGGCGACACCTTCGCCGGCGGCTTCCTCGGCTACCTCGCCTCGCGCACCGAAGTGCACGACCGCGAGCTGCGCCGCGGCATCATCTTCGGCAGCGTCCTGGCGTCGTTCACGGTCGAAAAGTTCTCCCTCGATCGCCTGCGCGAAATCCAACTGAGCGACGTCTACGAGCGCTACCAGGATTTCCGCGCGCTGACGCATTTCGATGATTACGAGATGGTGAGTTAGGGCGGGCGGCGAAGGCTGGCGCATTTGACGCTTGTCTATACGCACGTCTAGACTGTGGCGTATGGCGGGCAGAGCGAAGATCTTCTACAACGGCGGCAGCCAGGCCGTGCGATTGCCGAAATCGGTTCGTTTTCCGGACGATGCCCGCGAGGTCGTCGCCAGACGAGTGGGGCGTAAAGTCATTCTCGAGCCGGTCGACGAATGGACGACGGCGTTCGTCGAAGCTCTCGGTTCGTGGACCGAAGAAATCGAACGGCCCCAATCGCAACCGATCAGCGAGAAGCGCGACCCGCTCAATTGAGCTCCCTCTTCATGCTCGACACGGACAGCGTGAGCTTCGCGTTGCGCGGTGAAGGTCGTGTGGGTGCACAGATCCTCGAACATCGTCCATCGGAGCTGTGCGTCAGCGCGATCACCGTCGCGGAACTCTACTTCGGAGTGGAGCGTCGCCGCTCGGCGCGCCTTCGAACGCTCGTGGAGACATTCGTTGCGAACGTCGGTGTTCTGCCGTTCGACGATGCGTGCGCACGTCATTTCGCCCTGCTCGCGGCGAAGTTGGCCACGCGCGGTACACCGATCGGTGACTTTGATGTGTTGATCGCCGCGCACGCGCTCGCGGCGGGGGCAACGCTCATCACGAACAACACGCGGCACTTCACGCGCGTCGACGGATTAGCGGTCGAGAACTGGTTTTAGCCCTACTTCCCCTCGTAAACCACTTCCCCACCCACCACCGTCGCGCGCACCTTCGTCTTCCACAGCGGGTCCGCCAACGTCTCGACGATCGTGAAATCGGCGAGCTTGCCCACTTCGATCGTGCCGCGCGAGCCTTCTTCGAACGCGGCGTAGGCGGCGTCGCTCGTGAAGCCGCGCAGCGCCTCGGCGAAGGAGAGGCGTTGCTCCGGTTGCCAGCCGCCCGCCGGCATGCCGTTTTGGTGCTGGCGCGTCACTGCTGAATAAAGGCCGAAGAAGGGGTTCACATCTTCGACGGGGAAGTCGGAGCCCAACGCGAGGCGGCCGCCGTTTTTGAGCACGGTTTGCCAGGCGTAGGCGTCATGAATGCGGGTGGGGCCGAGGCGTTGTTCGGCCCAGTCCATGTCGGAGGTGGCGTGGGTGGGCTGCATCGAGGCGATGATGCCGCGTTGGATGAGGCGCGGCACGTCGGGCGGCGAGATCACCTGCAAATGCTCGATGCGGAAGCGCTGCTCGGGATGCACGTTCGCTGCTTCGTACGCGTCGAGCACATTGCGGGTGCCGCGATCGCCGATGGCGTGCGTGTTCACCTGAAATCCGGCGGCGAGCGCGCGGCGCGCGACGTCCGTCATCCGCTCGGTTTTCGTGATCAGCAGGCCGCGATTGCCGGGGTCGTCGCTGTATGGCTCGAGCAGCGCGGCTCCGCGGCTGCCCAGCGCGCCGTCAGCGTACAGCTTCACGGAGCGCACGGTCAGGCGGTCGCCGTAGTTCATGAGCGGACCGACGGCGAACCACTTCTGCAGCAGCGCCTCGTCGTCGCCGGACAGCATGATGTAGACGCGAATGGGAAAGCGCTTCTCGTCGATCAGCTCGCGCACCGCGCGGATCGTGTCGTCGTCCGCGCCGGCGTCGTGCAACTCCGTCAGGCCGTGCGCGGCGATGTCCTGCGCCGCGGTTAGCACGCGCGCTTTGCGCTGCTCGAAGGACACCGGCGGCACCGCGCGCTCGACGAGACTCATCGCTTCGTCGATGAACACGCCGCTCGGATTGCCGTTCGCATCGCGCAGCACCTTGCCGCCTTCCGGATCGGCGGTCGCCGCGGTGACGCCCGCGGCGCGCATGGCCGCCGTGTTGGCGAGACCGGCGTGTCCGTCGATGCGTCGCAGCCAGACGGGATGATCGGGAATGGCCGCGTCGAGCGCGGCGGCGGTCGGAAACTCCTTCACCGCCCAGTCGTTCTGATCCCAACCGCGGCCCTGAATCCATTCGCCTGCCGCGGCGCGCGCGGAGCGTTCCTTGGTTCGCGCAATCACCTCGTCGTACGACGTTGTATCGACGAGCGACACGGTATCGAGTGCCTGGCCGAGGCTGTAGAGATGGCCGTGTGCGTCGGTGAGACCGGGGAGGATCGTGGCGCCGGACGCGTCGAACACCTTCGCCTGCGGATGTGCGGCGCGCAATTCGGCGGCGCTGCCGAGGGCGCGGACGGTGCCGCCGGCGGCGTAGATGGCCATGTCGGGGCGCGGCGCCTGGCTCGCGCCCGCGTAAACGGTGCCGCCGATGAAGATCGTGCCGTTGTCGCTCGTCGAGGATGTCGTCGTCATCGGTACGCTTTCTGCTGAAGGATGCGCCGGAGCGCAGGCGGACAGAGCGGCGAAGCATAGCGCAGCGGCTACGGTGGTACGCATGAGCCGGAATGCTACACGTCGTGATGCCGGTTTGCGCATTGCTACCTGATGAAGAAATTCGTGATCCTGATCGCGTTCGTCGCGGTCGCCGCCCACGCCGACGATCGGAAGTTTTCGGCGTCCGACGTGCCGCTGGCGCGCCTGCGACAGAAGGGCATCACCATCACGAATGACAGCCGCGGCATCACCGCCTGGCACTTCTTCGGGAACATCAAGCAGGCGCTGCTGACGCTGAAGTCGGCCCCGGTCCGCCTCGCGTATCACCCGTACGGCGCCACGCTCTTCAACAGCAACGCCGCACCGGTGAACGTACCGCACGAGCTGGAGAGTGTGATCGCCGACGCCGCGAAGCTGCATGGCGTCGATCCTCGCCTCGTCGCCGCAGTGGCGCGCCGCGAATCGGCGTGGAACGCGCGCGCCGTCTCACGCACCGGCGCCTGCGGCCTCATGCAGCTCATGCCCGCCACCGCCCAATACCTCGGCGTCAACGACGTCTTCGACGCGAAGCAGAACATCCACGGCGGCACGCGCTATCTGCGCACGCTGCTGGACACGTTCGGCGGCGATCTCGATCTCGCGCTGGCCGCATACAACGCCGGCCCCGGCGCCGTGCAAAAGTACAACGGCGTGCCGCCGTTCCGCGAAACGCGCGCGTATGTCGCCGCGGTGCGCGCGACGTACGAAAAGTCGCTGCGCTGACCGCTACCCGAAGTGCGCTTTGACGAGCTTCTTCGGCGCGATGGCGCGGTAGCTCTCCTCGATCCACGCCTTCAGCAGATCGACCGGCGGCTTCTCCCCTTTCGGAAACTTCGCCGTGACCCAGCCGCTCTTGCCGAGGCCGTAGTGCGTGGGCTCGGCGAAGGGAAGGTCGAGAGCCATGTCGCGCGAGTTCGGCAGCTTCGCGGACATCGAGAAGACGCCGTCCTCTTCGCTGAGGAACACGAACGTCTTGTTCTTCACCTTGATCGCCGCGTGGCCCCACGGAAACTCTTCCGTCGCCTCCGGGAACTCCATCGCGTAATCGCGCAGCGTGGCGTACGGTTTCTTCATCCTTCACCCCACTTCAGTTTCGTGCGCAGAACGTCGAAGTAATTCTTGTCCGGCGACTGCACGAGCAGCACCGGCTTGTCGGATTTGCGCACGCAGATGCGATCGCCGTCGGTGATCTCGAAGCCTTCCTGGCCGTCGAGCGTGAGGTAAATATCCTGCTGATCGGGCGTCGAGAAACCGATCTCGATGTCCAGCTCGTCGGGCAGCACGATGGGCCGATTGGTGAGCATGTGCGGACAGATCGGCGTGATCACTACCGCGCCCATGGTCGGATAGATGATCGGCCCACCGGCCGACAGGTTGTACGCCGTGGATCCGGTGGGCGTGGCCACGATCAGACCATCGCCCCGGAAAGTGGAGACGAACACGCCCGCCACGCTCACGCGCATTTCGATGATGCGCGCCAGCGCGCTTTTGTTGATCGCGCAATCATTGAGCACGCGATACGCCTTCGACGCCGCTTCCTCCGCGCGCTTCACTGTCACGTTGAACGTCACGCGCGGCTCGACGATGAAGTTGTTCGCCAGCACGCGCTCGAGCACGTCCGGAAACTCTTCGACGCGAATCTCAGTGAGGAAGCCGAGTGTGCCCATGTTCACGCCGACGATCGGCACGTGCTCCGGCGCGTGGCGCGCGACGGAGAGCAGCGTGCCGTCGCCGCCGAACGTGATCAGCACTTCGACCTGCTGCCCGAGCTCCGGCTTCGCATACGAGATCGCGGTGTCGCCGATCTCGCGCGCCGTGTCTTCATCGAAGATGACCGCGACGCCGCGCGCGCGCAGACCGGCGGCAACCTGTGCGGCATACGACAGCGCGGCAGGAGCAGTGATCTTCGCGGCGATGCCGATCGTGCGCATGAGGCGGGAAGTGTAGTGCACCGGGGGCTGACGGGGACGACGGGAGGCCTCCGGCGGCTGGGGCCACGGGCCCCAGACCCCGTTTGTTGGCCTAGCCTCCGCCGACACTGTCGTGCGAGTTGGAAGTGAGTGTCGGCGGAGGCTAGGCCAACCAATGGGGTCCGGGGCCAATGGCCCCGGCCGCCGGAGGCCCCCCGTCGTCGCCCCCACCAGTGCTAAGCTGCGGCGCATGGAAATCCGCCGGGCGGTACCCTCCGACTCCGAGCGACTCACGATCATCATCCGCGCGGCCAAGGCGCACTGGGGCTATCCCGCGGAGTGGCTCGCCGCGTGGCATGACAGCCTGAAGATTACGGCCGAGGAAATCGAGAAGCACGCCACGTTCGTCGCGGAAGAAGAGGGGACGATCATGGCCGTGGCGCAGGTGCAGGGCGACGGGCATCACGCCGTGCTCGAGCACCTCTGGGTCGATCCCGCGTTTCACGGACGCGGCGTCGGACGCGCGCTCGTGCAGCATGCGCGCGGGCTCTTCCCGGGCACGTTGATGGTGGTGGCCGATCCGAACGCGGAGCGCTTCTACATCAAGGTCGGCGGACGGCGCGTGGGCGACGTCGCGGCGCCGATGCCCGGCGCGCCGAAACGTGCGCTGCCGCTGCTCGAAATTGACGCGATGCCGTGAGTTGGAGCGGCGAGGCTTGCCCCGCCGGTAAAAAGACGAACGGCGGGGCAAGCCCCGCCGCTCCAACGTTCTCTCTGATTTATCCGTGGAGTGCCAGCTCGACGAGCGCTTTCTGCTGCTCGTCGTGGCGATGGTGCGAGCCCGTCGCAGGCGCTGCGGCGACCGGGCGGCCGGCGTAGCGCAGCTTCTGGCCTTCGCGCATCAGGCCGAGGAGGCGCTCGTGCAGGAACGGCCAGGCGCCCATGTTGCGCGGCTCTTCCTGCACCCAGATGATCTCCTTCGCGCCGGGGTATTGCGCCAGCGCGTCGGCGAGCATCGTCTGCGGGAAGGGGTAGAACTGCTCGAGGCGCAGGATGGCCACGTTCGCGCTCGATTTGTCGCGCGCCGTCTTGAGGTCGTAATAGACCTTGCCGGAGGTGATGATCACGCGCTGCACTTCGGCGCTCGTGGCGACGTCGAGCAGCACCGGCTCGAAGCGGCCGGTGAGCAGCTCGTCGATCGTCGACACCGCTTGCGGATGGCGCAGCAGTGACTTCGGCGTCGTCACGATGAGCGGCTTGCGCGGGTTGTTCTTCATCTGCCGGCGCAGCGCGTGGAAGTACTGCGCGGGCGTGGTCGGATAGATGACCTGCATGTTCCCCTCGGCGCAGAGCGTGAGGAAACGCTCCAGACGCGCGGACGAATGCTCCGGTCCCTGGCCTTCGTAGCCGTGCGGCAGCAGCAGCACGAGGCCACTGTGCTGGCCCCACTTTTCTTCCGCGCTGGAGATGAACTGATCGATCACGATCTGCGCGCCGTTCATGAAGTCGCCGAACTGCGCCTCCCAGATCACGAGCGCGCCCGGATCGGAGACGGAGTAGCCGTATTCGAATCCGAGGACGCCGTATTCGGAGAGGAGGGAGTCGTAGACGGCGAAGCTCACCGCCGCGACGGGATCGTTCGTTTCCTGCGACAGCGCGTTATTGACGATCACAGGATCCGGCACGCGCGCGGCGCCTGAGGCATCTTTGGCGAGCGCGTTGAGCGGGACGTAGCCGTCGCCGCTGACGTAATCGTGAATCACGGCGTGACGATGCGAGAACGTGCCGCGACCGACGTCCTGGCCGGAGAGCCGTACGCGGAAGCCGTCGATGAGCAGCGAGCCGAAGGCAATCTGCTCGGCGGTGCCCCAATCCATCGGCTCGTTGCCTTCGGCCATGGCGCGTCGCTTGGCCAGCACCGGCTTCAGTTTCGGATGCGGCGTGAATCCCTCGGGCGTCGACGCCACCGCATTCGCGATCTGCGCGAGCGCTTCGCGCGTGATCGACGTGTCGGGCGAAGCGTCCTTCTGGAAGCCGGTGAGCTCTTCGTCGGTCCAGAGCGGATCGCGATCGGAGTGCGGCGCTTCCTGTTCTTTGGTGCGGTCGAACGCTTCCTGCAGCTTCGACTGGAACTGATCGAGCCACGCTTCCGCTTCCTGCGGATCGATGTCGCCTTTGCGCAGCAGCTGCTCGGTGTAGATCTTTCGCACCGAGCGGTGCTCCTTGATCAGCTTGTACATGCGCGGCTGCGTGAGCGACGGCTCGTCGCCTTCGTTATGGCCGTGGCGGCGGTAGCAAACGAGATCGATCACCACGTCCTTGTGGAACTGCTGGCGGAAGTCGTAGGCCAGCTTCATGGCGCGGATGCACGCTTCCGGATCGTCGCCGTTGACGTGGAAGATCGGCGCCTGCACCGCTTTGGCGACGTCCGTGGCGTACACCGACGAGCGCGCCGATTCCGGACCGGTGGTGAAGCCGATCTGATTGTTGATCACGATGTGCAGCGTGCCGCCGGTGCGATAGCCCTTCAGCTGCGAAAGGTTCAGTGTTTCGGCAACGACGCCCTGGCCCGCGAACGCTGCGTCGCCGTGCAGTAGCACGGGCAACACGAGCGAACGATTGCGATCGTTGAGCAGCTTCTGTTTCGCGCGCACCATCCCTTCCACGATCGGATCGACCGCTTCGAGGTGCGACGGATTCGACGCCAGCGACAGCTTCAGGGTCGTGTCGGTGGGGGAGTGATGCGTGCCTTCGGCGCCGAGGTGGTACTTCACGTCGCCGGAGCCTTCGCGGGTGGAGGGATCGATGTCGCCTTCGAACTCGCGGAAGATCTGCTCGTACGACTTGCCGAGCGTATTGGCGAGCACGTTCAGGCGGCCGCGGTGCGCCATGCCCAGCACCCCTTCGACCACGCCGTCTGCCGCTGCCTCATTGAAGAGATAGTCGAGCATGGGAATCGTCGATTCGGCGCCTTCCAGCGAGAAGCGCTTGTGGCCGACGTACTTGGTGTGCAGGAAGCGCTCGAACGCTTCCGAGTCGTTGAGCTTCATCAGGATGCGGCGCTTGGTCGCGCCGTCGAGCGGCTGCTTGTTGCGCGACGGCTCCATCCGGTCCTGGAGCCACTTCTTCTGCTCCGGATCCATGATGTGCATGTACTCGGGGCCGATCTTGCCGCAGTACGTTTCGCGGAGCGTGTCGAGGATGTCGCGCAGCTTCGACGTCTCGCGGCTGCACAGCCCGCCGCAGATGAACTCGCGGTCGAGATCCCAGATCGTCAGGCCGTAGTAGTGCGGATCGAGCTCGGGATGTTTCGGGACGTGATACTCGAGCGGATCGATGTCGGCGAGCAGATGGCCGCGCACGCGGTACGCGTTGATCATCTGCAGCACCGCGGCTTCGCGCGCGATGATCTCGTCGTTGGTGGTGGTGCCCCACGCCAGGCGGTGGCGGTCCTTGCCCCAGCGCACCGGCTCGTACGGGATGCGCAGGTCGCGATAGATCTCGTCGTAGAAGTTGTCGGCGCCGATCAGCAGCTCGTGCACGCGCGCGAGGAACGCGCCCGATTCGGCGCCCTGGATGATGCGATGGTCGTACGTCGACGTCATCGTCATCACCTTGGAGATGCCGAGGTCCGCGAGCACGGCGGGATCGCTGGCCGAGTATTCGGCGGAGTAGTCGATCTGGCCGGTGGCGATGATGGTGCCCTGCGTCTGCATCAGACGTGGCACCGAGGCCACCGTGCCGATGGTGCCGGGGTTCGTCAGCGAAATCGTGGTGCCTTCAAAGTCCGCCACTTCGAGCGTGTTGTTGCGCGCCTTGCGGACGATCTCGTTATAGCTCTTGAGGAACTGCGCGAAGTCGAGCGTGTTGGCGCGTTTGATGTTCGGCACGAGCAGCGAGCGCGAGCCGTCTTTGCGCTCGATGTCGATGGCGATGCCGAGGTTCACGTCTTCGCGGTCGATGCGGACGGGCGTGCCGTCCTGATTGGCGAAAGCGGCGTTGAGGCGCGGGAACTTCTTCAGCGAGCTGACGATGGCCCACGCGATGATGTGCGTGAACGACGCCTTCGACTGGCCCGTCAGCGCGAGGTGATTGTTGATGACGCGGCGGTTCTCTTCGAGCGCCTTGACCGGGATGTTGCGGATCGACGTCGCCGTCGGAACCGTGAGCGACGACTCCATGTTCGCCACGATCTTCGATGCGGCACCGCGCAGCGGCACGACGTTGCCGCTGGGCGAGGGAACGGGGGTGGGGCGCGGCGGGGGAACTGCTGTTGGAGCGGTGGGCGCCTCGCCCGCCGGTTTTGTGACGACGGCGGGCGAGGGCGCGCGCCGCTCCACTCCGCCGCGTGTGGCGGCGGCGACGCGCTGCTCGATCTCTTCTTCCGGCTCTTCTTCGCCGGCTTGCGGCTCGTAGTCCGCGAAGAACTCGCGCCAGCTCAGGCTGACGGATTGGGGGTCGAGTCGGAATCTCTCGTACAGCTCTTCGATGAAGGCGATATTGGCGCCGAACGGCGTACTGGATGACATACGTGCTTTCCTAACGAAATCGCCGGCTGAAGGATTCTTGCCAGGTGCGGTGCTCGGGGGCGGAGTGTATCAAGTCGAGTTGTCAGTGGTCAGTGGACAGTGGTCAGTCGGCGAGAGGGACGCCTTGGGCAACTGACCACTGACCACTAGCCACTGACAACTCGTTAATCGCGCGTTTCCGCTTCAGCGGCCGTGTGCGTCAGCGAGGTCAGCCCCAGCCATCCGAAGCCGGCGGCGAAACCGCCGAGGACGTCGGAGGGGAAGTGGACGCCAAAGTAGACGCGGGAGAAGCCGACGCTCGTGATGAGCATGCCGGTGAGCGTGTGTGCGACGGCCTGCACCGGCAGCGATTTGCGCTCTACGAGATGGTGCACGACGATGGGAAAGGTGGCGGCGGAGAGCAGCGAGTGGCCGCTCGGGAAGCTGTGCGACTTCGGCAGTTTGATGCGGCGCGCCAGCTCCTGCGGACGCTGCCGCTGGAAGACGTTCTTGAGGATCGTGTTGATGGCCATCGCGCCGCCGGTGGAGATCGCGACGGTGACCGCATCGTGCTTGCGGCCTTTCTGCAGCAGAGCCAGCGCCGTGATGCCTGCCACCGTGCCGATGCCGGCGTGCGTGCCGAGCTGCGTCACCGCGTGCATGACCTGCGTCATGGCCGGATTATCGATGCGGTGCACCGCTTCCATCACGGCGTCGTCGTAGCGGTCGGCGCTCCCTTCCACGACGTAATCCGCCTGCTTCTTGAAGAACCAGAAAGCCAGCGCGGCCAGCACCACGCCGCCGCTGCGGCCGATGGCGAGCGGGAGGAAATGCTGGCGTCGGTTGCCGCTGCGCAGCGGCGCTTTTTTCGCGTTCCGTTTCACGGCGGCGGAGTCTATCAAACGCTGTCGGGCCTGCGACTTTCGCGCCATTCAGTCTGCTTCGCGAAGGTGAGGAAGCGGTGCGCGACCGTCGCGCCGCAGCTCTTGCGATAAAAGTCGAGCGCGTCGGTCCACGGGATGACGGCGTTGGTGTGGCCGAGATCGCGGAGAGCGGCGAGCGAAGCGAGAAGGAGGTGGCGGCCATGTCCGCGTCCGCGCATCGCTTCCGCGACGCCGGTGGGGCCGAAGCAGGCCAGGCCGCGGTTATTGGCGTCGTGCACGGCGAAGCCGGCGATCGCGCCTGCCTCTTCGACATAGAAGAAGGTGGGAAGTTCGCGATCGAACGCGCGTGCCGCTTCGAAGCGCCAGATGCGGCCAAAGTGTTGTTCGACGAATGCGAGCAGGCGCGGCGCGTCGTCATGCGTGGCGCGTTGGACGTTGTCAGCGGATGGCAGCGCGGCAAGCGGCGCGTCGAGATTGTTCGTGGATCTCGTTTCGACGTAGCCGCGGTTCCGCAGGAAGGCGATTAGTTGCGCGTCGGTGGAGAGCACGCCCGGAGTGAAGTAGTTGCCTGGCTCCGCGAAAATGGACAGCGCGCCGCGCGATTCCGCATCCGCGAGCAACGCGCTGCCGATCCCTTGGCTCCGATGCTCGCGATCGACCGCCAGCACGCGCAGCCACTTGCCGCACGTCACGGCTGCGCCGGCGATGCGCCCATCGCGTTCGATCACGCGCGTGATGGCCTCGCCGCCAACCCCCGCTTCGAAACACTTTTCCTCCGCCACGACGGCGAGGTCGTACGGCGCATCGTTCGCGCGCGCAAAGAGCGCAGCCAGCGAGGGGAGATCGGCGCGGGAAGCCGTGCGCATGGAAACGGATTTTAGGCTGGCCCGCCGCGCACCCAGGCTCACAGGCTCACAGGCTCACAGGCTCACAGGCTCACAGGCTCACAGCAGCACACGCTGCGCGAGCGCGCGCCGATCTCACGGGCGCCACGACAAAAGCGCCGCACGTGCATCTCGGCAGGCACGCGCTACTGTGAGCCTGTGAGCCTATGAGCCTATGAGCCTGGGCGGGCGGCGGGCCGGCGGGCGGCGGCGGCGGGCGGCCCACTTCTCGCAACAGTCCGCCAGCGGATGGACGCTCCCGTCGTTCGCTGTGCTGCCTGCGGGCAGGCCAATCGCGTTCCCGAAGTCGGGAGCGGCAAGAAGGCCGTTTGCGGCAAATGCAAAGCCCCCCTCGGCGGGCATCCCCTCGAATTGACCGACGCGAACTTTGCGTCGTCCATCGCGCAGGGCAAGTTCCTGGTCGACTTCTGGGCAGCGTGGTGCGGGCCGTGCCGGACCATCGCGCCGGTCATCGAAGAGCTGGCGGCGCAGCGCAGCGACGTTCGCTTCGGCAAGCTGAACGTCGATCAGAATCCACGCACCGCCGCCGCCTTTCGCGTGCAGGGCATTCCTCTTCTCGTTCTCTTCCGCGACGGCGTCGAAACCGGGCGCGTCACCGGCGCCGTCCCCAAACCGCAGATCGAAGCCGCCATTCGCCAGTACCTCGGCTAGGAATCGACGTCGTGTACGGACAGAGACCCAGCAGCGGAACCGGCGAATTGCAGACCTTCGCCAAAAAAACCGCCATCGTTCTCATCTTCGCGGGCGCCGTGGCGGTGCTCTGGCTCGCGCGCGAAGTGCTGATCCTCGTCTTCGTCGCCGCCGTGCTCGCGGCGGGCATCTCACCGGCCGTGCGGTGGATTCAGCTGCGCTGGCGCTTTCACTTCCGCCGCCGGCTCTCGCGCGGCCGCGCGGTGCTGATCGTCTACCTGCCGTTTCTCGTGGCGGTCTTGCTGATCCTCATTCTGGTCGTGCCGCGCTTCATCGATGAAACGCGCGATCTGGCGCGTCAGCTGCCGGCGCTGATCGAAGCGAACATCGTCGTGCCGCTCGAGCGCTACATCCCGATGGGCTTCGTGCGCGAAGAGCTCTCGCACGGTGTGGCCGTGCCTCGTGCGCGCGTCATCTTTTATGTGCGCAGCGTGGCCACGGTCGGCGCGTCGCTGGTGGCGATCCTGTTCATGGTCGCGTACATGCTCGTCGACGCGGAACGGCTCCGAAATCTCTTCCTGCTCGTCTATCCGCCGGCCGTGCGCGCCGAACGCCGCGCCACACTGAATCGCATGGCGGGCCGCATGAGCTCCTGGCTTTCCGGCCAGCTGCTGCTCTCCGCGATCATCGGCGTCTGTACGTTCGTCGGACTGGCAGCGCTACGCATTCCGTACGCGCTGCCGCTGGCCATTCTCGCCGCGGTGGGGGAGTTGATTCCGGTGATCGGCCCGACCGTCGGCGCGGTGCCGGCGCTGGCCATCGCGCTGCTTCATTCACCGTGGCAGTTCTGGTCGTATCTCGTCTTCGCGATCCTGCTGCAGAAGGCGGAGAACCTTTTCATCGTGCCGCGCGTGATGTCGCGCAAGGTGGCGATCTCGCCGCTGGCCGTCTTCGTCGCCTTCATGATGGGCGCCTCCCTGCTCGGCATCATCGGCGCGATCATGGCCATCCCGGTCGCCGCTATCGCGCAGGTCGCGTTCGAAGAAGCATTCGTGGCGCGGCGCGAACGGCGGCAGGACGCGGATCGCGCGGGCACGCTATTGCGGCGGGTGGACTGACAGGCTTAGAGGCTCAAAGGCTCAAAGGCTCAGAGTAGCGAACGCGTCGCAAGCGCCCGGCGTTTCGAGCGTGGCATCTGCGGCTTTCAGGCGAGTTGCGCTGCGCGCGCTACTTTGAGCCTTTGAGCCTTTGCGCCTTTGAGCCTCGACGGCGGCGAAGCGCGGCGGCGCCGGGCCGTCGTACAATTCCGCCCTTCGGCAAACAACCCCTATGCGTCTCCCCCTCGTGAACCAGGTGATGTCGCTCGTCCGCAAGTCGGGGGGCGCGTCGCAAAGGCTTGCGCTCTCCCGCGACGATCGTGTGCGGCTCGGGCTCGATCAGGCGCCGGTCGGCGTGGCGTTCGTTTCGCCGGACGGCCACTGGCTCTACGCGAACGACCGCTTCCGCGCCATCGTCGGCTACACGCGCGAAGAGCTTTCGCGCATCTCGCTGCACGGCATCACGCATCCGGAAGACGGGAAGAAAGAGCTGCCGCTCATCAAGCGGCTCGTGAACGGCGAGATCGACAGCTATCGCCTCGAGAAGCGCGTGATGTCGAAGACCGGCCGCTACGGCACTCTCGACGTGCTGACGTCGGTCGTGCGCGCCGAAGACGGCGGCGTCGACTTTCTGATCTACATCGCCGATGAAGTGCACGCGTCGCGGCGTCACGAGCCGGCGCGCGATGCCGACCGCTTGCTCGCCCACGTCATCGACCAGCTGAGCGACGTGGCCATCATCCGCACCGACGACCACGGCGTCATCACGGCGTGGAACGCGGGCGCGCAGCGCATCTTCGGCTACACGCGCGAAGAGATCGTCGGCAAGAACCGCCGCCAGCTCTATCGCGATGCGGATGGCTGGGACGGCAACTCCACACGCCTCCTCAAAGAATCGGGTGAGGGCGGCCGCATCGAAGGCGAAGACTGGCGCGTCACGAAAGATGGTGCGCATCTCTGGGTGCGCACGTCGATCACCCCATTCCGGCAGGACGGCACGATCAAAGGATTCGTGGAGACGATCTCGCCGCCCGCCGCCGCGCCGAAAGGGATCGACACCAAGCCGCTGATCGAGCAGCTGCGCGCCGAAGTGGACAAAGGGAAGAGAACCGAAGAGTCGTTGCGCGAAGCGCTCGGCGATCTCCGCCGCATGGGCGAAGAGACGATGGAAGAGCTGCGCATCATGACGGTCGCGCTGCGCAAGGAGATCGATCGCCGCAAGCTGGCGGAGGAAGAGCTGGCGCGCGTGAGCGAGCAGCTCGCCGCCATTCCGCCGCAGCCTCCCGCCGTCGAAGAAGTGGCAGAGGAAGAAGAAGAGATCGTCGAGCGGCCATCCGTTCCGCAACTCGCGCTCACCGACGCGTTGGCGCTGTTGCGCGACCTCGCGACTGCGCAGCGCACCGGCACCCTGCTCGTCACGCGAGGCGATCGCGAAAAGGCGGTGTTCTTCGAAGAAGGCCGCATCTTCTCGTGCGCGTCGAACGATCCGGACAAGTTCCTCGCGCAGCGATTGATTGCATCGACCACGATTTCCGAGGAGCAGCGGGAGAAGGCGCTGGAGATCAAGCATGCCTCGCAGCTCGCCATCGGCCGCATCCTCCTCATCCTCGGCGCCATCAGCGAAGAGCAGCTCGTCGACGCCATGCGCGCGAAGCTCGACGACGAGATCGCGGAGCTGCTGACGTGGAGCGCAAGCGACGCGCTGTGCAGCTTCGTCGATGGCGACGTGCCGTCGCTGCAACTCGTGCCGTTGCGCGTGGAGGTCGAGCCGCTCCTGACGCGCCTCACCGCGCCGCCGCCCGTCTACGTCGCATCGAAGAAGGGGAAGAAGGTCCACAAGGAGACCTGCCTCAGCGCGAAACGCATCCGCGGCGCATCGCGCGTCCTCGTCGCGAGCACCGACGGCTACGAGCGTTGCCGGATGTGCTTTTCCGCATAAGTCCCCTCCTACGCCACGTTCGCGTAGAATCAGGCTCATGCGGTTCAAGTCGTGTTTCGCCCTCGCGCTGCTTGCGGTGTGCACACCTTTGTGTGCGCAGGATGCGTGGACGTTCAGAACGAAATTCGAGCTTCGCGCGAACTACCGGCAGAGCGATGAGAATCGCTTTCAGTTGAAGTTCGGCTTCCCTCCAGAGTTTCTGCCACACGGGGAGACGCACGGCTTCGAAGAAACGCCGGACGCGGGCAGCCACGTGGAGCTTTCCGTCGCGAACGTACAGCTCGACACCGGCTACGGCAACTGGCTGGCGGCGCGCGCGAAGGTGCACTTCCAGGACAAGTACCGCCGCAACCCGACGCCGAGCGACCGGAAGATCGACGCCGACGAGCTGTTCATCCGCATCGGACCGAAGCCTGAATTTCTGGAGCGGCCGGAGCGCACGTCCTTCTTCTTCCAAGCCGGCAAGTTTCCGAAGATGGAGCGGCAGCCGATCCGCCTCCTGGAGAGCTACGGTCTCGCCGCGACGTCGTTCAATCGCTTCGAAGACGTGCAACTGCAGGTCGGCGGCAGCGTGGGACGCAATCTCTACTGGCGCCTGCAGGCCGCGAACGGCAATCCGCTCTTTTTCCGCGATCCGAATGCGCTCGCCGGCGGCAACGGCCAGCCTGCGCTGCGCGAGCCGTTCCCCGATCCCGACATCAAGTCCGGTTTTCCGATCCTCTACAACGCGGAGACCGAGGATTTGTTTTTCTCCACCAAGCACGTGCAGTACGGCGAAGGCCTCGGCTACCGCTGGCAGAACGACGCGCAAACGTACGGCTTCGACGCCATAGCCTTTCACTACCGCCGCGATCTCGCGGATCAGGAGAACCTGACCGGCACGTTCTACGGTGGCGATCTCGATTTGATCGATGAAGTGCTGCCCGGCATCCCGCGTCCGCTGCCGCTGAACGGCAGAAAGAAGGAGGAGTGGGGCGGCCGCATCTACAGCGAGTGGCATGGCGGGACGGCCATCGTGCAGTACACAAAGCAATCGATCGCCGGTCTCTACCGCGAAGGGTGGGAAGGGGAGGCCGGCTACGAGTTCCGCGGCTTCGGTCCCATCACCTCGATTCAACCTGCCGTGCGCCTGTCCGGCCTGACCAATCGCTTCACAGGCAACGGCGCGGTGTATCCCTCGCCGAGCATCTGGTGGCAATGGACAAAAGTCGACGGCGGCGTGCGCATCGGCCTGCCGAAACACCTCGACCTGACTGTCGAAACCACGCGCCACAACCTCGGCCGCCCCGCGAAGCTGCACCTGCGGGAGACGCTGGTGACGTTGCGGTGGCGCGTGTAGCGCGCGAAGCGCGCGGAGGCTCGCGCGTCGCGCTCGCTCTTCAGGCTCAAAGGCTCACAGGCTCAAAGGCTCACAGTAGCGCAGGTGTCGCAAGCGCCGCATGAGCGGAGATGCCGTGTTGCGCCCGAGTACTGCAACGGCCACTTCTCGCGCTGCATCACTCTGAGCCTTTGCGCCTTTGAGCCTCTGAGCCTGAGGCCGCGAGCCGTGAAGCGCGAGCGCCAGATGCCCGTGCGCGACGGCCGCCATTCGCGCAGAACCCCTTTGAGCCTTTGAGCCTGTGAGCCTTTGAGCCTGAGAACGAGCGCGCAGCGCGAGCACCCGAACTGGCGCTCGCTTTGCTCCTCCACCCGCCGGAGGAACACGAATGCGTAACGAGATGATCGGAGCGATCGTCCGGCGGGCAATCGAGCATCCTGAGTTCCGTCGGAGGCTGATTGCCGATCCGCAGGATGCGTTGAGCTCGCACGGTTTTGCCCTCGAAGACACCGAGATGGCCGAGATCGAAAAGATCCGCGGCAGCCTTGGCAGCGGCGCGGGCGATGACGTCGAGCAGCGCCTGGTCAGCATTGCCGAGGAGTACGGGGTCAACCCGCGTCCGCACGAATAGCGGAAAGGTCACGCAACCCGCCGAGACGCGCCGGAAAAAGAAAGCCGGCGCGTTTCTTTTTGCCCGCTCATTCGTCTCAATTCGCAGCGGAATTTGTCCCGGAATGGTCCGGTTCGAACCGCCAAGTCACGAAGTATCAATCACTAATCAGCGAAACGAGGCACTCCCACGGATGAGCGTTCTGACGCGGAACCGGTTCGTATTTCTCCTCATAGCTGCACTCCTCCTGGCGGGCTCCGCATTCGCCAATCCCTCCTCGCGCGCGCAAGCGCGCATGGTGTACGACCCGACCACCAACACGATGGTCCTGTTCGGCGGCATCACACCGACCGACTTCGGCACCCGGCTCGCCTATGACCTCGACGAAACGTGGCTCTTCACCGGCTCGCGCTGGATCCGCCGCTTCGTCGATCCGTCGCCTCCGGGCCGTTCCGGCCACGTCATGGTGTGGGACTCGATCCGCAACCGCGCCATCCTCTTCGGCGGCAAGAACGAGCAGCTCTCTCTCGAGTACAACGACACCTGGGCGTGGAAGAACGACGCCTGGACGCGCATCGACACGCCGAATCAGCCGCCGACGCGCTTCCTCTCCGGCGCTGCATTCGATCCGATTCGCGATCGCGTCGTGCTGTTCGGCGGCCAGTACCGCAAAGCCGACAAATCGCTCGATCACTACTACGACACGTGGGAGTTCGACGGCACCACGTGGCGCGCGATCACCACGAACGCTCCGGCGGTCCGCCGCCCCGCGCTGGTTTGGGATGGCGATCACAATCAAGTCCTGATGATCGGCGTGAACGACAAAGACACGCCCGAGCAGGTGATGTACGCGTACGACCCGGCGGCCGCGAAGTGGAACAGCATCGCCATGCCCACCACGCACCCGACCTGCATCAACGAATCGGGCCTGGTGTGGGAAGAGCACAAGCACAAGATCCTCCTCGTCGGCGGCGCCTGTTCTTCGCCGAGCAGCGAGGAAGAAACGTGGGAGTGGGATGGCCAGGCGTGGACGAAGCTCGTCCCGAAGGCGGGCATCTCCCGCGCGTACGGCGCCGCGGTCGCGTACGACCCGTATCGCGACACGGTGTTCATGTATGGCGGCAACGAAGTCTTCGGCGGTCCGCGCGCGTCGCTGTACCGCCTCGACGGCACCGATTGGGTTGCGGTTGCGGAAGATGTGAAGCCGTCACCGCGCTCGCTGGCGTCGTTCCGCACCGATCCCGAGAATCAGGCCATCTGGCTGTACGGCGGCCTGACCGACGACGGTTTGGTGATGGACCTGTGGCGCTATCAGAACAGCCAGTGGGCACGCATCCCGGCCACCGACAAGGCGCCCACGACGTGCGGCGGCCAGGCGGCTACATACGACACCGATCGCAAGCGCATGGTCATCGTCTGCGGCAACATGGATGTCTTCGAATGGGACGGCACCGTCTGGACCGCCGTCGCCAAACCGGCCAAGCAGCCGTCCTCGCGGCGCCAGGCCAGCTTCGTCTACGACCCGGTGCAGAAGAAGTCCGTCCTCCTCGGCGGCTACGACGATCTGAACGGCTACTTCAGCGACACCTGGCTGTGGGACGGGACGAACTGGACCGAAGTGAAGAAGGATCGGTACACGTCGCGCGCAGTGGCGATGGCGTGGTTCGACACCAAACTGCAGAAGGTCGTCGTGTACGGCGGCATCGGCCGCAAGAACACCGACGGCCGCATCGAGCGCTACAGCGACATGTGGTCCTTCGATCCGGCGCAGGGCTGGAAGAAGCTCGAAGTGACGACGACGCCCGGCCAGCGGATGGGCGCGCAGTACACCGTCGATCCGAACACCGGCAAGGTCCTCCTGTTCGGCGGTCTGCTCGAAGATCTTCCGACGCCCGAAACGCGCAAGGAGATCTTCGCGAACGATCTTTGGTCGTGGGACGGCTCCACCTGGACGAAGCTCACCGCCGAGAACGCGCCTCCGGGACGCCAGAACGGCGCGTTCGCGTACGACCCGATCAGCCAGAAGTTCGTGCTCTTCGGCGGCTACTCGGGCTACTACCTGAATGACGTCTGGACGTTCGACGGCACGCGCTGGAGCGTCTACGAAGAATCGATCGTGCGCCGGCGAGCCGTGGGACGACGGTAGAAAGACAAAGTTGCCAGTGGTCAGTGGCCAGTGGTCAGTGGAGGCAGCGGCGAGAGCCGCTGCCTTTCTGTTTCAGCGTGCCGTGACCCTCGACCCCTGACCGCTAATCTCTGGCACTGACCGCTGGCCTCTGGCCACTAACCGCTGGCCGCTGGCCGTAACCTCTGGCCTCTGGCCGCTGGCCGCTGGCCGCTAACCACTGACCACTGACCACTAACCGCTAACCGCTGGCCGCTAACCACTAACCACTAACCTCCGGCCGCTGGCCGCTGACCACCGACAACTTGGTGTAAGGTATCCCTCCTCATGACCGAGACCCTCGTCACACACGGTACGCCCGGCCTCGTGCCGGCGCATTTCCGGCGTAGCCTGGCGGACGCGCTCGAGCTGGCGCACGGCGTCGATGCCGTGTCCGTCGAAGAGCGCGCGGCCTCGCTTGCGAAGCGCTCGCTGAAGAAAGATGCGAAAGTGTGGGGCCTGCACCTGGCGGTGCGGATGATCGACCTCACCACGCTGGAAGGCAAAGACACGCCGGGCAAAGTGCAGGCGCTCTGCCGCAAAGCGATCCGTCCCGATCCTTCCGATCCGGAAGTGCCGAGCGTCGCCGCGGTCTGCGTCTATCCGACCATGGTGTCCTTCGTGAAAAAAGCGCTGCGCGGCACCGACGTCAAAGTCGCCGCTGTGGCCACCGGTTTCCCGAGCGGCCAAACCTTCGCCGAGATCAAAGTGCAGGAGACGCGGCAGACCGTCGCCGCCGGCGCCGACGAGATCGACATGGTGATCGATCGCGGCGCGTTCCTCTCCGGCGACTATCGCAAGGTCTACGACGAGATCGCCGACGTGAAGGAAGCGTGCGGTCCGGCGCATCTCAAAGTCATCCTCGAAACGGGGGAGTTCGCGAACTACGATCAGGTGCGCAAAGCGTCGATGCTGGCCATGTTCGCCGGCGCCGATTTCATCAAGACGTCGACCGGCAAAGTGGGCACGAACGCCACGCTGCCGGTGACGCTGGTGATGCTCGAAGCGATCCGCGATTTCCATCAGGCCACCGGCAAGAAGATCGGCATGAAGCCGGCCGGCGGGATCTCGAACGCGAAGCTCGCGCTCGCCTATCTCGTCGTCCTCTACGAAACCCTCGGCCCCGATTGGATGACCCCCGATCTCTTCCGCCTCGGCGCCTCCTCGCTCCTCAACGACATCCTCATGCAGCTCCGGAAAGAGAAGACCGGCGCGTACCAGAGCGGCGATTACTTCACGCTTGATTAGTGATTGACGACTAGCGATGACCACCACCATCACCGAGATCGAAACCCGAGAACGCCTGACGCCCGGCGCCGCCAGCTCCGCCATGCTGTGGGAGTACGCGCCTTCCCTGGAGGCGACCGATCACATCAAGATCGCGCCGCGCCACAATCTGTTCATCGGCAACAAATTCGTCGAGCCGCATTCGAAGAAGTGGTTCCCGACGGTCAATCCGGCCACTGAGGACGTGCTGTCCGAAGTGGCGGAGGCGGATGCGCAGGACGTCGATCGCGCGGTGGGCGAAGCGCGCCGCGCTTACGACAAGACGTGGCGCAAAATGCCGGTCAGCGAGCGCGCGAAGTACATCTATCGCATCGCGCGATTGATTCAGGAAAAGTCGCGCGCACTGGCTGTCGTGGAGACGATGGACGGCGGTAAGCCGATCAAGGAATCGCGCGACATAGATATCCCGCTCGCGGCCGCGCACTTTTTCTATTACGCCGGCTGGGCCGACAAGCTCGAATACGCGTTCCCCAATCGCAACGTCTCGCCGCTGGGCGTGGCGGGGCAGGTCATTCCGTGGAACTTCCCGCTGCTCATGGCGGCGTGGAAAATCGCGCCGGCGCTCGCGGCGGGCAACACGGTCGTTCTGAAACCGGCGGAAACGACGCCGCTCACGGCATTGATGCTGGCGGAGATCATTCAGGAAGCGGAGCTGCCGCCGGGCGTAGTGAACATCATCACCGGCGCGGGCGGCACGGGCGCGGCGCTCGTCGCGCACGACGACATCGACAAGATCGCCTTCACCGGATCGACCGAAGTCGGCAAGCGCATTCAGCGCGCGCTCGCGGGAACGAAGAAACGGCTCACGCTCGAATTGGGCGGCAAAGCGCCGAACATCGTTTTCGAAGACGCGCCGATCGATCAGGCCGTGGAAGGCATCATCAACGGCATCTACTTCAATCAGGGACACGTCTGCTGCGCCGGCTCGCGCCTCTTTGTGCAGGAGTCGGTGCTGCCGCAGATCGTGCGCAAACTGCGCGAGCGCATCGGCACGCTGCGCGTCGGCAATCCGCTCGACAAGAATACCGACGTCGGCGCGATCAACTCGGCTGCACAGCTGGAGAAGATTCGCGAGCTGGTCGACAGCGGCGTCGAAGAAGGCGCCGAGATGTTCCAGACGCAGTGCAATCTGCCGGCGCGCGGTTTCTGGTTTGCGCCGACGTTCTTTACGGGCGTTTCGCAGTCGTACCGCATCGCGCAGGAAGAGATCTTCGGGCCGGTCTTGTCGGTGCTGACGTTCCGCACGCCGGAAGAAGCATTGGAGAAGGCGAACAACACGCCGTACGGTCTTTCCGCCGGTGTTTGGACCGAAAAGGGCTCGCGCATTCTGAAGATGGCGCAGAAGCTCCGCGCGGGCGTGATCTGGGCCAATACGTACAACAAATTCGATCCGACCAGCCCGTTCGGCGGCTACAAGGAATCGGGATTCGGCCGCGAAGGCGGCGTGCACGGTCTGTCGCCGTATGTGGTGTTGAGTTAAACAGCCATGCCTCGACTCAGCGTAAGAAAAACGTACAAGCTCTACATCAACGGCGAGTTCCCTCGCACGGAATCCGGCCGCTACTATCCGGTACGCGGCGAAGGGGGAGAGTTGCTCGCGAACGCATGTCGTGGCTCACGCAAAGACCTTCGCAATGCGGTCGTCGCCGCGCGCAAGGCACAGGGCGGCTGGAGCGGGAAGACCGCATACAACCGCGGCCAGATCCTCTATCGCATCGCGGAAGTCTGCGAAGCGCGCGCGGCCGAATTGACGGACGAACTGCGCCGCCAGGGCTTTAACGCCGCCGACGCACGTCGCGAAGTGGAAGCGATGATCGACCGCTGGGTCTATTACGCCGGCTGGAGCGATAAGTACTCGCAGATTTTCGGCACGGTGAATCCGGTGGCCGGTCCGTATTACAACTTCACGGTACCGGAGCCCACCGGCGTCGTCGGCATTGTCGCCCCCGAAGAGCCCGCGCTCCTCGGCCTGGTCAGCCGCATCGCGCCGGCCATTGTGGGCGGCAACACGGTCGTGGCCATCACGTCGGAATCGAAGCCGCTGCCCGCCATTACGCTGGCCGAGGCGTTTGCGAATTCGGATGTGCCGGGCGGCGTGATCAATCTCATTTCCGGGATCAAGAAGGAACTGGTCAGCTGGCTCGCGGCGCATATGGATGTCAATGCGATCGACACGACCGGCATCGACAGCGAGGCGCTTCCGGCCACGCAGAAGACCGCTGCAGAAAACGTGAAGCGCGTGGTGCACTTCGACGCCGCGGAGATCGGCTGGGCCGATACGCGCCGCTCGCAGTCGCCGTACGCCATCTTCGAGTTCCAGGAAGCGAAGACCGTGTGGCACCCGATCGGGATGTGACGTTCTTCGCGACGCCGGCCGATTTTCGCCGCTGGCTGGAAAAGCATCACGACACGGCCGCGGAGCTGCTGGTCGGCTTCTACAAAGTCGCGTCGGGACGGCCGTCGATCACCTGGCCGCAATCCGTCGACGAAGCGTTGTGCTTCGGCTGGATCGACGGCGTGCGCAAACGGATCGACGACGAGAGCTACACGATCCGCTTCACGCCGCGCCGCAAGGGAAGCATCTGGAGCGCGATCAACATCCGCCGCGTGAATGAGCTGATCGCCGAAGGGCGGATGCAGCCGAGCGGTCTGCGCGCGTTCGAGCAGCGCAGCACAGACCGCTCCGCGATCTACAGCTACGAAAATCGTCCCGCCGAATTGCCCGCGGAAGAAGAAGCAACGTTTCGCAAGAACAAGAAAGCGTGGCGCTTCTTCTCCGAGCAAGCGCCGTCGTACCGCCGCGTAGCGATTTACTGGGTGATGAGCGCGAAGCGGAGCGAAACGCGCGCGCGGCGACTGGCCACGCTCATTGAAGACTCCGCGAACGGCCAGCGCCTCGCGCAGTACACGTACTCGGGCACGAAGCGCCGCTAGCGCGCGCGAGCGATGACGCTGGCCATCGCGCCGAGGGGAAGCACTTGCGTGGCGGCGCCGCGAGCGATCGCTTCCTTCGGCATGCCGAACACCACCGACGTCGCTTCGTCCTGCGCGACCGTCAACGCGCCGGCGGCCTGCAGCTCGCCCAGACCCGCCGCGCCGTCGTCGCCCATGCCGGTGAGCAGAATGCCGATCGCGTTTGCGCCGCACGTTTGAGCGACGGAGCGAAACAGCACGTCCACGCTCGGACGATGGCGCGACACCATCGGTCCATCGACGATGCTCACGCAGTAACCGTTTGCCCCGCGACGCACGAGCAGGTGCCGTCCGCCCGGCGCGATGAGCACACGACCGCGCGCGACGATGTCGCCGTCTTGCGCTTCCTTCACCGAAACCGCGGAAAGCGAATCGAGCCGCTTGGCGAATGCGTTCGTGAATCCTTCCGGCATGTGCTGCACGATCACCACGCCCGGCGAGTCGGCGGGCAGCGTCTCCACGATCGTGCGTAGCGCTTCCGTGCCACCCGTGGATGCGCCGATGGCCACAATCGTTTCGCCGCCTGATGCCGCGCGTGCGAGCGACGGCTTAAGCACGACGTCCGCGGAATGCCGCGGCGTCACCGGCAACTGCGGCAGACGCTTGCGCACGCGCGCCGATGCGGCAGCGCGGATCGTGTCCGCCAGCTGCGCCGCAGTCTCTTCGAGAAACGCGCGCACGCCCATCTGCGGCTTGAGGATGATGTCGACCGCGCCTTCTTCGAGTGCGC